>URWW01000011.1 GCA_900551665.1 uncultured Collinsella sp. | reverse complement strand
TTTCGACATTGCACGAAGCGCAACCATGCAGCGAAATACGCTATCTTGCTGTTAATCCATGCTCACCCGACGCACCGTCAAACCATCGGCAAGCCTCTCATCTGCTAGATTCGGAATTCTTCCGATCGAAAGCCAATATACGGTCCGCCAACTCGGGACGTAAAGCAAAGCCCGGCCAGACCTCCCAGATACGCTCTCATCTCCATGACATTGCGTAAGAGGGAGGAATGATGACGGTCAAATACGACAATGAAATCGACGCGCTCTTGAACGCGGCCGAGCAGCATCATCAATGCCTTGCCCGACCCAAGGACAAACATCTCATGAGGGCGCTCGCCTATCGCTCGAATCATGCAAAGCCACGCTTGCTCCTTTCTCCGCATTGCGGAGTTTACGTTCGACGAACATATTGGAAGGGGCTTTCTCGACGAGACCAGGTGCTGCACGTAGCCAGAGCAATCGCGCAACTGCATCCGAAATGGATTTTCGATAGCTACACCGCTGCCGCCATCAGGGGTTGGAACGTGTCTTATGAACTTCTCGACAAGCTGAACATCCTCGCCCCGTATCAGATTCAAACAAAAACGATTATCTCAAGATCTGCCAAACACCCTGCATTTGAGACTGTCGACGGACTTCGCGTATCAACGGTCCCCCAAACGCTCCACCATTGCCTGCGCGCCGAAGACCTGCGCATCTCTCTCCCCATCGCCGATTCCGCGCTGCGCGAAACCGGAAAGTCGAAGGGCGAGCTCATTGAATTAGTCAAGGCAGATCCGACGATAGCCCGATCACGTGACTTCCAACGAACGATCGATGTTTTAACCCTCGCAGATTCACGCAGCGAGAGCGGAGGCGAATCCATTGCGCGCGCGACGATGATAATGCTCGGCTTTGCCGTGCCCGACCTTCAGGTTGAATGTCGAGACCCGATGAATCCAAGCAAGGTGATACGCGTCGACTTCTACTGGGTCCTCGACGACGGCACCATCATCATCGGCGAACTCGACGGAAGGCAAAAATACATCGACCCAACAATGACTAAAGGGAAAGACCTGATTGAAGTGCTCACAGATGAGCGCCTGCGAGAATCGCGCCTCAGCGTCCTCGGCGCACGCATCGTTCGCTTCTCATATAGCGACGTGCTGGACACTGTTTATTTCGCACGGCTTCTTGAACGCTACGGGGTACCAAGAAACACGTCGGGTCCATTCGTGAGCCGCACAATGATCTTGCCGCCCATACGCGCTGGCAGTGACGATGTTCCGCCCCTCGAGTGCTACGCGGATCTTATTGCCTCATACGAGCGCGACGCCCCACGTTGACTCGATATCTCATACGATCGCGACACCTTTGCGGCGTGCACATCCGTAGCTCCGCGTGTGCAATGTCGAATTTGACACGATTCAAACACGTTTTTTTCGACATCACACGCGCCGTGCGCGCTGCTGCAAGGCAATAATGGCGCGGGCAGCAAGGCGTCGACCGCCTTATGACAACTCCGACGCCGCGGTGGCCGCATCGCGGCATCAGTCGACTCGCGGTGGCAATCGACCGCGCGGCAGGTTCCCTCCGTGCTAGTAACCCAGCGCCTGGAGGACGAACATCACGACGGTGAGGACCGTGATCAAGATGATGGTCGCCCAAGTGAGCACATTCCACAGGCGGCTGTTCTTGAACCGGCCCATGATGTGCTTGTCGCTGGCGATGAAGACGAGGAACACGAGCAGGATGGGCAGCAGCACGCCGTTGATGACCTGGGCGCTCATCATGATCTGGAACAGATCGACGCCGGGCATGATCACGAGCGCGGCAGACGCCACGATGATCACCGTGATGATGCCGCGATACACCGGGGCCTCGTTCCAGCTGCGGTCGGCGCCGCGCTCCCAGCCGAACGCCTCGCACACCGCGGAGGACGTCACGCCGGGCAGCACGCAGGCCGCCAGGAAACTCGCCGCGACCAATCCCGCGGCGAACAGCACCGTGGCGAACTCGCCGGCGATGGGCTCGAGGGCGAGTGCGGCATCGGCGGCGTCGGCGACCTCGATGCCGGCGGGGTACAGCACCGCGCCGGTCGTGATGATGATGAACCATGCAATGGCGCAGGCGATCACGGAGCCGGTGGTGGTGTCGATGCGCTGCAGGACGATATCGGACTCGTCCGCGTTCTTATCGACCACGTTGTTCTGCGCCAGGAAGATCATCCACGGCGCGATGGTGGTACCGATCGTAGCGACAAGCAGCGAGACGTAGCTCGGCTCGGGGATGAGATGCGGCGTCACCGTGGAAAGCGCCACCTCGCCCCAGTTGGGGCCGGCCAAAAACGCAGCGACCACGTAAGTCACGAAGACGCAGCTCACGAGCAACAGGATCTTCTCGATCCGGCGGAAACTGCCGCTCATGGTCAGCAGCCAGATGAGCAGGCCCATAAGCGGTACCGAAACCGTCTTGGGAATGCCGAACAGCGCAAGGCCGCTCGCAATGCCCGCGAACTCGGAGATGGTCACCGCCGTGTTGGCGATGAGGAGCGCCACCATGGCGAGCGCAGTCTTGCGCACGCCGAACTTCTCGCGGATGAGCGAGGCGAAGCCCTTGCCCGTAACGCATCCGCAGCGGGCCGCCGTCTCCTGCACCACGATGAGCAGCAGCGCCATCACGGGCAGCATCCACAGCGTGGCATAGCCGTAGCTCGCGCCGGCGCTCGAATAGGTGGCGATGCCGCCGGCGTCGTTTCCCGAAAGCGCGGCCAGCAGGCCGGGGCCCATGGCGCCCAACACGGCCGCGACGGTCAGTTTCTTTTTGGTTGATTGCTCCATGATCCAATCACCCTACAGCAACGGCATGGCGCCGAGGAACGTATACGCAAGGGCAGACAGCAACACCGCGGCGAACGTCAGAGAGGTGCCAGAGATGCTCTGGTCCTTCTCGTCGCTGCGGAACAGAATGTAGAAGTAGATCACGGCACTCATGTATGTCCCCGCAATTACGACGCCCGCGTTACGGAAGCACGCGAGGTATGTTGCGGCCTCGGCTGTCACCGATTCGGCAAAGAGCGTCGTCACCATCAGCTCACCGCACAGGTACACCACCACGGCAAGCACCAGGCCGATGAGCGTGGTCTTGATGAAGAACCCCAGATAGGGCTTGGGCTCGTCGTCGCGCTCATCGTACTCAAGGTAGCTGTTCTTCACAAATGAGACCATGCGCATCGAGGCCATGAGCACGACGGGCATGATGGAGATCGGCATGAGGGCAAGCATGCCATAGCCGGTCACCAGCTGACGAGCGCCCTCTTCACCCATTCCCATGTAGCTGGTATCGATGCCGCCGAGCCCGGGCACCACGATGGCGGCGATGGCGCAAGCGGCGATGGCCCACACCAGGACCCAGTACTGGCGCTGAGCAAACCAGGAGAATGCGTGCGTGGACTCACCCGCGCTGTTCTCACTCACCGAGACGCCGGCGATCTGCAGGTCCTCGGCATGCTCCTCGGCAATGACGTCGAGAGCGTCGTCGACCGTGACGATGCCCAGGATATGGCGGTTCTCGTCGCAGACGGGAATCGCAACGAGGTCGTACTTGGTCATCTCGTCGGCCACGAGCTCCTGATCGAGGTCCGGGGCAACCCACACCACATCGCGATACGCCAGGTCCTTGAGACGGTCGGTGTGCTCGGCCACCACGAGCGAGCGCATGGAGAGCACGCCCGTCAGCGCACCCTCGGCGTCGGTGGTGTAGACGTAGTAGATGCTCTCGAAATCCTCGTCGAGGCCGCGCAGGGCGTCGATGGCATCCTGGACCGTGGCCGTGGCGGGAAGCGCCACGAACTGGTTGGTCATGATACGGCCGGCGGTATCCTCCTCGTATCCGAGCAGGTTGCGAATGGCCTTCTCCTCCTTGACGCCCATGAGGCGCAGGAGCTTCTCGGCCTTCTCGTAATCGAGCTCCTCGATGAGCGCCGCAGCGTCATCGGGGTCCATCGTGGCGAGCATCGTGGACGCCTCGCGGTCGGACAGGCCCTCGAGCATCTCGGTCATGAGCTCATCGTCGTCGAGCTCGGTGATGGCCTCGGCCGCCTGCTCGGTGTCGAGCTGGGCGAACACCTGCGTGCGCAGGCGCGGATCGAGCTGCTCGATGATGTCGGCGATATCGGCCGGGTGCAGCTCGGAAAGGGTCTTGTGCGAGACGGAGAGCTTGATCTGCTTGGTGGAACGCTCGAGCAGGTCCATGTAGGACCAGGCGATGATATCTTCGGCGAGCGGCTTGCCGAGCATCTGCGCGAACTTCACGCTCGCGCGCTCGAACAGCGGGTGGATGGCACGCAAGAGGCCGCGGGCACCCACCTCAGCGCCGAGCAGGCGCAGCTGGTTGTCGCCGGTGGCCGACAACTTGATGTCGTTCACGCGCACGACCTTCATGCCCTGCGTGTCGACGATCTGCTTGTTCATGATGTCGCGCGCGAGCAGGACCTCATCGGGCTGGAGATAGGAGAAGCGGATGTCGGTCGCGGGGTACTTGAGGTACACGCCGTCCTCGTCGAAGCGCTCGACGTACTTGCGCCAACTGATCATGAACGGCGTCTTGCCCGGGCCCTGGAAGGCCAGCGCGGTGACGCGAGGGAAGACCTCGCCCGTGGCGATGCCCAAGTCGTTCACGACACCGATTTTCTCGCCGGCCGCATCCACGACCGGGAGTCTGAGCATTTCGGAAAAGTAGTTCATAGTGCTCCTTCAATATGCAGATGCACCCCGGCGGGCGCTCATCTGCCGCGCTGTGCGCGAAGGAGTCACTCGCAGGGGTCAGCGACTGTGTGGTCGGGGTTTAGGTTTCACCTCAGGCCTTTCTCGTGACCCTCAACTTCCAAAAAACATGCGGCCGGCCCCATGGGCACAGCCGCATTTACTATACCATGCCGCCTACGCATGACGGCACGCCCATTATCAGCACATGGTAAGGACCCGACCGGATGCACCGGGCGCTACTTCTCCCCGTCGGCGATCACCGGCAGGCCCGCCCCTTTGGGCATCCCGGCCTTCGAAAGGTCGACCAGGTCCTTGAGGTCGTCGTCCGAGGCGATGAGCTCGGACAACGTCACCATTTCGTACCCCTCCGCCTGCAGGCGGTCGATGATCTGGGGAAGCGCCTCCACCGTCTGGGAGGCGGTCGCCTCGTTGTCCGTGAGCAGCACGATGCTGCCGTTTCGGACCGAGTCGACGACCGTGTCCGCCACCGCGCCGGCGCCCGGGAGCAGCCAGTCGCCCGAGTCCACGTTCCAAGAGACGATGGCGCTCACCAAGTCCATCGCGTCGGCCCAGTTCCGATCGGAGAACTCCCCGAACGGAGGCCTCACGAGGGAGACCTCGCCGCCGCCCGCCTTCTTCACCGCGGCGAAGCTGTCGGAAAGCTGAGAACGCAGGTCGGAGGCGGACAGGTCTTTTAGATTCACATCGGAGTACGCATTGGTACCGAGCTCGTTGCCCGAATCGGCGATCGCTTTCACCGCCGAGGCACCGGAGGAGACACTGTCTCCCGACACGAAGAACGTCGCCTTCGCGCCCTTCTCCTCGAGGATGTCCAGGATGTCGGACGTCCGGGAACTGGGGCCCTCGTCGAACGTCAGGGCGACGTACTTCTTGCCCTTGACATCCGGCGTGACCGTGGTGCACGAGACCTCGGCGTTCACGACGTCTTTGACAACGCCCTTGTCCACCACCAGACCGGTCTTCTTCCCCGTCCAGACCTCCGAGCGCCCGGGCACGCCCCATGTCTTAACGAAGCGCACAGGGCCCGCCCCCTCGATGGTGAGGGCGGGGTCGATCGCAGTCGCCTCGACATCATGCTCCTCGTAGACGTCCTTCCCGTCATCGACGGTCAGGTCCTCGCCGCCCGCCAGCTCGACCTCGTCCAGCCGGTCGTTGCCGACCGCCTTGCCGTCGAGCTTCACGGTGCAGGCGGTGCCGCCGCCCTTCTCCAAGACGGTGTCGTCCACGGCGAGCAGGTTGCCCGGCCGCGGTTCGAGCTCATGGTCGTTCATGATGCGCTCGATCGTCGAATTGATGCGGATCTTTGCGGGCTCGCCGTTCAGCGTGATCTCGACGCTGCGGTTGGCGTACCACACGATGCTCGCCACGAACAGCAGGAAAGCGCATCCGACCACGATGAGGGCGTACGGCCGGCGGTCGTTTCCGCCATATCCGTGACCGGAGCGGCGTCGGCCGCCAAAGCCCTGAGTTCGGCGCAGGTACTGAGCGTCCTTGCGACGAGGCGGCTTGCGGGCGCCGGAAAGGCGCCCGTCGGTGTTCTTGCGATAGCGGGGCTTGTTCTTGGTGGAATAGGAGGTGGTGTAGTTTGGCAATGGTTCTCCCGTCCATCTGATGTCCTATATGGGAAACGGCGCTCGCTAGGACTTCTTCGCCGAACCCTTCGCGGGCGTTCCCGCGGCCTTCTTGTACTCGCTCACGAAGGCGCCGAACATGCCCTTCGTCTTGCCGAGCTGCTTGCCCAGGGCGCGGCTGCCCTTGTCCAGGGCCTTGGAGCCCTTCTCATCGATGACGGCCGCACCCTTCTTGGCCCGGACCTTCGCCTTGGCGGTGACCTCGGAGGCCTTGGCGGCCACCTTCACGCTCGCCTCCGCGGCCTTCGCCGCCGCACCGCCGGAAAACTCGAGGGAAGCCGCCTCGTCGCTCACGACCATGGCGCCGTCCCGATACCCCTTGAGCATGCCCACGGGCATCTCGCGATGGCCGACCAGGGCGTTCGAAGCCCCTCCTTCGGTGAGGATGAACGCGTTGACGACGCCGGTGCGCAAGTTGAAATCGACGTCGGCGCAATAGCCGACGCGCTCGCCCGAGACCGTGCGGACGTCCATGCCCGTCCAGATGAGGCACTCGTCCAAATCGATGCCGAGTCGCTTGGCCGCGGCGGCGTCGAACGCGGCGAGACCCTCCTTGACGACGATCTCCTCGGCACCGGCGGTGATCGCGTCGTACGCCACGAAGCGATCGGGCTGCTTGATCATGCCGGCGATGTCGGGCATCTTGAGCATGAAACCGACCACGCGCGTCCCATCCGGCGTGAACACCGGGCAATGGAATTTGCCGATCTTCTTGGGATCGCGGGGCGTGCCGTCTTTTTTGACCTTCTTGTCCTGCGGGGGAAGCTTGTACAGCTTGAGCCCTGCGAAATCACCTGCCAGCATGCGAGATGACGGCGAGGCGCTCTACGCCTGGACGGGGTCGAGCGGGGCCTCGGGGGCGACCGTCTCCACCACCACGTCGGCGGCGGGCGTCACGGTGCCGTTGGAGACCGCGACGTTGAGCTGCTCGCGCAGCTGGTCCATGCGCTCGCGGGCGAGGTCGACCTTGGCGCGGAGCTCGTCGGTCGCGGCGTCCACGGTGGGGCCGAAATCGCCCATGGCGGAACGGGCCTGGTCGACGCCCTGCTCATACATATCGCGAGCGGAATCCCACGCGTCGTTGGCCATATCGGCGGCCATGGCGCGGGTCTCGGAGCCGGAGCGGGGCGCGTACAGGACGCCCAGGACGACACCGGCGGCGGCACCCAGGGCGGCGCCTGCGACAAAACTCATACCCTTGCCCATGATTACTCCTTTACAGGACGATCGGTCCATGTCGGGTCATTTGATGTTGAACCATTATACCCAGTGCATGCGAAGAGCGTATCGCCGAGCTCCCCGCCTCCACACCCCGGTTACGCGCCGGCTCGCGAGGCGAAACGAGCCGGACGCCCCTCGGCGACCGGCCCGTCGGTTTTTTTGGGGGGATCGCGATTCACGGGCCGAACGGCCCGGACCCCGTCACGCTTCCACTGCCACGCCCTCGGGGACCTCTCCCCTACCCGAGAACTTACCGGCGCGGTAGTCGCGCGCGCCCATCTCGGACCACTCGGGTTCCTCGTCGGGCATGGAGCCGAACTCCTTGCCGCGCAGCTCCTTCAGGCAGTTGCCGGTGACGATCAGGCCGAGCGCAACCAGGAGCACGGCGAACACGAGCTGCAGGCCAGAGGTGGCCATGACGGCCATCCCGCCCGTCTGCAGTGCCGTCACGCAGCCGGCGATGCTCATGGCGAGCGAGGTGAAGGTGCACACGAGCAGGAACGCCACGGGCACGTAGAGCATCAGGCCACGGCGACCGGTGCACTTGCAGAACACGGCCAAGGTGATCATGGTCATGCCGCCGAGCAGCTGGTTGGAGGCGCCGAAGAGCGGCCAGATGTTGAGGTAGCCGCCAAAGGTGAGGGCCAGACCGGGCAGCAGGGTCACCACGGTGGCGAACCAGGGGTTGCCGAGCACCCTCATGGCACCGGTCTTCTCGCTCTCAACGGCCAGAGCGTCATTGCTCGCGGCGAAGAACTCGGAGAAAGACGTGCGGCCGATGCGGGCGACCGCGTCGAGGGAGGTCAGGGCGAGGGCGGAGACGTTCATGGTCATGAACACAGTGGCCACGGTGCCGTCGATACCGAACGCCTGCATACCGCGGGCGATGCCGGTGGCAAAGATCGCGAACGGGGTGGAGGCGACACCGCCGTTAAGGGCACCCGTGCCAGCAGTGTTCATATCGGAGAACATGATGCCGGCGACGATGATGGCGAGGATGCCCACGAAGGACTCCACGACCATGGCGCCGTAACCGACCTTCACCGCATCGGCCTCGTTCTCGACCATCTTTGAGGACGTACCCGAGGACACCAGGCTATGGAAACCGGAGAGCGCGCCGCACGCGACGGAGACGAACAGGACCGGGAACATCATGCCGGAGGCGGAGGTAAAGCCCGTGAACACCGGGGCGGTGATGGTAGCCTGGCCCTTGGCGCCGAGCACCACGATGCCGAGGACGGCGCACACGATCATGACGATCATCATGATGGAAGTCAGGTAGTCGCGCGGCTGCTTGAGAGTCTGGATGGGCATGGCACCGGCGAACACCAGGTACACCATGACGACGGCGATCCAACCATTAAGATCGAGGTAGACGGGGAACTGCATGCCAACCGCGAACATGGCGACCATGAGGACGACACCCGTGGCGAACTGCTTGGCGCCCGTGAGGTTGAACTTGCGACAAGCCCAACCGAAGGCCATGGCGACGAAGGTGAACAGGATCGAGATCGTGCCCGCGCAACCGGCGGCATAGGACTTGGCAAAATCGACCGCGCCGGCAGCGTCGGGCGTGAACTTGAAGGTGCCGGCGACCATGGAGGTGAACGCGGCGATCACGATCAGGCAGAACAACCAGCAGAACAGCAGGAACAGGCGACGCCCCGTGCGGCCGATGTACTTCTCGATGAGCTGCGCGAGCGATTTGCCGTTATTCTTCATCGAGGCGTACAGCGCGCCGAAATCGTGCACCGCGCCGAAGAAGATGCCGCCCACGAGCACCCACAACACGACCGGAAGCCAACCGAACGCCATGGCAACGATGGTGCCCGTAACGGGACCCGCACCGCAGATCGAGCTGAACTGGTGCGAGAAGACGGTGAAGGCGGACGCCGGCGAGAAGTTCTTGCCGTCCTCCATGCGGCACGCCGGCGTGAGGGCCTCGCGGTCGACGCCCCACTTGCCTGCGAGCCACCTCCCGTAGCCCAGGTAGCCCGCGGCCAAAACCGCTGCCGCCACCACCATCAATACGACTCCGTTCATGATTTCCTCCCCCTCTTGAGTGTCAAAGCCAGAAAAAATGGGGGCCGTCGATACAATACGACGGCCCCCATCAGCTATCAGCCGCCCGTGAACGCACGGGCGGCACATCTTGCCAACCCGTGCTAGCTAATAATGCTGAGAATGTTTAGGCAGAGATGACGCATGACTTCAAAACCCTTTTGATCGCGACGTTCGCGCGGACACGCTCTCGTCAACTAAAGTGAACGACTGCAGTATTGCGCTTTAGCAAACTGGAGTCAACATTATTTCGCCCGTGTTTCATCTTGAGAAAACCCAGCCCTGAGGAGGCGGGAGGCGGGCGAATGCCCTACAGGCGGGCCACGCTAACCCTCGATCGCGTCGATGGCGCGGATGAACGCCGATCGCATGCCGGCGGCCTCGAGCTCGGCGACGCCGCGAATCGTGGTTCCACCGGGAGAGCACACGGCGTCCTTCATCGCGCCGGGGTGCATGCCCGTCGAGAGCTGCAGCTTCGCGGTTCCCACCATCATCTGACTCACCATGGGGTACGCCGTCGCACGCGGGATCCCGTGCTTCACCGCCGCATCCGCCAGGGCCTCGATGACCATGGCTATGAACGCCGGGGAGCAACCGCCCACCGTGCCCGCCACGGAAAGCAAGCGTGTCTCGACCTCGACCGGTGTACCGAGCAGATCGAGCAGAGCGAAGACGAGCTCATGGCCGGCGTCGGTGAGCGTGGAGGCCTTCTCGCAGGCGATCACGCCCTCGTTGATGGCGACCGGGGTGTTGGGCACCGTCGAGAGGTGGCGCGTCCCCGGGATGACGCGCTCATATGCCTCGCAGTCCCAACCGGCGGCGACGGAGAGCACCGCCTTTCCGGCCAGGCCCTCAGCGAGCGGCGCCAAGACCCCCTCGATCATGTAGGGCTTCACGGCGACGACCACCACGTCGGAGACGCGCACCACATCCGCCGCATCCTCGAATGCGCGCATGCCGCGCACCTCGCAGCGGGACACGAGCGCCTCGTAGCGACCGGCGCAGGCGCACATGTTTCCAGCCGGAACCGCGCCACTGGCAATCCATCCGTCCGCCATTGCGCTCGCCATGTTGCCGAATCCTATAAAGCCGATCTTGGTCTCTTCCAGATTCACGAAAGCCCCTCTCGCCAAGGGCGGGCCGCATTCGACAGGCCGCCCGTTTACGTCATATATGCAGATATCTTACGGCAACGACGCGACCGCCTCGGTCTTGTTAGCATGGGAGCTCCGTGCGCAACGAAAGGGGGCCGGGCGTGGAAAAACGCGGGGGTGAGAGAATCGCCCTGTTCGACAACATCAAGGGTATCCTCATCATCCTGGTGGTCCTCGGCCACGTGGCGCACCCCATACACAACGAGAACCCCGTCCTCAGCGCAATTTTCGACATCATCTACCTATTCCACATGCCGCTTTTCGTGTTCATGTCCGGCCTGTTCGCCAAAGGCGCGTACCGTGAAGGCAAGCTCAACGTCGACCGCATCCTGAGCTTCCTCGCCCTCGGCTTCGGCTTCCAACTGGCGCTCGCGCTCGTCAACGGAGCCGCCCTCACGCCCGCGCGCATCCTCGCGTTCACATCAGCACCGTGGTACCTGGTCTCCATGGCGTGCTGGCATGCACTGACCCCCGCGCTGTCACATCTGGGTCCTCGACGAGGCCTGGCGCTCGCACTCACCGCTTCGCTGCTGTGGGGCATGGTCGACCTCTCGAGCGGACTGCTCGCCATCAGTCGAACCATCGCGTTTTTGCCGTGCTTCGCGCTCGGGTATTACCTGGAACCGCAGAACATCCTGCGCATTCGCAGCTGGCGAGGGGCATCGTACGCAGTTGCGATCGCTCTCGCGATTGCCGTCATACGCGTGATCGACCCCGATGCGCACGAGTGGTTCTTCCCCATGGTCTATGGCGACAACCCCTATGAGCATGGCCTTCTTATGGGAGCGCTGCAAAAGCTCACCGCGCTCGGAGTAGGCGCGCTGTTCTCCGTCGCCCTGATCCGCCTAGCGCCCGAGCATCGAAGCGCACTCACCACCCTCGGTCGCCGCACGCTTCAAGTCTACGTGCTGCATCGCCTAATCCGCGCATGGCTCACCTTCCACACGTCCTTCTACGACACCCCTTGGATGATCGAGGCGGTGCCCGGGGCGCTCGCCGTCGTCGCACTCACCGCCATCATCGTCCTCGCATGCGCTGCACCCGTCTTCGAGCGCCCGTTCGCTCGGCTGCTCAAGATCCGCTGGACGGGGCCGCGCGCGCAAGCCGTGAACGATTGACCCCCTTCACCTCTTTGGGGCAAATTATTTCCGCAGGTAGATGGGCGCACGAAAAAAGAGCTTATGAACGGACCGTTCATAAGCTCCAGTTTTTGCCATAAAAATCGTTCATAACCTCAAGCGCACATTGCCGAAACCAGCGACGAGAGGCGCATGGGCGGGCGGCATTAATGCCAGGTGGCGTGCTCCTTCTTGACCTTGCGGGCGAGCAACAGGACGGCGAGCGCCTCGACCGCGCCCACGACCAGCAGGATCGCGTTCGGCACGTCGATCTTCACAAAGCCCTGCCACGACCAGAACAGCACCGCCACGGCAGTGACTGCAAGGCAACCGAGCGAGGTCGCGACCGCGGTGCCGCTGCGCGACGGCACGTTCGAGGCGCGCATGCCCATGAGGCCCATCACCACAAAGCACAGGCCCGACACACCGGAAACGCCCATGTACAGGGGCGCCGCGTCCGTACCCGAAATCGCGGTGCCGCCGAACAGGCCGGCGCCGGCGACCGCCAGGCCAAACGTGAGCATGGCCAGACCCGTGATGGCGGACACCATGGCGATAATCTTCAACATCTTTCTCGAGCTGCTCATCGCTTCCCCTCTCCTCAGGAGAGGGGGCCGTTTCCCGCGGCCCCCTCGTTGCATTCCGGTTGCTATATACCCAGTTTACACGTCGCCGAACAGGCTCGGTGACTCGACTCGAGCCTAATCGCGCGGGCCCACCGGCGGAACCGGGGGCGCCTGGGGCACGGGCGCGGCGTCGGAGGCCTGGCTCGCGGCGAGCATCTGCTCGAACATGCCCGCGCTCTGCGTAAAGTCGGTGGGCAGCACCACGGTGCTCGCACGGCCGCTCTTGGCGAACTCGTTCATCATCTCGGTCCACTGGGTGAACATGAACAACTGGTTGGCCTCGGCATTGCCCACGCCCGTCTCCTGGATGGTCTCGAGCGAATCCTTGATACCGATGGCGATGGCCTTGCGCTGGTTGGCAATGCCCTCGCCGGCCTTCTCCATGGCCTCGGCCTCAGCGCGCGCCTCGGTGACGCGGCGGATGCGATCGGCCTCGGCGAGGTCCTGCGCGGCAGCCTTGGTGCGCTGCGCGGCGTTGATCTGGTTCATGGAGTCCTCGACCTCAGCGGGCAGTGCGATCTTGGTGATCAACGTGCTCACCAAGGTGAACCCGTAGGCGTCCATCTGCTCGGACACGGTTGCGTTCACGTCCTTGGCGATGTCGTCTTTCTTGGCAAAGACCTCGTCGAGGGTGTAGACGGGAATCGAAGAGCGCAGGGCGTCGGTGATGAAGTCGCGCATCTGCGCCACGGGCTGCTGGAGCATGTAGTAGCTCTTGTACACGCCGGACTCGGCAGGGCCGGTGCCCATCTCATAGCTCACGTGATACTGAGCGGAGACCTCCAAGCCGATGGTCACGTTGTCCTGCGTCTTCACGTCGATATCGAAGCCGTTCTTCATGGTGCGCAAGCTCACCGTTGCGGCCTTGCGGTCGATGAAGGGGATCTTGACGTGAAAGCCGGCGCCCACGATGCGATGGAACTTTCCCAGACGTTCGATGATCACCGCATGCTGCTGCTTGACCACGAAGAACAGGTTGCCCGTGACCAGGCCAACAATTACGAAGATAATCGCCAAGCCAAAGAGGCCGCCCACAAGATCGAAGAGGAAGAACATGTTCGGTCCTTAGAACGTGGTTTTCGTTGGATGCATCATACCCACTTGCCGTTCAACCCGCCGCGAGATACCGCCTGTTTCCCGCAAACGGTCGGTGGCCGCGAAGCGGCGAGAACGCAAGATATACTGTGCCGATACACCCGCGCGTACGGCACCCGCGAACTCCATCGCCCGAGACGCGCGAAGCCCCGGCACCGTGAAGAATATGGGAGGCACCCATGGCACGACGCAAAGAGCACGACGCCCAGGTCGATCCGTTCACCGCCGGTGAACCGACCCTCCCATGGGACGAACCGGGCGTTTTCGACGGGCTGTTCGACGGCATCGAACCGGAGACCTGTGCCCTTGACGGGAGCCCCTACGACGGCCCCACCAAGACGCGCGACGATTACGAGGCCCCCTCCGCAGACGACACCGCCGATGACTCCCGGCGCGAGCAATCCCCCAGCCCCTCCGAAGCGCGCGAGCGAAAGCGGCAGATGCAGGCGGAGCGCACCGCCGCGCGACGGGCCGCCAAAGCCGCACCCAAAGACAAGCGGGGACCTTCGACGCTGGGCAAGACCGTGCGGGCGATCGTCATCTTCGTCGTCTTAGCGAACTTGCTGCCCGCCTTGCTCTACGGCATAGGTGGCATCTTCTCGGACCTGACGTCCGAGACGGATTCCCCCGAACTCATCGAGCCGGAAGAGCCCTCGTACGACGGTCACGACCCGAGCCCCGGAATCGACATGGACTCCCTGGATGACGACGAACGCACCTGCGTGCAGATTTGCGAGGCCTACCTGCAGGCCATCGCCAGCGAGCAGAGCCCCGAACGCACTGCGGTCATCGATGGCCTTAACCAGAGCATGACGGAAGCCACCGGCTACACCTGCGAGGAGCTTGGCATCGACGCGAACGCCTACGCGGATTGGTCGGTCTCCAATTTCAGCTACCAGATCGACTCCTGCTACGCACACATCAACGAAGGTACCGCCAGTCTGTACCTCTACACCTGGGGACCCGACCTCTTCGACATGCGCGCCACGCTGCGGCAAAGCGTCTACAGCTATGTTAGCGAGCTGAACACTGACGGGGCGGGGGCCAAGAGGCCCCTCGCCGAGAACGAGCAGGCGCACATACGCGAGCTGTTCGCCGAGGCAATCGAGAACGCCGAGATGGACTCCGAATCCTTCCTCGGGTTCCAGCTGACCTTTGAAGACGGCACCTGGGTCCTCGACCTCGAACAGGCGCAATACCAACTCGGCATCCCCTTGGGGTACTAGAACCGGCGCACATGAAAAAGGGCGAGCACCCCAAAGGATGCCCGCCCTTGAAATCTGACGTATCCGGACCGCTTACGGCCCCTCGACCTACTCCTCGGCCTGACCGCCCTGAGCCCGTTCACGCTCGGCGCGCTCCGCCTCGGCACGCTCGCGCTCCAGCTGCTCGCGCACATGACGCGGCTTGACGCCGCGCGGCTTGTTGACCAGGGCCTCCTCACCATGGGCACGGTACTGACGACACCAGGTCTTAACCGATGACTCGCTGGGGATCCCGTGCTTGATCATCACTTCACGCACGCTCATGCCGTTCTCCAAACGGTCCTTGACCGCGGAGAGCTTGAGCTCGAACGGATACACGCGATGCGTGGCCCCCGCATTCATCACCGCGACCTTGCCGCCGGCGGCGTACGAGCGCGCCCATTGACGAGCGGTGGCATCGGGTATGCCGAGCTTGGAGGCAAGGGCACGATGGCCCGCCCCCGTGGAAAGTACCTTCACTGCCTGGCGGCGCACCTTCGCATCGTATGCGCGTCCCGTTTTCTGATCAGCCACAACTCTCACCTCTCGACGTGCTCATGACCTCGGCACAGCTCTTGGCTACGGTTTTGCTTGATAATCTCGCACAGTATAGCCGTTGGATTCAAATTTCCCACCTGCAAAACAGGTATATTGAAAACCGCACATAGTTAGTACGGGCGTCTTTTTATAGACGCATGTTACCCATTTCCGATTGACACGCATACGGAAACTTGACAAACACACACTTGATATCTACCCCGGTACGGACTGGGCCGTGCACGCTGCCGCCCGCTCCATATAAACCCCCTATCGATACGCGTAACCCCCGCGGGGCCGGATATGGGTCCGCGGGGGTCGAGCGCGCTCATGCGATACGTGTAGGCTTTATGCCGAACAGGACTCGCACTCCTCCACTTCCAAGGATTTGCTGCGCACGTAATATATCGTCTTCACACCGCAACGCCATGCCTCGAGGTAGAGGTTGAGCACCTGACGCAACGTGTAGTCATTCGTGATGTAGAGGTTCATCGACTGCGCTTGGTCGATATGGCGCTGGCGCACACCCGCGGCGCGCACGCTCCATGCCTGCTCGATATAGTGCGCCGGCTTGTAGTACCAATACGTACGCGGCGAAAGCTCCGGCGCCACGCGCGGCAGCATCGAGCCTTTCTTCTCCTCCAAGAAGAACTTGCGCATAATCGGGTCGATGCCCGGCGTGGTTCCCGAAAGGATCGAAGTCGAGCTCGTGGGCGCAATCGCCAGAAGATAAGCGTTGCGCACGCCATTGCGCGCCACCTCCTCGGCCAACTCGCCCCAACGCTCGGAACCCATCGCGCCCTCGCGCACCTCGGCAGCCCCACCGGACAAGGAGCAGTAGCCGCGCTTGGCAAAATATGCACCCGTCTGCCAATCGCTACCCTCGAACAGCCCGTAGGCCCCACGCTCCTCCGCCAGGCACTCGCTAGCGCGAATCGCGTGGTAGTTGATGCGTTCAAACACCTCGTCGGCAAAGGCCAAATGCTCTTCGCTCTCCCACGAGATCCCACGACGGGCGAGCATGTGGTGATAGCCCGAAACGCCCAGGCCGATTGAGCGATAGCGATGGTTGGTGATGCGCGCATAGGGCAACGCGTAGAAATTCAGGTCGATGACATTGTCCAGCGCGCGCACCGCGGTCTCGATCACGCGGCCCATGGTTTCGTCGTCCTCGACGGGAAGACGGCCGAGCGAGAGGCTCGCGAGGTTGCACACCACGAAATCGCCCGGACGCGTGGTGGTCACCACGACCGTATCACCGTCCTCGGTCACAACCTCGCGCGTCACCTCCTCGATCGCGCCTGTATTCTGCGCGATCTCGGTACAGAGGTTCGAGCAGTAGATCACGCCCTCATGCCCATTGGGGTTCGCGCGATTCACGGCGTCACGCATAAATGCGAACGGGGTGCCGGTCTCCACGGCGCTCTTGAGAATGAGGCGCACCAGGTCCTTGATAAGAATGCGGCGCTTGGAGATGCGAGGGTCGGCCACGCAATCGCGGTAGCGGCGCTCCCACTCATCGCCATAGAAATCTTCGAGCGCATAACCCTTGACCTGCAGGATGTCGTGCGGGCACATGAGGTGCCAGTCCTGGTCGAGGCTCTCCTCGGCCATGCGCCAAAACAAGTCCGGATAGCACACGGCTGGAAAGACATCGTGCGCCTTCATGCGGTCGTCGCCGTTGTTCGTTCGCAAATTCAGAAACTCGGGCAGATCACGGTGCCAGGCATCCAGATACACCGCCACGGCGCCCTGGCGCATACCCAGCTGATCGACCGCCACGGCGGTGTCGTTGATCACGCGGATCCAGCGGATCACGCCGCCCGCAACGCCCTCGAAGCCGCGGATGGACCCGCCGGTTGCGCGCACCTTGCCCAGGTACATGCCCATGCCGCCGCCGTATTTGCTCACCTGGGCAAAATTGTCGATGCTGCGATAGATACCCACGAGGCTGTCCGGCACCGTGTCGATAAAACAGCTCGAGAGCTGATGATCGGGCTTACGGGCATTGCTCAGCGTGGGCGTGGCCATGGTCACCTCAAGCTTGCTGAGCATATCGTAGAACCGCTTGACCCACGCAAGGCGCTGCGTCGGCTCCTCGTTCATGGCGAGATGCAACGCGATACCGAGGAACATCTCCTGTGGGCTCTCCAGGGGCGTATGGTCGTGCGCGCGGATTACGTAACGGTTGATAAGCAGGTCGAGGCCTGAATATGCGAACAGCTCATCGCGCTCGGGCACCATGAAGGCCGCCGCCTCTTCAAGTTCCGAGACGGAATAGGAGGCAAGGATGTAATCGCCGTACAGACCGCGCTCGGTGAGGTGGCGCACCAGCTCCCCGAACGATGCGATGCCCAGCTCGCGACGCGTGGCGGTAAGACGGCGCATAAACGAAAGGTCCAGAAGGCGCGCGGCGATCATCTCCCAACGTGGGGCCTCCTGACTGGTGAGTTCAACGGCCGCGCGGATGAGCGCGCCGAGGCGCGCATCGGCATCCTGGCCGGCACCCGTGAGGGCGCGGAATCGAGCAGAGAGCATGGCCAGGTCGTAGGCAGGATCGTCAAAGTCGCGCTGGATACGGGCGAGGGTGCGGTCGAGGTTCTCGGCAAGGTGGTCCTTCGGCGCGGCAGCAGCGTCGTCATCCGCGGCGGATGGGGCGCCGGCCGGCACGAGGCCATCTTCGTATGCGATTCCCCCGCCTAAACCGGCAACGGCACGCGCGAGCTCGACACGAACCGCGCGCTTTTCGGCCCGCTCATGGCGGTAGAGGATGTAACTTTTCGCCACCTCGAAATGGCCGCGCTCCATGAGCGCGCGCTCAACCAGGTCTTGAACCCCCTCGACGCAATCGACGGCATCACGAGCCATGGCCTGTTCAATGCTGGCGAGAAGTGCCTCCAGCTCGTCGATAGACACCGCCGGCGCAGATGCCCCATGCCCTGCAATCAGGCCCCGCGCAGCGGTCTGCTCGTCAGCCACGTCTTCAAAGGCACGCCTCATCGCCTCGACGATCTTCACCCCGTCGAAGCGCTCGCTGCGGCCGTCCCGCTTCTTTATGAACCCCACATCCGGGGTGCCGGTCTCCGTCATTGCCTCTCCCTGCTATCTGTGTGCGCAAACGCAATATCTGGTGTTTCTCTCGGCTTCGATGCCGATATGTTGATGGTTAGCATAGCCTAACTGTTTCTTGTTTTGTATCGTATACTAAAAGCTCAAAGACACGCCTGTAGACCGATCCATCCCGTCCTGAAAGGGCGATACCATGACCCTCACCGACACCCAACCCCTCGTCAAAAAGTCCCTCTTCAACCCCAACGGCGACCTCGATGTGCGCGACCGCCGCATGATCGGCGGCAACACCACGAACCTCAACGACTTCAACAACATGAAGTATCCCTGGGTGTCCAACTGGTACCGTCAGGCCATGAACAACTTCTGGATCCCCGAGGAAATCAACCTCACCCAAGACGTCAAGGACTACCCGCGCCTGAGCGAAGCCGAGCGCGCCGCGTACGACAAGATCCTCTCCTTCCTGGTATTCCTCGACTCTCTGCAGTCGGCCAACCTACCCAACATCGCCGAGTACATCACCGCCAACGAGGTGAACCTCTGCCTGTCCATCCAAGCGTTCCAGGAAAGCGTGCACTCGCAGAGTTACTCCTACATGCTCGACACCATCTGCGACCCGGCCAAGCGCAACGAGATCCTCTACCAGTGGAAGACCGACGAGCATCTGCTCGCGCGCAACACGTTCATCGGCGATTTGTACAACGAGTTTCAAGAGCACCGCGATGCCCGCACGTTCCTGCGCGTCCTCATGGCGAACTACATCCTGGAGGGCGTGTACTTCTACTCCGGCTTCATGTTCTTCTACAACCTCGCGCGCATGGGCAAGATGCCCGGCAGCGCGCAGGAGATCCGCTACATCAACCGTGACGAGAATACGCACCTGTGGCTGTTCCGCAGCATCATCCTGGAGCTGCAGAAAGAAGAGCCGCAGCTGTTTTCCAGCGAGAATGTGATGATGCTGCGCGAGATGCTCGAGGAGGGCGTGCGCCAGGAAATCGCCTGGGGCAGGTACGTGCTGGGAGATTCGATCCCCGGCCTCACGGGCGACATGGTTGAAGGTTATATCAAGTACCTGGGCAATCTTCGTTGGAGCTCTTTGGGGTTCGGCCAGCTCTACGAGGGGTATCGCACTGAACCCGCAGACATGGCGTGGGTGAGCCAGTACTCGAACGCCAACATGGTGAAGACCGACTTCTTCGAAGCGAAGAGCACCGCCTATGCCAAAAGCACCGCCCTGGTGGACGACCTGTAAGAGCGGAACTCAAGCCATCTCCCCGAGCGCGCAAGCCTCGTCGTCCGTGGCTCCGCTTTCGGCCAAATACCTCCTGAGCACGAACCGCCGCAGCTCCTCCTGCCGCTTCAAGAAGTCCGGGTCCACGCGTACCTGCCGATACCCCGACCTGCGCTCGATAGCCCTCATCAGTCTTCCAAAGGCCCTCCCATCAAAAAATGACTGACGAGTGATCGTCATCATTCGATACCCCATCGCCTCCAGAGCGTTCGCCCTCTCGACATCAACTGCGATTTGACCCTCCTCCTCATGCAGAATTCCGTTGTATTCCAAATCAACCTTCGCTTGCGGAAGATACGCGTCGCATTCGAAGTACGAACGCCTTGTCAGCAGGCGCGCCTCCCCCTCCACCTCGATGCGATAGGCCATCTCAAGACTCTCAATCCCCTCACCTCCAAACCTCCTGGGAAACAGGAGCATCAGAAAAAACGCCGTCTCCATCGGGGAACGCGCCCCATCTCGCACAAATCTGAGCGTCCGCCGCAGATTGTTCACACCCCGCTGACCCACGGCCCCCGCGCAAAGCCGGCGCACATCGTCGACGCAGACGAGCGGCTCACGCGAAACCATGGCGTCACCATTCGGCGGCACCGCG
Source organism: uncultured Collinsella sp. (assembly GCA_900551665.1). Classification (GTDB taxonomy): domain Bacteria; phylum Actinomycetota; class Coriobacteriia; order Coriobacteriales; family Coriobacteriaceae; genus Collinsella. The sequence goes on along the minus strand of URWW01000011.1, from coordinate 31,053 downwards.
TAGCGCCCACACGCCTCCATCAGGCATTCGGCGAGCTCGCGCCTGGGAATCAACCCTGCCAACTGCTGCAAGCACAGCAACGGTGAAACGACAAAGATCCCCTTATCAAGCCGGAGCAACCCGCCGGGCGGTATCGGATGCGACCAAACATGCGCTGAGACGCCATGACCGGACCTTCGATCACACGCACGAAAAACCGAGACATCCATCCTGTCCAGATGCTCGCACGGGATACCGCGCGCGACGAGAAGCCTTCGCGCCCGCTCAACCAGGTACATATCGACTGGCCCCGGTGCCAATGTCTGGAACTCAGCAGGCAGCGAGCCACGTACATCACGCGGATTCAGGGGCGTCTGATGTAGCGCCCAAGCAGTTCTATGTGACAACACGAGGCTCATGTCTGCATCTTCGATCAGGAGCCTCGCATCGTTGGAGACAATTTTGAAAAGTGCCGCGCGACCTGTGCTTGCAGCTGTTCTCAATCTGTCCAGCGTGGGCAGGCGGAGACCAGTTTCGGGTCAATTCCAGGTAAGGCCCGTGGAAAACCGCCGTGCCCAAACCCTCCGCCCGCCCGCGCGATGAACAAAAGACAGCCCACCCTCCCTGCAAGCCCTGTCGATTCAGAGGCCATGCACGGCGGCCCCGCAGAAGGCAGGCAACGTAGAGTTGGAGGTTGCACGTGGCTGGAGGTTGTGAACGATGGGCACATGCGGACGGAAGTTATGCGCGTCAGCCCCGTGGATGATAGGCGTGCAAGGCTGGAGGCCGTGCGCGGTGGACCCGTGGATGAGGGGCCGCGCGCGGTTGGAGGCTATGCGCGATTGGAGCTTATGCACGATTTCGAAATTTGGGGTGTTAGCGGTCCGTCATTTCCGCAGGTAGAGACGTCGACATAATGGAGCTTGTGAACGAATCGTTCACAAGCTCCTACAGCGGCAGATAAATCGTGCACAGCCTCCAATCGCGCATAAACTCAGCACTGGCCCAGGTTCCTCGGTGTCCGGGGTAAGCCGATTGCGGAGCACATCTCGCAACTCGCCGAGCACAGGGCCTTCAGCACCCTGGGGTAGACCAAGCACGGAGTACACCCCCCTGGCTCGCCGGGCACAAGGCCCTCGGCGTCCTGGGGTAAGCCAAGCGCGGAGAACATCTCGCAGCTCACCGGGCCAAAATCCTCGGCATTCGAGATAAACCCCCTTGCCGCGAAAACCGATATGGATGACGGAGCTTGCACCTGAGCGCGCTTTGCCTAGAGCTCCTCGGTGTCCTGGGTATCGAGCGCCTCATTGCAAGAACCAGTGTGGATGGCGGCGGCGAGGGCGCCGAGGCCCATCAGGGCAGCCGCGGCGAAGGTATTGGTGTCACCGGTCTGGGGGAGCTTGCCCGAGGAGGGCTTGCTGGAGCCGGTGATCGCACCGGCAGAACCACCGTTACCGCTGGTTGATCCGTTGCCTGTGCCGAAGCCATTATCGTTCGAGCCACCGTTGCCAGAGCCACTGCCACCACCAGCGGATCCGCCATTGCCGTTGCCGGAGCCGGTGCCATTGCCGTTGCCGCTGCCACCAGTGGAACCGCCGCTGCCGTTGCCGGAGCCGCCACCGGGCTTCCAGTCGGGATCGACCAGGCCGGTCGCCAGCGTATTCACGCGGTCGCCGTGCTGGTTCTCGTCGTGCGTGAGGGAATGCAGCGCGCCGTGGGCAAGGTCGGCCAGTGCCGGAATGTTGGGGATCATGTTGCCCGGGGTCTTGCCACCGACCAGGCCAAAGATCGTGCCGAGGTCCTTGATGCCGCCAAGCACGCCGCCGATCAGGATATTGCCCTTTTCCTCCACAAGAAGGCTCATGATATCGATCTTGATCTCAACAAGCAGCGCGTTGACCATGTCGAGGACCACCGTATCGTTGACGGTGGCGCGCAGGAGGCTCGTGAGCGAACCGTCTGCCACCGGGGCGCCCTGGGAGTCGTCGCCGGTGAGCTTGATCTGGGCAGTCGCGGTCTCGACCCACGCGGGACAGGTCTCGTCGCCGTGCAGATGATCGCCGTAGGCGAACTTGATGAGGTCGAAGAGGTTATGCTCACCGTCGGCAACCTTCTGGGTAACCAGGGTCTCAACCAGGGTGCGCAGCAGGTTGAGGACCCGATCTTTGCCGCCGGAAACCAGCAGGGAGTCGAGACCCGCGTAGACGGGGGCGAGGAACCTGGCGAGCGAATCGGCGCTGATGTAGTAGGACCAGCCTGCGGCCGCGACCATCGGTTCGCTCACGAGGGCATTTTGGACGGAGGCCATGGTGACGGCATCGAGCGTGAGCTCGACGACCTTCGCGCCCGACCTTCGATCCATCTTCTGGACCATGATGCGCCGGTTCTCGGGGTTGGCCCAGATGCCCGCGGTGATCAGCTTGATGTCGAGGATGATCGCCTCGTCGGCACTCTGCGGCAAGATGCCGAAGAGCGCGTTGAACAGCGCGCCGTCGAACGCGACGACGGTACTGTCACCGATGCCGAGGCCGTTGGCGAGGCTCGCCAGCAGGGGCTTCACACCGCCATTGGCCGCGGCCTGGTCGAGCATGGGCGACACCAGGGCGTCGGCGATCATGGTCTTGACCACGTCGACCGTGAGCAGGCGCTCATGACCGTACTCCTCGATATTGGGAATGCGGGTCACGGAGCCGTTGTCGAAGTCGGTGTAATCGACGGAACCAAGCGGGTGGCTCTCGAGCGCGAGCGTGGCATGCACGTTGGCCGTGCCCTTCTGGCGCTCCCAACCGAGCGTCGCAAAGCGGATATCGCTCGGATAGGTCACGGTGGCACAGGTCTCGATGTCGAAGAGGGTGTTGCCCGCCTCGGTGGTGATGCTGGCGATGTCGTTGGCGTGCATATGGCCAGTGAACACCGCAGAGACGCCGGCATCGGCGTAGCGGCGCTGGCACTCCTCGTAATTGTCGACCAGATACTCGCCCATGAGCGTCGGCTCCATGGAGAAGTGCGGGACCACGCCGTGGTGCTGGGTCACGAACACGATGTCACCGGCGGCGCGGGCCTGCTTGGCCTGGCTCTCGATCCACTGCAGGAGCTTCTCGCCCACCACGCCGGACGTGACGTGCTCGTCCACATCCAGGCCGTTCTGGTCGGTGGAGTACTTGCAGGAGTCGACGGCGATGAGGGTCACGCCCTTGACGGGGCGGAGCACGTAGGAGAGGCTGCCGCCCTTGGAGCCGCCCTGGTCGAACATGGCGATGGCGTCGTCATAGCCGCAGTCGGCGTAGAGATCCTTGAAAGCGAGCGGATCGACCAGATCGGTGTGCAGGGCCTGGCCGCTGGAGAAGTCGCGACCGTTCAGGTCGTTGTTGATGTCGTGGTTTCCGTTGATGACGGCGAATTGAGTGTCCTTGCCCGTGGCCCTGAGCTGCTTTTTGGCATCGGAGAGCATCGCGTGGATGTCCTGATGGCAGGCGAGCTCACCGTCCTTGGTAAGGTCGCCGGAAAGGATCACCAGGTCGGGCCGGTAGGCCACGATCTCGGACATGGCCTTCTTGATGATGTCGCCGGACTCGCGGAACATCTTGCGATCGGAGTGCTCGGCGATCGTGAAGTCCGGGCAGTCCGAGTACAGGCGCCTGGAGAAGAAATGCGTGTCGGAGAGGTGGGCGATCTTGATCTGGTTCGGGTACTCCGTGACCACGGGCGCCAGGGCGGGCTCGTCGGCATAGACGGCCTCGGGCGCGTGCATGGCGGCTGCGGTCACGCCCGCGCCGGCTATCGAAAGGGTCACGAACCCGCGGCGGGAGATCCCGGCGCGCTCGGTGCTGTGGGAATGCGGCATACTGCTCCATCCATTCGTATACATATGCCCCACCAATGGTGGGGCACGCGCATTAGAGGTCCGCAACGGCCGCGTCAACCTCGTGGGCTATCGCGTAAGGAATGGAACAGCATGATGGCAAATGAACACCCCCGCATGTAAAAACCCGGTATGCCTTTCGACATACCGGGCCTTACAAATCAAAGCGCGTGTGCGCCAGCCGCTACAAGGCGGGCGTCACAAGGGCTACATCCCTTGAGCGCGCTTCCGCCGCACGATCTCCACCGCGCTCAGCAGAACCATGGCCATGCCCGCCAGGATGCCACCGGCTATACCGGGACCACCCGTCTCGGGAATCTCCGGATCCGGCTTGCCGGGACCGGGCTGCTCGGGACCGGGGTCAACAACGGCCACGTTGGTAAAGGTCGCCAGCGGATCGCCGTCGTAAACCGCCGTGGCCGTGATCACGCCAGACGCATCAAGCTCCACACTCACCGTCACATGCACGGACTTTGTGTCGTAGGCTATGCCCTTCTGACCGTCATCAACCTCGGAGATCCAGTACTCGAACGTCTTACCCACGTCTGAAGCCCCGTACGTGATGGGCTCGAAGGCGATGTTGCCCGCAGCGTCGTTCTTTGCCGTCGAGATGACATCGCCACCCTGCTCGGCGTTCCTCAGCTCGAACGTGAACTGATCTTGCGCGAGCTCGCCACCTTGCAGGACCTTGGTAGCCGTCGGGATGAACTTGCAGGTCATCTGGTTATGGAAGACGATCTTGCCCGGCTCGCCGTAGTCGACTTGCGCAGAGAGCGTGCCGTCACCATTGTCAGTCACGTGCACGGTCACGTCGTGCTCCGTGCTGTCGTAGACGATGTCCGGTTTCCCATCGTTCACCTCGCGCACCCTGTAGGCATAGTCGCCGGGCGCGTCATAGGTCTGGGCGTCGAACATGATCGAGCCGTCGGGGCCGTTCTTCGCCGTGGCGACCGCGACGCCATCCGCGCCGAGCAGCTCGAAGGCAAACTGTTCGGCACCCAGGGGCGCGCCCTCGAGGACCTTGGACGCCTCGATGACGGCGAAGGTGCCCTGGGCGATCCCGTACTTGTTGGTGATGACGGCATTGGCCGCAACGCCGGACTCGATCTTCCCCGCATCTCCCTTGGCGGACACCTGGGTAAAGCCGCCGGGCATGGAGGCCTCCGTCACCTGATAGCGCGTACCTGCGGGAACATTTTCAAAGGTCTTGGACTCGCCGGCACGAAGCTCGAACGTATCGCTCGTCTTGCCGCCGTCCCAGTCGACGCGGAAGCCGAACGTCTTGCCCGCGGGGGCATCACCCTCGATGGCCTTGGTCACCGTCAGTGAACCATCCGCATGCTTGTTGTGGAACACGGCCCTGCCGGCGGTGTCGTCCTGCGAGGTGTACTCGGTCGTGACGGACAGCTCACCGTCCTTGCCCTCGGTGACCGCAACCTTTACCTCCTCATCGGAGGCGTCGTATACGATCGACTTGTCGGTGCCGCGAACCTCCTTGATCTGGTAGGTATGCTCACCGGCCTCGGTGTACTCGATGGGATCGAAGGAGATGCCGCCGCCCGCGCCGTTGGCCTTAGTCTGCAGCACCTTGCCATTCTCGATCAGCTGGAACTCAAATGCGCCGGCCGGGGCGGGCTTGCCGTCGAGCAGCTTACTTGCCGCAATGGAGCCCTCGATCGCGTTGGGCTTGTCCGTGTTGGGGGCATTGAGGAACGTCGCCACCGCAGGCTCGTTTGTCTTAATCTCGCCCGTGGTCTTGGCAGACTCGACGAGCTTCCAGCCGGCGGGCGTCTTCTCGGTCACCGTGTAACCCACACCTGCGGGCACGTCCTTGATGACCGCCGCCTCACCGGCATGGATGGTGATCTCGAACTCGCCGTTGGTCACGGGAGCAGTCGGAAGCTCCTTGCTCTTCCACTGCGCGTACAGCGTCACCTTGTCACCGGGCTTTGCGAAGTTCTCGATCGGGACACCGGCAGGGCACCTCTTACCGGTTCCATCGGCCTTGGTGTTCCAAGAGTCGAAGTTGTACTTGGGGTGCGTGAAGGAGCAATCGGGAAGCGTGACCGTGCTGCCCTCCTTCACCTCGAACGCCATGGCGTTCATCTGCCCTGTCGCTCCCTTAAGGTTGGCCCTGAAGGAGACAACTGCGCTCCCCTCTTTAACGCTGCGTCTCCAGGTACCGGTATAATCGAAACTGCTCGGCTGCAAGCACAGATCATTCGAGCTGTTCATCTTTTTGCCGTCTTCGTCCCGAACCCAGGCAGACCCGTAAGGGGCATCGGCAGGCATCTCGGGCAACGGGGACCTGTCGGCCCATGCGTAAACCCGTGAACCAACCATCCACCTACCGCACCAATTTCTGCCAAGCCTGAGCGTATGCAAATTCTTTAGCGCGGACTCGTCGTCATAAGCAGGTCCAAATATCCCTAGATCGTCATCAGAGTATCCCTTATGAAACGAGCCAGTTCCGAGGCCGGAAATATCGAGCTCCTCCAACGAAGTACATCCGTTGAACATATCTCTCATCTGATGGAGATCTTTCGGCTTTAAAGAAGAGAGGTCAAGCGAAGTGAGGCCAGAACACATGTAGAACATTCTGCCCATGCTCGTTACCCGCTCGGCGTTGAAGCCGGACAGATCAATCGAAGTCAAACTCGAACATTTGCCAAACATGCCATACATGTCCTCGGCGTTTTTGGTTTCGAAATTTTTAATAAAGCCAACATCTGACAACCGTCCGCAGCCATAAAACATCGATGAAAAATCTTTCACGTTGTCTGTCCTGAAAGAATCGGACAACTCTATCTTCCGCAACGAACCACAGTAAGAGAACATGCCGCCCATGTCTTGAGCGCTGCTCGTGTCAAAATTTTCGAGATTGATTTGCTCCAACTTCTCGCACTCTTCTAAGAAGCTGTCGAAGCTCTTGACTTTCGACGTGTTGAATGACGAGACATCAAGATCGCTCAGCGACTGGCACCCGTAGAACATTCCTCCCATATTAGTTACGCAATCCGTTTTGAACTTTGGGCCGAATTCGATTTCAGGCAAAGCGCCGCAATCCATGAACATGAAGCTCAAGTCTTCTACATTACGCGTGTCAAATCCCTCTATCTTCAACTTAGCCACCTTAGAGCAGCCGTTGAACATGTATCTCATGTCCTTAACCCTAGAGGTGTTGAAACCGCTGACATCCAGCACCCCAACTTGGCCACAGCCAGAAAACATGTAAGACATGTCCGTAACATTTGCCGTATTGAAAGCCGAAACATCGAGCTCTTCAACAGATTTGCATCCGTAGAACATATTCTTCATGGTGACCGCATTAGAGGTGTCAAATTTAGACACGTCCAAGACCGAGAGGTTCTTGCATTCCCTGAACATGTCACTCATGTCCGCCACATTCGATGTGTCGAAGCCCGACGTATCAAGCTGGGTCAGCTTCCAGCAATATCTGAACATAGCGCTCGCAGACGTCGTTTCACTACTGACGATCTTGCCAAGCTTAATGGTGTTCAGGTTATAGCAACGATCGAACATTTTATCGGTCCGGACCGCGCTGCTAACGCCGCTCAAATCGAGCGTCGCCAACTTATCGCAGTACTCGAACATACCCCTTAAGTCCGCGGCGTTCGTCGCCTTGAAAGAGCTCAGGTTGATGGACGTCAGCACGTTGCATCCGCTGAACATATATGCGCAGCTCGTGGCATTCTCTGCGGTGAACCCTTCGATGTCGACAACCTTGAGACTGTCGACATAGCGACGGTCTCCACGGAAGGCATAAGCAGCGCTTTCACACCCTCGCATATCCACGGTGCCGCCCACATAGGACAGACTCCCCCATTCATTAGGCGATGTGCCCGACTGCCTTACAAATGCGCCGTCGAGACATTTGATGGTCGTCCCATTGAATAGCACCGTACCAATCGAAGATATTCTTTCGTCATAAGGCAGGCCGGTAATCCATTCGTTAACAGGGGGGATATCGTTGCCATCGGCATCCGTCCCACACTGGCCGATCTTCTCGAGATTCATCACGCCTTTATCGATAATCAAGACGTTATTGCCAGAGATGTGATCATCGTTAGTAACGAAGAGCCTCCACTTCGCAGTGTTGCCATCCGCCCCGTTGCGGACCACGCCCTTCGCAGTGGGCTCTTTACCGTTAAATTCATCGATCGTAGGATATGCCTTTCCAGCGGCAGAGGCTGCAGCCGGCTCTTTTTGCGCGCCCTGCTTAACATCAGCCCGCGCCTCAGGCTCGATAGGAGCCTTTGGCTCCCGCTGGCTATCTGCTTTTCCTTCCACGTCCCCCGCAGGCTCCTCATGACCATTTTCCATAGGAGCGGGATTCATCTCGGAATCGCCCGCCGCAGCCTCCGAGGTAGCCACCCCATCGGCCCGATCAGCGATGCGCTCCTCAACACTTGCGCCGTTCTCAAGATTCACAACCTCATACTGGAGCTTGCCGGGCAACTCCTGCCCATCGGCCCCATTGAGCTTCACGTTGAACGTGAATTCCTGATTGGCATCTCCGCCAGTCGCCCGCTTCTCGATACGCAATGCGCCGGGCTTGAGCTTGTTCTTGATGATTGGAGCCTTCTCCGCCTTCTGGTCAAAGGTCAGTTTGCCCTCACCGTCATCGTGTGGCGTCACCTCCACACTGACTTTCTGCTCAGAATAATCCACTGTTGGATCATCACCGGGGACCTCACTGACCGTAAGAATCGTAGGCTCGCCATCGGCCCATGCCTTGCTGGCAAGACTCACCTCGGGCACGCTGAGCTCAACCGTGCCGTCCTTATCATTGGTCGCACGGGCGAGCTCTTGCTCCTCCTCACCTTCACCAACCGAAAGCTTGAAGGTGAACTCACCCTCAGTCAGATCGCGACCCTCGAGTTCCTTGTAGGCGAAGACCGTCAGAGATCCCTTGGCATCGTATTCATTTTTGAATGTCGGCAGGTCGCCCTTCTTGAGGAGATTTCCATCCTTGTAATACGCCGGGACAGCCGTGATGGTTCCGTCGCCGTTGTCGATCGGATTTACCTTAACGGTATATTGAGCGCCATCGTACGTATAGCCAGGCTTATCGTCCTTCCGCTCCCTGATGATGTATTCGAACGCCTTGCCGGCATCCTCCTCGGTAAACCCAATCTCGCCGAATGTGACATCGCCATTCGCCTCGTTGCGCGCGCGGCGCAGCACCCGGCCATTCTCATCGACTAGCTCAAAGGCGAACTGATCACCCTCCAGGCTCCTGCCGACAAGCTCCTTCTTCGCCTCAATCAGCAGCGCGCCGTATGCGGCATACCTGTTCTTGAACTCGGCATGCGCATCATTGCCCGCCACTGTGCCGGCAGCGCCCTTAGACGTTGACTTATATCCCGCGGTAGGCTCCTCCTCAACTTTGTACGTCGTGCCCGTGGGGATGCCCTTGATCACTATGGACTCGCCACCGGCAAGCTCAAACGTACCGCCATTGGCGATGGTGCCGCCTTCACCCGGAATCACCGAGCCCTCTGGTGTCGTTGTCATGCGCTCATATTCGTAGATGCCGGCATCGGGGTTACCCTCGGGCTTGGTCAGCCCAAGACTGAACGTGAAGACATCGGGAGCATTCGCCGGACGTGGGCCCTCAATTTGCTTAGTTACTTTCAACGTTCCTTCGGGCAAGAACGTGTTAACCAAATCGGCCCCGCTGACAGAAGGCTCATACGCGCCGAGGCTGTCCACCTCTTTCACCCGATAGTCAATTTCCTTGCCTCCGGCGTATCTGGGCAGATCCTCGAATGCATAACGCCACGTTCCATCCGAACCGGGCTCTACCGTCTTGACCGCTACAGGCTCCTCCTGACCAGTGACCGTCCTCACCAGTTCAACCCTGATGGATGCAGGACGCATGGCCTCCATGCCCTCGTCTCCAGCCCAGATTTTGGTGCCGGCAAAGTCAAGCGTCTCGGGCTCATGAACATTGGTAATTGTGCACGTCTCTGGATCAGACGGAGTATCGCCAGACACCCAACGCACGCCGCATTCGTACCCTTTGACGGGACCCTCATCCACACTGTATTCAATCTGGGAGCCCTGCTCGTTCACTCGCTGAACGTCTTCGAACAGGCCACGCCACTCACCGTTGGCATCCAAGTCGAGAGTCTTGACGGCGTTCTTCCCATCTGCCACAAGGGCGACCTTGAGGGAATCGGGGCGCAGGCCATCCTGATTCTTCGCGTCCTCCCATACCTTCTGGACGCGAATGTCGGCATTTCGCAGGCCGACCTTTGTGATGCCGCTTGTCACTACCTTGCGGACAGGAGCCGTTGTGCCGTCGGCGTTAGAAGACGCAGCGAGCATCGTCGCCTCATTGTAAGCATGAGCTCCGCCCTCGAAGCCGCGCTCTGCCGCGCCCTTGGCTCCCAGCGTGTCATACCACGAGGCGTCTTGCGCAACGGGAGCCTTCATGGTGATTACGGCAGAAATAGCCTTGCCGGGATCAAGGACGAACTTGCCGCCGTCCGCCGCGGCGCTGCAATCAATGGCGACCGCCGTGATTAGAGAGGAATCGGCAGGCTTGTCCGTTGACCACGTTTTTTTATTCGAGAGCCTGAGGTCGTCACTATCGATATTTGAGAAATCGAGAGCCGGCGCGGTGCTGTAGTACACAATCGGGTCGACACCGCTCGCCTCGAGCGCGGAGACATCGATGTCGATGAGCGTGCCCTTCCACTGCTCATCCCCCGCATCGTCATTTGAAGTAGGGGTGACGTTCTCGAGATTGTCATAGAAGACGATTCCGTCGGACTTGGTGACGCCATCGTTACGCATCCGCAGGCGGTACGAATAGCGCCCGCCCTCATACGCGTTCAAATCGCCCTCGCCCAAACCGGTCCCATACAGACCGTTCTCGCTTACGCTCACCTGCTTGGAAAAGCCGACAAGGCCGCTTGTGACCACGTCGATGTTCTCTTCGGCGCGTGCATACACGAACGAGGCGTCATCTCGATCGGGATCGAGATTTGTCATGGCCCCCTCAACGCCCCTCACTGCGGTACGCGAGAACCTGTTGTTGCCCGCCAAGGGATTATCGGGCTCGCCGCAAAGTCCCCGGCGAGTGCCCAGACCGCTATTGCCGGATTCAAACGCAGCGACAATCGTCACGGTCTTACCGTTCTCCGCCATTTCCTCCCAGGGATACATGACATCGAATTCGAGAACCGGCGCATCGCGGTAGCCCTCTTTGCCCATGGGGTTCTCACCACTGGCCTTATAAGGATTCGGAGCAAGCAAGGCGTCGACGATCAGCAGGCTCCTGCCGCTCTTCTTGTAGTTTTTGATGACTCGGGCACTCTTGAGCAAATCACCATCGCGCAAGCTGATTGATTCCATAACAGGGACAACCCCGGCAGGCAAGAGCTCATAAAACGTTCCCGACGTCTCCCTTTGGATGGCACCGTCCTTCACGAGCTGGTCGTATTGATTCTTTTTATAGATATTCGACTGTTCGTTCGCAACGGTGGCAACGTGCATCTTCACCTGACCGCGAGCGGTGTCGTTTTGAAGATCGCTGATCTTTTGGTCGGCCCAGACGCCCATGACCGAACCCTCAAGTGCATCATCGGCCTCGCGCTCGATTGTCTTATTTACGGGCTTCTCAGCGTCCTCGCCTGCCGTAACGGTCATCTTCGCATTGTTGCGCACTGACATCGAGGGGTTTTCCTCGCGATCGAATACCTTTTGGACCAGATCGCGCATTTTCTCGCTCGGCTTGATACGCACGGTGGGATACATCTCAAAACCCACGGCGGAAAGAGGGGAATTGATAATCGCCTTCACGCCCATAACGCCCTTGGGCAGCTGAAGCACCGAGCCTTCGAGCTTGACGCCCTCATACAGCTCAACCGGTTTCGCAACGGAATCGGCCCAAGACAGCTTGGCAAGACGCACATCGCCTGTCATTCCGGCAATACGGCCTCTTATCTCAATCTGGGGAAGCTCCTTGTCTGAATAGACGGGGCGGTATCCATACGAGTCGGCCTTGATGGTGCCCCAGCGAACCCCGTTTTCAGTTTCATAGTAACCCTCGCCCGGAGCTGTATATTTCTCATAATGAAATGCCTGGGGCTTCTTGATTTCCAGCGATAAGAACTCGTAATCTTCCTCGGTCAGCTCGCCCTGCCCAAAGCCGGCGGAGGGGACGCTCAGCGAAGAGTCCTCCACCTGTGTTGCAAAACTGACCTTTTCCAATTCGGACGGGGTCATTTTTCCATCGTGGTCCTTATCCAACCAGGTATACGGTGCGGCGAAGCTCCTGGACCTCAGATACCAAGAAACCTCCGCCTCCTCACCGCGTTGAATCTGATTGAGGGCGGTGGTGTTGGGCTGCCCCCACGACACCATCGCTCCGTTCTCGCTTAGCGGAACGCTACCGCGCTTGGAGAAATCGAAATGTCCGCGAGGGACAAGGAACTCCAATGGAGCATAAACCTTCTCCGCATCAGAGGCCCCGGTGTTTCCCTCGTCATCGGTGGTGGTGACGATTCCGTCGTCGAGCGTCTTCATCTTGTACACTACATGGTCCCTAAAGACATGCTTCCCATCCGCGGGAAGCTCGCTCTTGGGCACCGCCACATACGCGTGCACGAACGCTTGGTAATCTCCCGACGGCGATGCGTTGGAGAGCAATTTTACGCTCATTGCGGCGGAATCGGGACCCTCGTTTTTAAACACTCTTCCATATTGATCGCGAATACCGAGCATCCGCACGCCTTTTTTCGTACCGGAAGCGTCATGCCTTACCTCTAGGTCAAGCGGCTGTCCGCTCAGGATCATGGTAGAAGAATAGAAATCACAGTACACGTAGTCGGTGTGGTTCTCGGGCAGAAGTTCGAGCGGGACATTCTGCGCGTTATCGCTCAGGCGCTCGACTGTGTTAGTGGGGTACGCAACGCGACCCGACGTGTTCATCGTGACGGTTGCGTCGTTCGAACCCGCAGTCAACAGCTCGCCCGACCCGGCGCGAACCTCGCCCTCAGCCTTCACCACTGCCTTCGTGCCCGCCTTGATGGTATAGGGCTCGATATCCCTAGAAGTAAACTCGAAGAACATCGCCAAAGATCCGGGGATATCAACATTGTTGATAATGATGATGTCGCCGTCCCTCTTGGTATACGAGAACGTCGCATCTCCACCGGGCGCCTCAGGAACAGACATAACCATGGTACCCGCGTGATACCCGTCGCGGGTCTTAAGGACACTCATGGGAACCCTAATGCGAACCTTGCCGGGGGCGTACATCTTGGGACCCTTGAGCTTCATGTCGATGCGAGCGCGAATGTCAATCTTGTCGTTCGATTTGGCGTTGATGTCCAACTGGTCGCCCACAACGTTCTGGCCCTTGTCATCCAGCCAGGAGAGCTTGATGTCATCGATCTTGGAGCCGTCGGCGGCCTCAACGCTGGAGCGGCCCTTTGCGCCCTCCGCGAGGACCACGGCATCCGCGCCAAGGAGCTCCGCCGCCTCCTGGTCGGAGAGCATCCTCGCCTTGACCAGCTTGGCATTCTTGAGGTCGCGGGCGGTCAGGGCGGGAGCCCCCTCGTCCGCGTTCGCATCGGCCTTCTCAGCGGGCGCCGGATTCTCCGCGGCAGGCTGCTCGGCCGGCGCGGGCTTCTCCTCGGAAGGCTTTTCGGCAGGGCCCTGCTCGCCGGAAGAGGGCGCATCGACGGGAGCATCGGCCTTCTCCGCAGGGGCCTGCTCCGCGGGAGCGACCTGTTCGGCCGCTGTCTCGGGCAGCTCGGCCGGGACTTCCTTGGTCGCGGCCTGATCTTCAACTGCAGAGTCCTCGAGCGGAACGGGCTGCTCGACGGTTGCAGGCTGAACGACAGGATCCGTCAACGCCATCGCGATCTGGGCCGTGGGGAGACTCGACCAGACCATCGCCACCGTGAGCAGCACGACGAGTGACTTGCGCGCGCATTCCATTAGCTTGGTTTTCTTCATCTCTAACGACTCCTCATCCTATCGCTTGCATCCGCTCCGATGCCGTTCGTCTCGTCCTCGCGCACCCCGTCAACGGGGACGCCTCGCGCTCGCATCCTCCTGCTCAGCACATATGCCAGCAAGGCCAGTGTTATCAGCAGGCCTGCCAACAATGGAAGCGTGCGCGCCAAACCCGGGCCAGACGGCGACAATCCCCCATCTGGAAATCCCTCGGGAATCTCGCATCGCTCTCCCCGCACCAGAAGACGATGGGAGTTGACCCCATACGGTGTACAAGTGAGCAATGTGCAAAGGTCCTCCCCTTGCGCTATTGCGAGCCCATGCGTCTCGCTAGGCAGAACCGTCTGGCTGCCGGTCACTCGATAGCAGTGCAAATCGCCCAGGACCTTGACGCCGAACACATCCCCCGGCTCCAGCTTGCGAATGTCGTCAAACGCCCGCATGCCCTCCAAGCCGGAATGCGCGGTGAGCACCGCATGTGTCGAGGCGCCACCGACGGGAAGGCTCGTCCCCTCGAGATGACCGATGCCCGCAGAGAGCGCGGCATCGTCCGTGCCGTGGTACATGGGCATGCACAGGCCTATGTCCGGAATCGTCACGTACCCGAATGCCGTGTCGTGCCCATCGGGGGACAGCTGCTGCCCATAAGGAAGCAGCTCTTCGGCAAAAGCATCGACCGGATTGCCCGCGAGCTTCTCGTTATATGCCCGGGCCTGAGCGAGGAGGCGCTCCTCCGTCTCCGGATCGACGTGAGCCATGGAGGCGTCGACGGCTTGAACGGCCTCGTCTTGATGTGAGGCGCTCCTCATCGCCGCCAATGGGAAATAAGTCAACAAGGCCAAGCCCGCGACAAGACCTGCCACGGGCAAGACCCAAGATATGCGGCTATTTTTCCGCCGGCTCGCCATTACTCACCGAGCCCGCTTTTACGATGCCTGCGCCATGCTCCCGCAACTACAATCGCGATCGCGCCCGCGATTGCCGTACCGGCGATCATCAGCATCTGGCCATCACCGGTCTGCGCGAGATTGCCCGGGCGGGCGCTTCCCGTCCCAGGAAGCTTGTCCTTATCGGCATCGCCAGCACCGGGCTTAACGGGCTTGACAGTGCCGCCATTGGAGACTGACGCGCGGTTCTGAACCGTAAGGACCACATCGCCCGTGACGTCATCGACCTGCACCGCGGCGAGCTTTGCGTCCTCCCTGGCGTTCAAATCCGGAACGCCGTTCTCAAAATGAGATTCGATGGTCACGTTGATAGGCTTTGCCGCAATCTCATAGCCAGCAGGCGCCTTGGTCTCGCGCAGCACATAGGCGCCGGCATCCAGACCCGCTGCATAAACAACGCCATCGGAGTCGCTCGTGAGCTCGATCGGCTTATCGGAACGCGCGCCATTGGCCGCAACGTACTTGCCGTCGCGATCCTCGAGCGTGAATACCGCACCCTCAAGAGGGGCGTTGCC
Organism: uncultured Collinsella sp.; assembly: GCA_900551665.1. Lineage (GTDB taxonomy): Bacteria > Actinomycetota > Coriobacteriia > Coriobacteriales > Coriobacteriaceae > Collinsella. The sequence continues at coordinate 15,754 of URWW01000011.1, read as the reverse complement.
GTCCTGGGCGATCTTGTTGATCGCAAGCGCCCACGTATAGACGGTGGCGCCGTCCTCCTTAGTCTTTGCGGTGGCACCGTCGGCCGCCCTCTGGACATCGGGATTGGCCGTATACACGATATGGGCGAAGTTCTTTTTGGGATTGAACGGGCCGGCCGTGAACCCATTCGGATTGATCGACGCGCTATATGTCAGAAAGACCTTGGCGTCTTTCGAAACATCAGGCGAAGCCGCCTTGAGATCAGCCGTCGATACGCTGAGCTCGTGTCCGTCCAGTTTGACATCGAATGCCTGCGTGACATCCAACGGTCCCTTATCGCCGTCCTTGATGACGACCTTGACCGAGGCGAGATCGACAGCCATCTCGTCGGAGAATTCATCGTGGAACTCGTAGCGGTACGTCCTGAACGAATCCCAATTAGAGGGCAGTGAGCCTACAACGCGGTAAGGGACCGGCTCACCCGCATCGGCATCCGCGAGCTCGCCCCAGGTGCGTCGTCCGTCTTCGGACAGTTCAGCAACTTGCTTCTGAACGGTAGGGACCGAGACCTTTTGCGCGTTACCCGCGGCAAGAGCAGGAGTTACCCCCCCCCCAGGCGATCATGAACGATGCGGCGACGGCGACCCCCCAGCGCCCGCGCGCGAATGAACGACCGCCCTTGAGAGCGGCGTTTTGATACTCGTTGCTGATAAAGCCCATAGCCCGACCAATCTTCGTATCAGTTCAGAGATTTATTTATAAACATACCTTGTAGGATATCACTTTTTATGAACAACACATCAATCTGTCCATTACCTGTATTAATTATATGTGTTCTGGCATTCCCCACAATAATGATCTGATTTTATGAGCCAAGTGCTCATATGCCCTATTTCACATCATGGCGGGGTGCGTCCCGGGTTATTTTCCCCAACCCATAAGCCTTGGATAAAAGGAGGGTGGGCCCCTGGGACCCACCCTCAAAACAGATAGTTGAACACCCCTTTATCAATCTACCTGCCCTGGTTGCGATTGTGCTCGAAGATCTCGACGAGCTTTTGCTGCACATCGTAGGGGACCTGCTCGTAGCCGGCCGGCTCCATCGTAAAGTCGCCGGTGCCGCGCGTGAGCGAGCGCAAGCGCGTGGCGTAATCCACGAGCTCGGCGTAGGGCACCGTGGCGGTTACCACGGTCTCTCCGCGGTCATTGGAATCCATGCCGGTCACGCGCCCGCGGCTGGCGGACACATCGCCCATCACCGCACCGGCGTAACTCTCGGGAATCGTCACCGTGATGTTCTCCATGGGTTCGAGCACCACGGGATCGGCGTCCTCGCATGCCTTCTTGAGGCCGATGCGCGCGGCCGTGCGGAAGGCCATCTCGTTGGAATCAACCGGATGATAAGAGCCATCGTAGCAAGCCACGCGGATGCCGGTGAGCGGGTAGCCCGCGATCACGCCGTCCTTCATGGTCTCCTGGACGCCCTTGTCCACAGCGGGGATGAGCGCGCGCGGGATGCGACCGCCCACGACCTCGTCGACGAACTCGTACTCGGTGCCGTCGAGCAGCGGCTCGACACGCAGGTAGCAATCGCCGAACTGGCCGGCGCCGCCGGTCTGCTTCTTATGACGACCCTGGGCGGAGGCCACGCGACGGATGGTCTCGCGATACGGAATGCGCAGCGGAACGATGTGCGCGGCGACCTTGGTGCGGTCCTCAAGACGGTTGAGCAGCACGGACACCTGCGCCTCGCCAACAGCCGAGATCACGGTCTGGGCCGTCTCCTCGTCGCGGTCGATGCTCATGGTCGGGTCGGCCTCGCAGGCCTTCTCGATGAAGGTGAACAGCTTGTCCTCGTCGGAGCGATTCTCGGCCTCGATGGCGATGCGGTACTGGGAGTTGGGGAACTTGAACGCAGCAGCCTCGACCTTGCCGGTCACGGAGAGGGTATCGCCGGTCTCGGCGGCCATCTTGGGAACGACCACGATATCGCCCGCGTAGGCGTGGCCGACCTCGGTCATCTCGCGGCCGCACATCACATACAGGTGCGCCAGGCGCTCGCCCTTGCGGGTACGGGCGTTGACGAGCTCCATGCCCGGCTCGATGGTGCCGGTGAGCACCTTGAGGAAGGACAGGCGACCCTGCTGGGCGTCGTTCAGGGTCTTGAAGTCGAAGACCACGGGGCGGTCGTCCTCGGAGGAGATCTTGAGAGTGTCGCCGTCGATGAGCGGCATCTCGCCGTAGTCGGTGGGCGCGGGGAAGTAGGTGGCGACATCGTCCATGAGGGAGTTCACGCCTTGCTCCTTCACGCAGGAGCCGGCGAACACGGGGACGAACAGACGGTGCGCGATGGCCTTGGCGAGCAGGCCCTCGACCTCCTCCTGGGTGAGGGACTCGCCCTCGAGGTACTTCTCCATGAGCTCGTCGTCGGCCTCGGCCACGAGTTCGCAAAGCGTCTCATGCGCGGCCTCGGCGGCAGCGCGGAACTCCTCGGAAATCTCGGTCTCGGTCTGCTTGGTGCCGTCGCAATGACGGGCCTTCATGCGAACGAGGTCGATGATGCCGTTGAAATCCTCGCCGGTGCCCCAGGGCAGCGTGACGGCGCCCAAGCGCATGCCAAAGCGTTCGCGCAGCATGTCGAGGCACATATCGAAGTCGGCGTTCTCCTTGTCCACGCGATTCACGAACACGGCGCGGGCGAGGCGCAGGTCCTCGGCGGCGTACCAAAGTTTGACGGTGGTGGGCTGCGGGCCCTCGGCGGCGTCGACCACGAACAACGCGGCCTCGCACACGCTCATGGCCGCGTAGGCATCGCCGATGAAATCGGGATAGCAGGGGGCGTCGAGCACGTTGATGCGCGCGCCCTTCCAGTCGATCGGGGCGATGGCAGTTGAGATCGAGAACTCGCGCTTGACCTCTTCGGCGTCGTAGTCGAGCGTGGGCTTGGTGCCGTCGTGGCCGCCCAGGCGGGCGGTCTTGCCGGAAAGGTGGAGCATGGCCTCCGCGAGCGAGGTCTTGCCCACCCCGCCTTGGCCTACGAGCACCACGTTCCTCACATTGCCAGTCTTGGGTGCACCCATGGGACACCTCCCTTTCCCAGCGCGAGATATTCGCGCCGAAAATGCGTGCGAGGTGCCTTGTGCATCCCCGCACGACAGCCGTATGGCCTGAGCCTACCCCCGCGCGGGGATGCAATTGCACGCCCATCGGCAAGCGTGGGTGCGGGCGCCGCGGGCGGCTTTCGCGGAAACGCCCAAAGGAGACGGGCGCGAATTACGCCCGCCAACAACACGACGCCGGCCACCCGGATGAACGGGCGGCCGGCGTCACCGTGGCGAAATGACTCAATTTGCACCTGTCCCCAATTGGGACTATTGCACGAGGGAGCGACGGACCGAAGCGAGCACGTCGAAGCTGTTGGGCGCGACGTCCAAACTCGAGAGGAAGTGCACGAGCGAATGCGCCGCGTCGAACATGCCGGCGTCGACCAGGGCGATACCCGCCTTGGCGGCCATCTCGCCCAGCTGCGGAACGGGCGCCACCGGAACGCCGTCGGCGCGCAGGAGGGCACGAGCCTCGTCGAGGTCGGGACGACGGCTCAGGTGACTCTGCTGCATGAGCTCCTGCATCTCGGCCTGCGCCTCGCCGTAGAAATACGTGCCCGGCTTCACCATGGCGTAGCAGGCCAGGCCGAGCGAGGGATCGCCGCCCTGCCAGAAGTAGAAGCCCAGGCGGTAATACGCACAGGCGATATCGGTGGGGTCGGCGGCGACGGTCAGGCCATCCAAGAGCGCGCGAACCGCATCCTCCATGCGATCGGCCTCCCGCAGGGCGAGCGCCAGCGAATGATAGGCCGTGAAGGAGGTCGGGGCGAGACGGACGAGCTCCTCGCCCAGGCGAATCGCATCCTCGAGGTTGCCCTGCTCGCGATAGATGCGGCACAGCATCGAGCGCGCGTCGAACATGGTGTCGGGAATCTTGCGGAAACGCGTCTGCGGGCCGTCGTCGTGCTCGCCCACGATGATGCGCGAGATCATGTTCACGCAATACAGCGGCCGGGCCGCGCTCTCCTCGAGCATCTCGGCGGCATCGTAAGCGGCGATCAGGTCGGCCAGCTCGCTGGCGACGGGCGCCTCCTCCTCGGGCGCCGAGGCCTCGCGGACACGGTCGGAGATCTCGCGATAGCGATCGCGCAGCGGGTCGTCGCCCGTGTCGAAGATATCGAGATCGCACACGAGGTCCGCACGCAGGGGCTCGACCAGGGAGGCGGGAAGCGGCCGCATGTCCTCGGCCATCTTGATCGAGCGGTCGGGCAGGGATGCCTCGATCGGCTCGATGGGCAGCAGCGCGCCCAGCTCGCCCATTTTCATGCGAAGCGTGCGAAGCGCGAGGCCCTCGATGAGCTCCTCCAGTGACAGCGAAGCGTCGAGAATGGCGCCGGACTGCAGGGCGGGCATGAGCTGCATGGTGAACATCTGACGGCTGAACTCGAGCGAGGCGATCGCATCCCCATCGATATTGCGCTCGCGCACCGTCACGACCGCGCGCACCACGCCCACGCCCGCACCGAAAGCCGTAGCCGCGAGCGTCATGGCAAGACGCAGTGAGTACGCGGCGCGTGCGTCGTTGCGCTCCGCTTCGCTTTGGAAGGGGAACGCCCCGGCAACGGGAACGGTCGCCTCGATTGCGAACACGCCGGAAGCGGCATCGCAGGTGAACACGTAATCGAAATTGAAGGGCGCACGCAGACCCTCTGCCGCCGCCGCGAAGCGCGTGCGCAGGTCCCACTCGCCGCCACGGCTCGCCTGGGCGCCGGCAAGCTCCATATAGTCGCTCTTGCGGTCGCATCCGCGCATCAGGCGCTCCGCGACCGATGCAAACGAGTGCAGTGATGAAAGTGCAGCACGCTCGCACGCGCCCTCGGTCAGGCCCCCCACCATCGGCGACGAATCTTCACCCAGGCAATGCTCCGCGAACACCAGACGGTTGAGCGCGCCTTCCACAGCTTGGATGGTGTCGATCTGCTCATCGGTGAGCTCGCGTTTGTCACATCCCGTCCAGAACAGCCCCGTCGAGCTCAGGCGACGAATATCGATATCGTGCGTCGCCGCGATGGGGCGCACGAACTCGGCACCGGCCTGTGCCAGGGAGCGCGAGGCATACCGCTCGAAGCCGCTCGCACCCTCCTTGCCCCCGCGATAGGCCAGAGCGTCGAGCGCATCGGGATAGGAGGATTCGAGCAAGGTGTCCAGGATATCGGCCACGGTCAGGGTCGGCATCGATTCGCCATGCTCGCGCGGGAGCATCCACTGCGTCAGATAGCAGGCCGCACCCATCACGTCGATGTCGTGCGCCCCCGTTCCATAGGGCCCAAGGTCGTTCATGCAATTGGAAGCGGTGAGGCGCCCGTCCTTCTCGCGCTGTGTGAAATGGGCGGCCTTCACGGGCCTGCCCTCGGCGCGGACAAAGAAGAAGATGTCGCCGTCATCGTCCTTGGACATACCGGCGTCGGGATTGCGCTCGGGACGCTCCTCAATCGGTTCGTCGCATGTGAAGATGGCGCCGCCGATGGCAAGCCATGCATGAATTCTCACCTGGCGACCACTCACCTGTTCGACCAGGTAGCCCATGCTCTTTTCGGGCTGAGGTTTGATCGCCTCGGTGATCATGAACACGCGCCTGGCATCCTCACCGGGTATGGACTGGAGCTGCTGCGTCTTGGCGAAGAGGGGCAACTTGAAAAGCTTGTCCGACATGGTCCACACTCCCAATCTCCCGCCGCGCGGGCGGGCTTTTCGGCTTTCCCCATGCTACCAAAGCGCACGGACCCAACCGTCCACTCCCGTGAGCGGACCGGGGAGATCGGCTTTCGTCACTTCTCGATGCGAGCGAGGAATGCACGGGTGCGATCCTCGCGCGGATTGTCGAGCACCTGCTCCGCCGACCCCTCCTCCACGATCACACCGCCGTCCATGAACACCACGCGGTCAGCGACCTCACGCGCGAAGTCCATCTCATGTGTGACGACGACCATCGTCATGTCCTCGGCCGCGAGCCCGCGGATCACCCGCAGCACCCCCGCGGTGAGTTCGGGGTCGAGGGCGCTGGTGGGCTCGTCGAAGAAGATGACCTCGGGGTCCATGGACAAGGCTCGGGCAATCGCCACGCGCTGCTGCTGCCCGCCGGAGAGTTGGCAGGGCACCTTGTCCTCGCAGCCCTCAAGGCCCATGCGCTCGATCAGCTCCCGAGCCCGCCGCTCCACCTCGATGCGGTCTCGATGCTGAACGCGAATCGGCGCGTCCACGATATTGCGCATCACCGTGAAATGCGGAAACAGGTTGTAATTCTGAAACACCAGGCCGAACCTGCCCCGGGCGCGCTTGAGCACATCGCCCTTTGCGTACACGCTCGTGCCGCCCTCCCCCGGCACGGCAACATCCACCTCGCCGTACGACAGCCCGCCGGCGTCGAGCGTCTCGAGCAGCGTCATGCAGCGCAGAAGCGTCGACTTGCCACCGCCCGACGGCCCGATGACCGCGACGACCTCGCCACGAGCGACTTCCAGAGAGATATCGCGCAGGACCTCGACCGTCCCAAAGGATTTGCGCGCGTTTTTGATTGAAACGACAGCGGGCATGAGAGCCACCCTTCAAATAGATGCGCGGAGCCGCATACCGCGGTGAGCAGAGATTGCAGGGTTCCCCGCTAATCGCGATAGTAGGCGAGGCGCTTCTCGATAAAACCGAGCACGAGCTCCACCGCAAAGTTGAACGTCCAGTAGATGGCAGCCGCGATGGCGAACGGAACCATGCTCACCTGCGAGGCGACAAGCGCCTTTGCCGTGGAGAACATCTCCCCGACACCGATGGCAAACGCGAGCGACGTGTCCTTGACCAGCGTGATCACCTCGTTGCCGATGGCCGGCATGATTCGCTTGACCACCTGCGGCACAACGATGTACACGAGCGTCTGGAATTTGGAATACCCCAAGACCTCGGCGGCCTCGTACTGCCCACGCGGGACGGACTGCAGTCCGGAGCGGTAAATCTCGGCGAAGTACGCGGCGTAGTTCACGATGAACGCGAAGACCGCCGCCTGCCACTTCGACGACGGCGTGAGCTGGACACCAAAGACGTAGAACGGCATGAAATAGATGGCGAACATCTGGAGCATGAGGGGCGTGCCTCGCATCACCGAGATGTAGACCCGCGCGATGAGGCGCACCGGCGCGAATCGGCACATGCGCAGCGCCACCACCACGACACCGAGCGGCAAGGCGCCGACGAGCGTGAGCGCGAAGATCTGCAAGCTGGTGATGAAACCCTCGCCCAGCATCTGCATCATGGTCGTGATATCCACCTGAATATCGTCCTTTCCCAACGGGCCCGGCACGCACGCAAAAGGCGCGCCCGGGCACATGCACCTCGGGCGCGCCATGCGGGCGCCACCTACCTGATCTGCCAGTTGTCCATGGTCAGACCCTGATCGGCGTACTTGGCGGCGATCTGGGCAACAGCGCCATCCTCGTACAAAGCCTTCAGCGCCTCGGTGACCTGCTTTGCCGTGGCAGTGTCGCCCTTCTTGAAGCCGACCGCGTAGTTCTCCTCCGAGAGGTAGTCGTCGAGCATGACATAGGCGTCGGGCTTGGCGGCCATCTGGTACATGGCGACGGAGAGGTCGCAGGCAACCGCGTCAACCGCACCGGACTCAAGCTGCATGAACGCCGTGTTGTACTCGCCGATGGTCTCGAGCGAGGCGAAGGTCGCGGCAAGGTCGGCGGCGTCGCCCTTGAGCACCTCTTCGGCCGCGGAATCGACCTGCGTCACGACCGCCTTGCCAGCGAGGCCGCCCGCGTCCTCAATGCCGCTGTCGGCACGGACCACGACGACCTGGGCATTCAGCATGTACGGATCGGAGAAGGTGTAGTCGTCCTCGCGGGTCTCCATGGTGAAGCCGTTCCAGATGCAGTTGATGGCGCCCGACTTGAGCAGGGCGTCCTTGGCATCCCAGTCGATGGGCTCGAGTTGGAGCTCCCAATCGAGTCGATCGGCGACCGCTTGGGCGAGATCGAGGTCGAACCCGGTGTACTCGCCATCATCGCCCACGTATCCGTAGGGCGGGTAGGCCTGATCGAAGCCGACAATCAGCATGCCGGTCGCGCTGGCCGAGGTATCCGCTTGCGCCTTGGGGGCGGACCCAGCGTCAGTCGCCGCTGGGGCTGCACCGCATCCCGCGAGCAGCGCCAGCGTCATGACGACGGATGCCGCACCGGCCACCAGCGACCGCCGCGTCAAGCTGCATTTTCGCGGGGTCCCGGACCCGATGGAGTCCGTCTCGGGCATGGCGCCGGAGATGTTGGCAAGATCGTTCTGCGTGCTCTGCTCGTTCTTCTTCATGATCTGTTCCCTTCGTTTCACTTTACTAAACTAAAGTACCGTTGTCGGCGATTGGAAGAATATCACTTTAGTTTGATGGAGTGCAACTGGCCACCGAGAGATTTCCCTGATGTTTCGACATGCGACGCCGAGGTGTTTCAAAGCGGTGATTTCCCGATCGGCCGAATCGGCGATATATGGTTTGGGCGAGACCGCCGAGCCACGCGTCCGCAGCTCGGGTACCATAGCGAGCAGAACACCCCGACCGAATGGACCAGCCATGGCGAAGAAACCCGCTGCGAAGCACACCGATGCCGGGGCCCCGTGCCCCATCATGCACAGCTGCGGCGGTTGCGCATGGCTCGGTCTGCCCTATCGCAAGCAACTTGCGCGCAAGCATACGGCCATGTGCGAGCTCTTCGAACCGCTTATCGCGCAATTCGACTGGGATGCGCAGGTCGAGCCGGTGCTCGGCATGGGAGCTTCGCGCGAAAGCGGACCCGTGACCGTAGCCGACGCCCCGCTCGCCTCACCGCGGGCGTTCCGCCACAAGGCAGCCACCCCCTTCGCACCCGCCGCGGACGGCTCGGTGCGCGGCGGGTTTTTCGCCCGCGGTACGCACGATATCGTCGACTGCCCCGCATGCGCCGTCGAGGCGCCCGGGGCGCGCGAACTGCTCAACGACGTGGCGCATCTGGCCGGCGAACTCGGCATCCCCGCATATGACGAAGACCGCCGCTGCGGGCAGCTGCGTTACGCCGTGCTCCGCTGCGGCTGGCGCACGGACGAGTCGATGCTCACGCTCGTCACGCGCAGCCTCGAGGTCGAACGCCTCGACGAACTCGCACACCGCCTGATCGAATCCCATCCCGAACTCGTGACCGTGGCGCAAAACGTCAACCCCCGCGTCACCAACGCCATCCTCGGCGGTCAGACACGCATCCTTGCGGGGCGCGAGCGCATGACCGATCGTCTCCTCGATTGCACGTTCGAAATCTCGCCCGTCTCGTTTTACCAGGTCAACCCACAGCAGACCGAGGTGCTCTACCGGCTCGCAATCGACGGCATGGGCCTCACCGGCTCCGACACCGTCCTCGACACCTATTGCGGCAGCGGCACCATCGGCCTTGCAGCGGCGGCAGCAGCGCGCAAGCAGGGGTTCGGCATCGCCCTGACCGGCGTCGAGCGCAACCCCGAGGGCGTACGGGACGCCGTGCGCAATGCCGAACTCAACGACCTGGGTGCGACCTCGTCTTTCATCGCCCGGGACGCCACGGAATACATGCTCGAAGCAGCTCATCGAGGCGACCATGTCGACGTGTTGGTAATGGACCCGCCGCGCGCCGGGTCGACGCCCGAGTTCCTCGACGCGGCATCCTCACTCGCACCGCGACGCATCGTCTACATCAGCTGCAACCCCCACACGCAGGTGCGCGATCTTGAGCATCTCGGACGCGCCGGCTACCGCCTTGAGCGCCTGACGCCCGTGGACCTGTTCCCCCACACCGAGCACGTCGAAACCGTCGCCATCCTCACACGCCCCTGATGTCTCAATTGGGGACAGGCACAAATTGAGACTCGTCGGTGACGGACATCCATGCGATGTACGTGCTGGGATAATGGCTGTAGAGGATCCGCACGGGGTCGACGTGCGTTGCCAGCAATCGGAATGTCGTGAGCGCGCCAACAGGGGTAACGAGCTCTTCGGCAGAACCCACCGCCGCGGCAATGTTGTCGCAAACCGTGCGGGCAATGAGCACGTCGGCGGCATCGGCGGAGCATTCCACCCCAACCGACTCACGATACACGGCGCGCATCTCGTCCTCGAGGCGATCGAAATCTGCACAGCCAGCACTCGGAAGCTCGAGATCGACGCCGTAACGCTCGTATCCCCAGGCCGATAGCGGCAGGTAGGGCATGATGTCCGAAGGGTTGGCGATATTGAAGATGTTGCCGTAGCGCTCCGAGCGCGCATCTGAGGCGAGGGTGGTCGCCGGAGCGGCGAACGTGTAGGCATACACGGGACCGAAGGATGCCGCATCACCCGCCTGTGCACGAAGATCGTCGAGCTCAGCAGCTACGAGGTTCGCGATGGCGCCGCCACGGCTATGGCCCACCAGCAGAACCGACACCTCTGCGCCAAGCGCGCGCGACTCCTCGGCCCAGGAGACGACCTCCGCCCCGATCTCGCGCGCAGCGCGCACGTAGCCGCCATGGTCGCCGGCCTCGTCCCGAGACATATCGAGGTTGCTCAGCCATTCCGACCCGTAGCTGCCCCGCGCACTCACCAGGATGAGGTCGCGCGCAGGACCGTCGTGCCCGGAACCCAGACGCTTGCGGGCGATCGTGTACGCCGCACCATCGGCATCGCCCGTCGCCAGGTCAAGCACCTCGTCGACAACCTTGCTGCGATAGCGGTACGACTCGGTGGAAACCTCGCCAAACCCCAGCGAGGCAAGGGCGTTCTCCATATACGGCGGGTGGTTCTCACGCGCCTGGTAATAACCCGACTCCGAGTAGGCGAGCGCGGCAAGTACCGACGATGTTTGGGCGAGCTCATGATTGTAGTCGCCCTCATCGGCGGAAAACCACGCATCATCCCACGTCACGCGGGCGACCGCCGAACCGTCGTCTGGGGCGTCAAGACTCGTGTAGGTGAGATTGGCCGCAAAGCGCGCAGGGCGCTCGGCATCGACCTCAGATGCCGAGCCCTCGGCCGTCTGCGCATACGCGGCATCCAAACTGGGCTGCTCCACGGCGCCGTGCCCCGTGAGCTCTTGCGCGCGACGGGTGGCGAGGACCCCGGCAGACCCGAGCGTCACCGTCAGGCCCAAGGCAAGCAGGGCGCACGGCAGGCGCCGCAGCATACGCCGCAACACCGACCCACGGCAATCTCTCCGTCCATCCATGCGCACCCCTCCTCTCCTCGGGCAGAATCGTTCGCCCAAGAATACCAACGGAGCGCGATGCGCATGTGACGAAACCCTTACGTTTCTGTGATGGAAACCTCGAAGCGGACCGGCGATCAAAGCCGCGCACCAGCCCCCGGCGTTACCTCAAATCGCGCACGCCGGCGGCGGCCAGCTCACGCAGGAACGGCTCGCGGCCACGGTTTATGATGAGCTCCTCGGGGAAGTGGATCTCCTCGAGCATGCGCTCGACCGTGGGGAACTGTCCGATGCGCGGAGCCACATGTGCATCGCTCGACACCACCACGCCCACGCCAAGCTCGGCGCAACGTTCCGCGATCGACCGGCACACGCCGTGATAGCGATCGCCCGCCTCGAGAGAATGCTCGTTTATCTCGATGAGCTTATGGCGCTCCTTGGCGCAGGTCAGCACCGTGTCGATGTCATAGGGCAGGCCCGAGCGGCCCGTGTGGCCGAGGATGAACACCTTCTCTTGCTCCAGAGCGGCGACGTACATATCGGTCACCTGGGACACCGATGCCCCCTCGGCGAACGTCCCGTCGTGCACGCTCGCGATCACGTAATCCGCATCGCCCGTGGCGCGGTCGAACAACGTGCGCTCCACACCCAGATCGCGCCCCGTGATATCGCAATGCACAACGATATCCTGGCCGAACAGAGACCCGTCGAGGCCAACCACGTCGGCCTCGCAGCCGTGCAGGACCGTGACCCCGTGCCAGGTGCGCGGCCACACCCCCATGTTGATCAAGTACTGGAAGTTGCGCAGGTGCTGCTCGGGGTAGAGCATTCCGCTGAAGTGATCGGCCGAACCGAGGATCTCCAAACCCGCCTCGGCGGCGGCGCGGACGTTCTCCTCGATCGTCGAATAGGCGTGGCGCGAATACAGCGTATGCGTATGCACATCGCCCAAAATCGAATAACCCATCACGGTCCCCTCTCTCAACTCCGGTATTCATCCATCAGCGCCTGCCAGGCAGGCAGCGAATCCACAATGGTCTCATATCCCACACAATACCCCACGCGTGCCCAGCCACCGACACCGAAGTCATCGGAGGGCACGAGGAACAGCTCGTGGGCGCGAGCCCGCTCGCAAAACGCCTCGGCGTCCGGCTCGAGCGAGCGAATCCACAAGAAGAAGGCCCCACGGGGCTCGACGAACGAATAGCCCATCTCCCCCAGCGCGTTGACCAGGCACGTGCGGTTTCGATCGTAAGCCGACACATCGCACCGGTCTCGCGCGCAGGCGGCCACCACATGCTGGAACAGGACGGGGGCGCGCACGAAGCCCAGGGCTCGCGCAGCGCCCGCAAGCGCCTCCATCACCTGGCGAGCGGCATGGCAGGCGGGCGGCACGAGGGTCCAGCCCACGCGCTCGCCGGGAATCGAGAGCGAGACGGAGTATGAATGGCACACGACCGTATGCGGGTAGATGCTGGGCACCCAGGGAACGTCCACGCCGTAGGCGAGGTCGCGATAGGACTCGTCGGCGATCAGGTAGATCGGCTCCTCGCGCGTGGCGTTCACCTCACGCAGGCAGTTCGCCAAACGTTGCAGTTCGTCGCGCCCATACACGCAACCCGTGGGATTGTTGGGCGACGCGACGATGATTGCGGCCGTTTTGCGGGTGATCGAGGACATGACGCCGCCCACGGACAGACGGAAGGTGTAGGGCTTCGCCGGGGCCTCGACGCAGCGGCATCCGCACGTTTCGATCCAGACCTTGTACTCGGGGAAATATGGGCTCACCACGATCACGTCCTCGCCCGGACGCGTCAGGGCGTGCAGCGCACAGCAAACCGAGGCGGAGGCGCCGGCGGTCATGCAGATAGCGTTCATGCCATACGCAGTGTGGAACTCCTCGTTCAGGGCCTCGACCACGGCGATACGGGCGCGCGGCAACCCGAGCGCGGGGGCATATCCATGCAGCTCCTCGGGCGGCAACTCCTCGAGCGCGCGATCGATCGCAGCGCGCACCGACAGCGGTGGACGAACACTCGGGCAGCCCAAGCTGAAATCGAACACCCTCTTGTCGCCGATCTGCTCACGACGCTCACGGGCAAGGGAGGAAGTCTCGCGGACTTTGGAGCCCTCGGCGCCGTGCGCCCGCATGGCCTCGTTGATCATAGGGCAACCTATTCCGCCGAGGAGCCGGCCTTGCCCACGGCCTCGGACACGCGCTTGCGCACGCGCGGGATGAAACGCGCCGCAAAGGAATTGTTGTCGCGCGTCTTCACGTACGCGAAGCCGAGCACGGCGAATACGAGCGCGCCGATGAGGTTCACGATCAGGTCGGCCATGGTATCGTGAATGCCGATGTCGAGGTAGCCACCGGGAATCGAGATGACCTCGCCCGAAGCGAGCGTGATCTGCGATGAGACGATGTCGCGCACCGGGATGGTCACATTGGAGTTGGTGGGGTCGAGCCACACGGTGTTGATGGCCTGGACCAGCGTGTCCTTCTGCATGTCGACGCCGATGAAGCAGTCGGCGAAATACTCGAAGATCTCCCAGCACGCACCGATGCACATGGAGAACGCCACCGCCGAGACCGCCATATACAGCGGCGTGAGGTGGATGCTGGAATTCTCGCTGCGGTTCAGGATGTCGAACAGCGCAAAGCCGATGCCCGCGCACATGAATCCCCAGGTCGTATGCAAGATCGTGTCCCAAAACGGGATGCTGATGTAAAAGGCGTCGATCTCACCCAGGATCTCCGCGGCGAAGATGAACAGCAAGATGATCGACTCGAGCAGGTCGGGCAGCTCGATATCGAGGGTGTGCTCGAGAAAGGACGGCACCAGCAGAAGCACAAGGGTGAGGACGCACAGCATCATGTGCTCGTAATGGCCGATGAACGCCGAACGCACAAGCGTGATGAGCACGAGGGCGCGCAGGATGAAGTACAGGTAAAAGACCATGGGCTCGTTTTGACGTTTCTGACGCATGGTCTGCTTCGCACGTGCGAAAAATCCGGCCATGGGCACTCCGATCTTCGAATCTACTCTCACGTTTGAATCATTATCCATGGACCAGGGCATTTGCCTATGCTTTTCTTCTTTTTGACACCTACCATGTGTCGGATTCCCATAGGCAATTGAGGCCGTCCATGGAGAAAGCCGGTGCAATCGCAGACGATGCGGATGCAGATATGGGCATTTTGGCGCAGGCAAAAGCAATGTGCTGGCGAGCACATATCGCACCGCCAGCACATTGTGTCACATCGATAAATTACGAATCGCTCCGGGGACATTCGGCGCCCTCGTCGGACTCGGCATCCTCGTCGCCCCCGGGATTTCGATCCCCCGCGACGGCAGCTTGCGCGAACGCGGCGGCCTCTGCGGCGATTTCCTCGTCGCTCTGGCGCGGCTTGGCGCGACGGGCGCGCTCGGCATCCACCACGGCCGGATCGGCACCGTTGGCGGCGGCGTCGTTGCGGGCCTCCTTGGCGGCGACGATATCGCCCTCGCGCTCAAGGTAGGCATCCCACTCATTGTCGAGCAGGGCGCTCACGGCATCACCCTCGACCGTCTCGCGCTCGAGCAGGACGCGGGCCATGAGGTCCATCTGCTCGCGCCGGGCAGAGATGATCTCCACCGCGCGCTCGTGGGCCTCGCGCATGATGCGCTGGACCTCGGCGTCGATGCGGCGCGCCGTCTCCTCGGAGTAGTCCTGATGGTCGGCGTAATCGCGACCCAGGAACACCTGGTGCTGCGCCTCGCCGAACACCTGCGTACCGAGCTCATCGCTCATCCCTAAGCGCGTGACCATCTCGCGGGCCATCTTGGTGGCGCGCTCCAGATCGTTGCTCGCACCGGAGGTGATGTCGTCGCACATGAGCTCCTCGGCAACACGGCCGCCCAGGAACACGGCGAGGTCGTCGAGCATCTCGCGGCGAGACTTGAGGAAGTGGTCCTCGGCGGGCAGCTGCATCGTGTACCCGAGCGCCTGGCCGCGGCTGATGATCGAGATCTTGTGCACCGGGTCGGAGTTCTCGAGCACATGACCAACCAGGGCGTGGCCGCTCTCGTGGTAGGCGATGATGCGGCGCTCGGCCTCGGTCATCACACGGCTCTTGCGCTGCGGGCCCGCCATGACGCGCTCCATGGACTCCTCGATCTCGTCCATCGAGATAAGAGAGCGGTTGCGACGGGCGGTGAGCAGCGCGGCCTCGTTGAGGAGGTTCGCCAGGTCGGCGCCGGCAAAGCCCACGGTGAGCTGGGCGAGCTTCTCAAAGCTGACATCGGTGTCGAGCGGCTTGTTCGCGGCATGCACGCGCAGGATCTGCTCGCGGCCGCGGACATCGGGGCGGTCCACCGTGATCTGACGGTCGAAACGGCCCGGGCGCAGCAGCGCCGGGTCGAGGACGTCGGGGCGGTTGGTGGCGGCGATGAGGATCACGCTCTCGTTCTCCTCGAAGCCGTCCATCTCGACGAGCAGCTGGTTGAGCGTCTGCTCGCGCTCGTCGTGAC
>URWW01000010.1 GCA_900551665.1 uncultured Collinsella sp. | reverse complement strand
CGGGTTTTCCGAAATACTCTTCATTTTCGGTATCTTCTCAACTGGGGTTTTATCACTAAGAAACGAACTTCTACTTCGTAAAATCTCAAAGGAGTACGAAAAACCTCATTCACCACCAGTCTCCAGCATGGCAACGCGACTCGAAGAGCGAAAAGGACGGTTTATGACCCCGGCAGTTGAATTCAGAGATGCCACCAAGCGCTTTCCGGGCGCGGCATCGCCCGCGCTCGACCACGTGAACCTGGCGATCGATCCCGGCGAGCTCGTCTGCGTGCTCGGCACCTCCGGCGGCGGCAAAACCACGTTCATCAAGCTCATCAACCGCCTGCACGATCCCGACACAGGAACCGTACTGGTGAACGGCCAGGATGTTTCGCAGGTCGACCCTGTCGAGCTGCGCCGGGGCATCGGCTATGTCATCCAGCAGACGGGACTGTTCCCGCATATGACCGTCGCCGAGAACATCGCCTGCGTTCCCAAGATCCTCAAGTGGGACCGCGAGCGTATCGACGCTCGCGTGGACGAGCTGCTCGAGCTCGTCCACCTCGATCCAGGCGATTTCCGCGATCGCTATCCCTCGCAGCTCTCCGGTGGCCAGCAACAGCGCGTCGGACTCGTGCGCGCATTGGCCGCCTCGCCCGAGATCATGTTGCTCGACGAACCCTTCGGCGCCATCGATGCAATCACCCGCGCCAAACTCCAAGACGAACTCCTGCGCATCCACCGCGGCAGCGGAAAGACCTTCGTCTTCGTCACGCACGACGTCACCGAGGCCCTCAAGCTCGGCACCAAGGTGCTAGTGGTCGATGCCGGCCGTGTGCAGCAATACGCCGCCCCCGAAGAGCTTCTCGAACATCCCGCCACGCCCTTCGTGCGCGAACTGCTCGAAACGCAGGGCTACACGCCCGAAGGCAGGAGGGCGTGATGGGCCTGCTATCGTACATGGCCACGCACGCCGACGACCTGTTCGAGGCGACAGCCGAGCACCTCATGCTGCTGGGCACGACCATGCTCATCTCCTGTGCCATCGCCGCACTCATCACCGTTGCCTGTCTACGGAGCCGACCGCTCGGCGATGCCGTAGTGGAAATCCTCGGCGCAGCGTATGCCATTCCCAGTCTCGCACTGTTCGCCCTGCTCATCCCTCTGACCGGATTGGGCTTCACCAGCGCCGTCATCGTCATGGTCGTATACAACCAGTTCATGCTCGTCCGCAATGCTCTCGAGGGTATTCGTGGCGTTGGCCCGACACCTATCGAAGCTGCACGCGGCATGGGCCTGAGCGATTCGCAAGTGCTGCTTAAGGTGCAGCTGCCCCTCGCCCTTCCCGCCATCATCGCCGGCGCACGCCTGGCTTGCATCTCCACCGTCGGTATCGCAACCATCGCGGCAACCATCAACGCCGGCGGGCTCGGCATGATCCTCTTAAGCGGCCTGCGCAGTATGAACATCGACAAGATCCTCGCCGGCACGATTTGCTGCGCCGCCCTCGCACTCACCCTCGATGGCTCCCTCAGGCTCATCGAAGCGCGCATCCGCGCCACACGATAGCCCCGCGTCGCGCGGATGCGCACACCGCGCCCGATCTCGCGCACATGTCAATCTCGGCACCCGCGCAGAGCACCGCCCACGCATATGACAGATATGTCACACCCCGATACCTTTTGGTGTGACCGGCGCTCGACTCCTCCCAACATCGCTCACCATCTCCCTCTTATGGCTCATTTCCCCAGGTAGACGTTGGTTGACACGTTGTTGACAACTGTCGTGTAGCTTCATGTCTCAATTTGTACCTGTCCCCAATTGGGACGGCTGCGCGTAGCCATCTTGTGCATCGGAACAAGCCCGGGGCCGCGCGACGGCAGACGGGTACACTGTGTACACGGCCGCGACGACGCGGCGCACGATGCACCATGGAGGCAAGGCATGACGTCGAACATCGATCGCGAACAGGAGCGCTCAACGGCAACCGGGGCACCCGGGTCCGTCGAGCCGGCTCGCGATCGGCGTGCCCCCAAGATCGCCGTAGGTGACACCTCGGCCGTCCAGGACCGCAAAGCCGACAGCACCTCCATGAAACAGGTGCGCACCACGTTCATCTTCCTCGCGTTCCTCGGAATCGCCTACGCCGCCTACCTCGTCCTGAGCGGTCAGCTCGACGACTTCGTCCGTGCACTCATAGGCGTCAACCCCAAGTGGATCATCGCGGGCGTCGTCTGCTTTTTGTGCTACTACGTCTTCGGTGTCCTCGCATACGCCGCCATCGTCGTGGTCGACCATGATTCCCCTGTGGGCTTTCGAGACCTCATGAGCGTCGAAGCCTCCGGTGTCTTCTTCATGCGCCTCACCCCCGGCGGTGCCGGCGTCATCCCCTCCCAAATCTATCGCCTCACCCGTGCGGGGCTTTCCCTGCCGGATGCCTCTGCCTTGCAATTCGTCCGCTTCACCCTCTATGAGGCGGGTGAGGGCATCTTCGCCGCCATCATGCTGCTGTTCTGCGGCGACTATTTCCTGACGACCTTCGCCGAGGTCAAGATCCTCGGGCTCGATGTCGTGTGGATCGGGATCTTCATGTTCGTCCAGGTCGGAGGCGTCCTTCTCCTTTGCCTGCTCCCCGGCCCCATCCAAAAGCTCGGCGGCCTCGGTCTCAAGTTGGGCCATGCCTTGCACATCCTCAATGATGAACGCTACGAGCGCTATCTCGACTTCCTCACCACGCAGGTCACCTCCTTCTCACAGGCGTTCCGCTCCGCCGCATCCAACTGGCACGTGCTCCCGGTCGTCGAGCTCCTCACGCTGCTCCAACTCGGATGCATGTACGCGCTCCCCTATTTCGTACTTCGCTCGTTCGGCCTCGAAGCGGACCTGCTGATCTGCCTCGCCTCGGGCTCGATGGTCGAACTCCTGGTCAACGCCATTCCGCTGCCAGGCGGCGCCGGCGGAGCTGAGGTGGGCTTCACCTATCTGTTCGGCGGAATGTTCGGCTGGCATCTATCTGCAGGCCTGGTCATCTGGCGCTCCGTCGAATACCTGCTCCCCGTCGTCATCGCCGCTCCGTGCATGGGCATGCGCTCTACGACCGGGGAAAGCATCTATCACCGATGGAACCGCCGTCTCGAGAACACCGTCCACGTCGCCCATGGCGATTGGGGCAGCGTCAAACGCCGTGCGGGAATCGCGTATCGCCCGACCGCATCGCAGTCGGCATCGCCCGAACGCAAGGTCACACGTTCGCAAACAGGCGATCTCACGGTGAAGATGCCCAAAAAGCCTCGCCCCGCGGAATCGGCGCGTCACAACGACGGGAAGGCATGATTGCCCCGAACGTTCCCGGGATTCGTCGGCTTGAAATCGTTTCAATCCACGCGCGATATACGTCAACCTTCGGTCTCTTCACGAAGCGCGAACACTTCACGCGCATTTTCAGCTATTGAAACGCTCCAGAATCGAATTTCCACCGTTCACGGAATACAGGGTGGACAAATCGCGTTAAAATGAATCTGCATGTCAGGTTTGCCCGTTGCGCAGTCGACTGACCGCGAGATGGGCACCAACTACGAAAGAGAGGAGAGGCATGCAGTACTCACAGGAAGTGGAGAACATGTGCCCCGTCGCCAAGGGTGCATACCACGGTCCCGCGCCCATCCCCGAGGAGGGCAAGTGGGTCCAGGCCAAGGAGATCAAGGACATCTCCGGCCTCACGCACGGTGTGGGCTGGTGCGCCCCCCAGCAGGGTGCCTGCAAGCTCACGCTGAACGTCAAGGAGGGCATCATCGAGGAGGCCCTCGTCGAGACCATCGGCTGCTCGGGCATGACCCACTCCGCCGCCATGGCTTCCGAGATCCTTCCCGGTAAGACCATCCTCGAGGCCCTCAACACCGACCTCGTCTGCGACGCCATCAACGTGGCCATGCGTGAGATCTTCCTGCAGATCGTCTACGGCCGCAGCCAGACCGCGTTCTCCGAGGGCGGCCTGCCCGTGGGCGCCTCCCTCGACGACCTCGGCAAGGGCCTTCGCTCCCAGGTCGGCACCATGTTCGGCACCAAGGCCAAGGGCGCTCGCTACCTCGAGCTCGCCCAGGGCTACGTGACCCGCATGGCCCTCAACGCCAACAACGAGATCATCGCGTTCGAGTTCATGAACCTCGGCAAGTTCACCGACGCCCTCAAGGCCGGTAAGACCCCCGAGGAGGCCATCGCCGGCGCCATGGGCCACTACGGTCAGTGGGAGAACGCCGCCAAGTACATCGACCCGCGCACGGACGAGGAGACCCACACGGTCGCCAACGTCTTCCCGGTCCACGAGTAACGAAAGGGAGGGACTATAACCATGGCTGTTACTTTCGAAGGTTACGAGCGCCGCGTTGAGAAGATCAACGCCTGCCTCGCTGAGAACGGCATCGCCTCCCTCGAGGAAGCCGAGCAGATCTGCCTCGACAAGGGCGTGAACGCCCGCGAGATCGTGCACGACACCCAGTCCATCGCGTTCCAGAACGCCGAGTGGGCTTACACCCTGGGCTGCGCGCTGGCCATCAAGAAGGGCGCCAAGACCGCCTCTGAGGCTGCCGCCATCATCGGTGAGGGCATCCAGGCCTTCACCGTCCCGGGCTCCGTCGCCGAGGACCGCAAGGTCGGTCTGGGCCACGGCAACCTGGGCGCTATGCTCCTGTCCGACGACACCGAGTGCTTCGCATTCCTCGCCGGCCACGAGTCCTTCGCCGCTGCTGAGGGCGCCATCAAGCTGGCCCTCAACGCCAACAAGGCCCGCAAGACGCCGCTGCGCGTTATCCTGAACGGCCTCGGCAAGGACGCCGCCCAGATCATCGCCCGCATCAACGGCTTCACCTACGTGAAGACCCAGTTCGACTACTTCACGGGCGAGCTCAAGGTCGTCGAGACCATCCCCTACTCCGATGGTCCCCGCGCTGCCGTCAACTGCTACGGC
Organism: uncultured Collinsella sp.; assembly: GCA_900551665.1. GTDB lineage: Bacteria > Actinomycetota > Coriobacteriia > Coriobacteriales > Coriobacteriaceae > Collinsella. The sequence continues at coordinate 46,967 of URWW01000010.1, read as the reverse complement.
GCCGACGACGTCCGCGAGGGCGTTGCCATCATGTGGCACGAGAACGTGGACATCTCCATCACCGGTAACTCCACCAACCCCACGCGCTTCCAGCACCCCACCGCGGGCACCTACAAGAAGGAGCGCCTCGAGGCCGGCAAGAAGTACTTCTCCGTGGCCTCCGGTGGCGGCACTGGCCGTACCCTGCACCCGGACAACATGGGCGCCGGCCCTGCCTCCTACGGCATGACCGACACCATGGGTCGTATGCACTCCGACGCCCAGTTCGCCGGTTCCTCCTCCGTGCCTGCGCACGTCGACATGATGGGTCTCATCGGCATGGGCAACAACCCCATGGTCGGTGCCACCGTCGCCTGCGCCGTTGCCGTGAACGCCGCCATCAACGAGTAGCATTCACGCCGCGCGCATAGACTCGGCATGATAATGGCCGTCACCTTCGGGTGGCGGCCATTTCTCGTAAGAAAGCGAGTGCCTTAGCTATAAAGTACTCTCAACCGCATCGTGCAAGGCGAGAATATCCCCGTCGTCCGGATGCGTTAGCGCGGTATCGAAGTTCGCAATGAGGGCATCGACCTTTTCGGCCGGAACCCCTTGTTCGCGCATCGCCTCATAGCGCCTGCGCACGCCGGCGCCCATCTTTCCCTGGCACATGAACGTGCCCACCACGGTCACGGTGTCGGGTATCAACGCGCGGACCTTTGTGAGTATCTGCTCAAAATACGCATCTGAGGCACCGAAGCCCGCCGTGCCGAATAGGAAGACCTCCTGGGAGTCGAGGGCGGTCAAGAACGCCGCAATCGATTCATCGCAGCTCCCCTTATCCGTCCAGAAGCCCACATACACTCGGTCCGCCCCAAGGGCATCCGACGCAGGTCCGCCGGCATACACGCAGTCATCCCCCACGAACTCAACGATCGATCGCGCCAGCAACTCGGTGTTGCCCGTCTTGCTACTCCATACAACGGCACAGCTCATGACATCATCCTTTCTCGGCCTGTCTTTGACTAAGCAGTTGTACCCAGGAGCGACGCCGTTAACGTGAAGACGCTACAGCTCCGTGGCGCAATCCCCCGTCGTCATGGCCACGACGCCACGAATGCCCTGTTCGACCATGCTGTCGACATCGATATCGGTGTAGAAGGCGATATGCTGCGTCAAAATGACGTTGGGGAACTGGCGCAGATACGCCATGTTGCGATTTGCCAGGATGTCGTGCGTGCGGCTCACATGGTAGATGCCGTCTTCCTCGGGGAAGACATCCATGGCAAGCGCACCGATCTTCTCGCTCTCGATGCCCTCGATCAGAGCATCGACATCCATGAGCTCTCCGCGGCTGACATTCACCAGTACCACGCCGTCGCGCATCTTTGCAATCGCCTCGCGGTCGATGATGCCCCGCGTGGATTCCATGAGCGGGATGTGCACCGTCACAAGATCGCTCTGGGCATGCAGCTCGTCGAGCCCCACATAGGTGACATCGCCGCGAGCGGCGAGCTCCTCGCTGGGGAACGGATCGTATGCGAGAATCTTGCAGCCGAAGCCTCGCAGATAATCGATAACGGCACGGCCGATGCGACCCGTCCCCATGACGCCCACGGTGAGGGCACGGAGCTCGCGACCGCGCAATCCGGCTAGCGAGTAGTCGTTGACCTGCTGTCGCCACATAGCGGGCTTGTAGTTGCGCAGAGCCATGAGCATGAGCATGACGGCAAACTCAGCCACGCCATAGGGCGGATAGGTCGTATTGCACACATGGATGCCAAGCTCCTTGGCCGCATCGATATCGATATGGTTGAAACCGATGCTGCGCGTTGCAACATACCGGACTCCTCGATCGTGCAGCTCGCGAAGCATGTCCGCATCCAACGGGCTCTTGTTGACGATGACGACTCCCTCAGCGCCTTCCAGGGTGTCCAGCGTCGCGCTTGTAAGCGTGTCCGCGGACCAGGTCACTTCGCAGCCGGCGGGCAGCTCGCCGACAACACGGTCATACGCTGCACGCTCGTCATCGCGGAGTTCGAAAACCTTGATCTTCATATCATCCATCCCATCTTCGGGCTACCTTGCAATGCCAGCACTATACCCGATGTGCAATGGGATGAGCCCCCGCACCACAAAGGCAGCGCACGGCCCTTCAGAGCAAGCCTTCGCCCGCACGGTACTCGCGCCAGCCACAAGGAACAATCGACCGTTCATGGGCAATTCGAGAGCCTCACGAGGGCCATCGGTTGTCTTATAACGGTAAGACCCCTACGCTTTTGACAGAATGTGAGAAGGGACCAACATGCATGAAGAGACCGACGTCCTCGTAATCGGCGGCGGCATCGCCGGCGTCGCTTCCTCCATTGAGGCGGCGCGAGCGGGTGCGAACGTCACAATCGCTTGCGCCGGCCCGCTCTTCGGCGGGTCGAGTTTCTATCCAGGCACCTGGGGCTTGGGGCTCATCGGCCCAGCCGACGAAGAAGGCGAAGCCGATCTCATCGCAACCATCGAGAATGTCGGCTGCGGCGTCGCCGACCCCACCCTTGTTGAGACGTTCGTTCACAACATCCGCCCCGCAATCGAATGGCTTGAACAGGGGCTCGGCGTTCCTCTCAAACGCCCCGCCAGCGCCGAGAGCGCGCGCGAGGTCACGTTCATCCCCTGCTTCGACCACGCGAATCGCCTGTGGCGGGGCATAACGCGCGAGGCTTTCGAACGCGTCGCACGTGCCGAGATTGAACGGCTCGGTATCGAGCTCCTAGAGCGTTGCGAGCTCATGGAAATCGTTCGAGACCAACATGGCCCGGTCATCGGCGCCATCCTGTACGAGAGGCGCAAGCAGGAGCTCTTCCCCTTCCCCGCCAAGTCGGTCATCTTGTGCTCCGGCGGCACGGGAGGGCTGTTCGAACGCAGTCTCACCTCACGAGACGTCCTCAGCTCCGCGCACGGCATCGCCCTCGACGCGGGTTGCTCGCTGGTGAATATCGAATTCATGCAAATGATGCCCGGGCTCGTCTCACCCGCCCGTGGAATCGTCTTCAACGAAAAGACCTTCCGTTATGCGGTCTTTGACGACCGCACCGGCATATTGCCCGCCGATCACCAAGAGCTTTCCGATCTGCTCGAAACGCGTTCGGGACACGGGCCGTTCACGTGCCGCCTCGGCGATGAACTCGTCGACACGGCAATCGACGCCGCCGGAGAAGACGGAATCGCCGTCCACTACAACTTTCCCAAAGACGACGCACCGGAGTTCGTGCAGACGTTCGCGCAATGGATGGAAGACGAGCTCGGAATCACCCCCAACGACGAGCTGCGCGTTGCTATGTATGCGCATGCTGCAAACGGCGGCATCCACATCGACGCTCATGCCAGGACGAACGTGCCAGGGCTTTTTGCATGTGGCGAAGTCACGGGCGGCATGCACGGTGCGGATCGAATCGGGGGGCTCTCCAGCGCAAACGGCCTGGTTTTTGGACGGATTGCCGGCAAGGGCGCCGCGAAGCACGGCATCGCAACATCGACCTGTATCAATGCGGACAGCATCCTCAAAGAGTCACTTGAGCGCATCCGGATGAGCGCGGCGCCTTTGGACGACATGGACGCGAGCCGCATCACCAGGGACATGCAGGGGACCATGAGCACACATGCCATGATTCAACGGTCCGAAGAAGGCCTTGCAACGGCACTCGACGATATTGAGCGACTGCAGCGCGAAGCACGATATCACGGAGATTGCCGAGGCTGCGTGATTCCCGCCGATGCCGCACTCGCGCGTGGGATACGCGTCTCCTCGCAGCTCAAGCTCGCCCAGGCGATGCTACAGGCAATGAGAAGCCGTACCGAGGGCCTCGGATCGCACTATCGCGCCGATTGAGTGCCGCCCAAACCATACGTGTACGTTTTGGGGAAGGTTTTGGCTCTCCATCGCTTGTAAAGACGCTTCCCTTCAAAAATTACCTGGGGAAACGTCAACCGTCGTGATGGGCGAAAGCAAAATGAACGGAAAGCCTTCCCCAAAACGTACACGTATTGTCGCAACCTTGCTCCTTGGGCGCGACAGCATGGGCAAAATCAATCGAGCCCGACCATACATGCATCAGAACGTACATTCACGAGCGCAAAAGGGACCGAAGCATAGGAATCGCTACAGATAGCAAAACAGCCTCTTTCGAGGCTGCAGAATTCAATGGGTGGGCGATCAGGGATTCGAACCCTGGACCTTGGGATTAAGAGTCCCCTGCTCTAGCCAGCTGAGCTAATCGCCCCTTTGCATCTGCCATGTGAAAGGGAATGGGGTGGGTAAAGGGACTCGAACCCTCGACCTACGGGACCACAACCCGTCGCTCTAGCCAACTGAGCTACACCCACCATGTCTGTCACACAGCGAAGAGTATTATGCATTCTTATCAAAAACATTGCAAGGGGTATTTTTGAAAAATTTGGCGATGGGAAAACATCGCCAAAATCAAGACCCCCGGACCCGCTCCACCTAGGCGCTGCGCCCGTATTCCCTACGGCGATACCATCGCACCGCCGTGCTCCTTATGAACGTGGCGATGAAAGCCCCGCTGCAATCGATCAAGACATCGGTTACCTGGCCGCAACGCCCCGGCACGAACAGCTGAATCGTCTCATCGATCGACGAGACCAGCACGCAAAGAACGCACGCGGCGACAACGCCCTCCGATCCAGCGCTGCGCTTGGGGTCGAACGCATGAGACGAAAGCAGGGCAAGGATGAAATACTCCGTAAAGTGGGCCGCTTTGCGAATCAGGAAATTCGTGACCCAGGCAAAGGGGAGTCCCAGCGACTGCAAAAGCCCTTGGATCCACTCCATGACCCCGGCGCTCAAAGAACCGCTGCCCTCTCCCGCAACAAGGGAATTACCCCAAATCACACTGATGAGCAGAACGACGAGAACGAGCCCCGGAATGCTCACCCTCTCCTTTATGTCCCGTATAAGCGAGGACACGCGCTACGCCTCCGCCAGCTGGCGAGCATCAAGCGACGCCGTGCCGCCCTCGATGACCTTGAGATACTCATGGGCGACCGCATGGACGCTCTTAGACTCGACCTTGTCGAACTCGTCTTCAATCATCGCGTTGACACGCGTGTGCATCTTTGTTTCATTGCCTCCCTCGGCAAGCGCCGCCAGACGGTCCACGCCAACGCAGACCGTCTGGTCGCCCTGAGGGGCCTTGGGCGTCGTGTCCTCGGCCAGAATGGCGAGCGCGCGGGCCCACATGTCCTCATGGCCCGAGTAATCCGCCATGGGGACCTCAACGTCCTCGACGGTCGCCGCTACGGCAACGGGGCGAACGGGTGCGGCGGAGACGGGAGCAGAAGCGGGTTGCATCTTGGGAAGCACGGGGACATAGGACGCGCGCGTAACAGTACCCCCATAGAGAGACGCCATGGCCTCATCGCGACCGATGACATCCTCGCGTGCATCGGCCGCCGCAGTTGCAGAACGGGCAGCCGCCTGAGCCGCCGCCTGCTCCGTGCGGTGCAGCTCTTCGAGCGCGATTTGATACATGTCCTTCGAGCGCGCAGGGTCGCAGCTGAACGGGGAATCACCGCTGAACATGGCGTCGATCTCCGCCCAAGCCTCGGCCTCGTCGAGCGCATCGACCGCACGCGAAATGACCGGGACGCCATCTGGAGTGGCGGACCTTCCGCCCCGATGACCGTGCGGGCGAGAACCGGCACGCGAAACATGCGTGGTAGCAGCCGAACGGGCATCGGCGAACGCGGACTTGAATCGAGCGGCCTCGACCTGCTCTTCGGCGAGACGCTCCGCGCGGGCATCCATAAGGTGTCCGGATATGGCGAGCATACCGACTCCGGCGAGCGAGCCGGCGACAAGCGGCAAGATATCGGAGCGAATCGCCTCATTGACCCCATCGAACGGCAGAGTCGCGGCATATGCGGCCAACGGCAGCGCCACGCCCAGCCCCGCTGAGATGGCGATTGCCCCCTTGCGATACCCCATGCTCTCGACAGCCATGACGCGCTCCTTCGTCACCCTCGCAAACGTGCTCTAAACAACGATGACCGGCGCGGATGCACCGGTTCGCAATCAGTCGGATGGAAAAGATGAAGTGTGGCGCGCGGGGACTGACCCCGACAACGGTTGGTAGTGCGTTTCATCTGCGTTTTCCGTCGCGATCTTCGTTGCATTATAAAGAGAACTCCCAGGTATTTGCAAGTATCAACCGCCGACGGCGACGAATCGGACCATCTGTTGCAAACGGGGACTTTAGGGAACAAGTACTTCAGCATTCCGTCTTATCCGCAAACGGATCGTTTGAGTAAAGGAGCGAGCATGACACGCATCGCCATCGTCACGGGGGCGAGTTCGGGCCTCGGTCGCGAGTTCGTCAAGCAGCTGGATGCCGGCGCAGCCGGGAAGCTCGATGAGATTTGGGTCGTCGCCCGCCGAGCCGATCGGCTCGAGGCCCTACGCCGCACCTGTGACACGCCCGTGCGCCCCTTCTGCCTGGACCTGACCGACCCCGCCTCGTTCGATGTGATCGATGGGGCCCTCTCCGAGACCCCGACCGCCGAAGTCGCACTGCTCATCAACAATGCGGGCTTTGGAACGTTTGGGCCGATCGCCGCGCAAAGGCCCAAGGATGGGGCAAGCATGGCAAAGCTGCTCATGGTCGCCCCAGTCGAGCTGATCTACCGCACACTCCCCTATTACCGCGCGGGCTCGCGCATCATCAACGTCGCAAGCGTGGCGGCGTTCCTCCCGCAGCCCAAGCTCGCCGTCTATTCGGCGGCAAAGCGCTTCATCCTCGACCTGTCCCGCTCGCTCAACGCCGAGCTGGGAGAAGCCGACATCCACGTAACCGCTCTGTGCCCCAAATTCATGCACACCGAATTCCTGGATCAGCCCGGCGATCAGGCAGCTGCGAACGCCATGTGCGCCATCGGATTCGAGCGCGCCGAGGATGTCGCCAAGTCGGCCCTGCGCGCCAGCAACCGTGGAAAGGATCTCTGCATCCCCTCCCTCGATATGAAGGCCTATTACGCGGCGTCGCGCATCCTCCCCTACAAGGCGGCATTGGCCGTCGAGCGCGCCCTGGGAATCCTCTAAACGCAGCGCCGCACCCAAACGCGCGACGAATCGAACAAAAAATCCTCCTTGCCCACATGCAAACGGCAAGGAGGATTTTCATTGTGACGGGTTGGGCGGCTATCTCTACAGCGCCTCGGGATGATCGGCGGCCTTCTTGGCCGTGCGAATCAGGAAATCCTGGTTGGAGTTCGTGCCCTTGAGCCCCTTGATGAAGGATGCCGCGGCGCGCTCCGTATTGTTCATACCGGCGAGGATGCGGCGGATGCCCCACATGAACGGACGCATCTGCTCGTCGACCAGCAAATCCTCGTTGCGCGTACCCGAGGCAACCGGATCGATGGCCGGGAAAATGCGGCGATCGGCGAGGTCGCGGTCGAGCTTGAGTTCCATATTGCCAGTGCCCTTGAACTCCTCGAAGATCACTTCGTCCATCTTGGAACCGGTGTCCACGAGCGCAGAGGCCAGAATCGTGAGCGAACCGCCGTTCTCGATATTGCGCGCGGCGCCCAGGAAGCGCTTGGGCGGATACAGGGCGGCAGAATCAACGCCACCGGAGAGAATGCGACCCGATGCAGGCGCGGCAAGATTGTACGCGCGGGCGAGACGGGTGATGGAGTCGAGCACCACCACAACGTCGCCACCGAGCTCGACGATGCGCTTGGCGCGCTCGATCACGAGCTCCGAGACGCGCGTATGGTTGTCGGCAGGCATGTCGAAGGTCGAAGCCACCACATCGCCCTTAATGGAGCGCTGCATATCGGTGACCTCCTCGGGACGCTCGTCGACCAGCAGGCAGATGAGATGCACCTCGGGGTTGTTGATCGAGATCGACTGGCAGATCTTCTTCAAGATCGTGGTCTTGCCCGCCTTGGGAGGCGAGACGATCAAGCCACGCTGGCCCTTGCCGATGGGGCTCACGATGTCGATCGCGCGGCCCGTAATCGAGTCCTTGCCATGCTCCATCTTGAGCGGCTCGTTGGGATAGATCGGCGTGAGATCGGCGAACTTGGGACGATGCTTGATCTGCTCGGGCTCGAGGCCGTTGACCGAACGAAGCTTGGCGAGTCCCGGAAGCTTATCGTTGGCGCGCATCGGGCGCAGCGTACCGGCAACCAAGTCGCCGGCGCGAAGCCCTGCGGCGCGAATCATCTGCGCGGGGACGAACGCGTCGTCGCGGCTGGGCATATAGCCGTGCGCGCGAATGTAGCCGAATCCCTGGTTATCCATGTCGAGAATACCCTCGATATCGCGGAATCCCTCGGCGCGGGCGGCGGCTGCATAGATCATTTCGACCAGGTCGGCCTTTTTGGCGCCCGTCGGGTCGAGTTCGAGGGAGCGGGCCTTCTCGCGAAGCTCGGCGACCTTCATGGCCGTGAGCTCCTCGCGCGTGAGCGAGGGCTCGGTCGGGGCAAAGCGGTTGTTGCGCTGCTTGCGGTTCTCCTTCTGGCGCTCACGACGCTCGCGACGGGCATCGGCCTTGGAAGACGGGCCCTCGGCACGCTCGGCGTCGCGGCGATCCTTGTGGTTGCGACGGGATTGCTTGCCGGAAGGCTTCTCCTCGACCTTCGTCTCGGCCTTCACCTCAGCCTTATCCGCAGGCTGGTCGGCCGTATCGGGCGCCTCCTCGCTTTTGGGCTTGGAACCATCCTCCTCAACACCCGACTTGGGAGCGTCTTCACGCACCGCCTTCCTCGCACGGGAGGCGCGTCCGGGACGGGCGTCCCTCTTGACCTTGGCCTCTTTTTCAGAGGCCTCCTCGGCAGATGCGGCGGGGGCGGGCTGCGCGGATTCGACGGAAGCGTCCTCGATCCTCTCCGCCTGAATGCCCGGCTCGAGATCGGACTTCTGAGAATCCTTCTCCGCAGGCCCGGCCGCCTTCGACTCGTCGCGAGCCGCCATCAAAGCAGCCTGCTGAGCTGCCAGGGCAGCAGCGGCGGCCTTCTCAGCCTCAACGTACGCCTTCGGCTTGCGGCCGCGACGGTGCGGACGCAGCGCGGGATCGACCAACGGTGCCTCCACCTTGACTTCCTGCGCATCCACAGCCGGCTCGGCAGCGGAAAGCACCTCTGCCGCACGCTCAGCGGCGCGGCGCTGCCTGCGGACGACGGAGGCCTGGCTGATCTGCGCGAGGGCGCGGGCCTGCATGACCTCCGCGGTTGCCGCGGGAGCCTCGGCGTCCCCGGCGGCATCCTTGGATTTGCGGGTACGCCGTTTGGCCGGCGCCTCTGCATCGTCAGCCTCCGCGGCGGCACGGGCCCGACGACGGGGCGCTGCGGGTGCGGCAGCTGAACCAGCCGTCTTACGGGTACGGCGCTTGGGCTTTGTCTCAGGCTCCTGAGCAGCCGAAGCTACCACGGGCTCAGAGGCAACTTCGGCCTGGGCGGCACGAGCCTTGACGGGCGCGCTCGCCTCTCGGGTGCCGGGAGCATCGACCACGGGGGTAGGCGCAACCTCAGGCGCACGATCGTCCCTATTCGGAGCCTTCTCGATATTCGCTTCTTCAGACACGCGGTTCTACTTTCTTCTCGCGTTAGTACAAGCACGGCGTCGATACGCGCCGGTATATCACTTGTTTGGAAATGTAGGTAAGGAAATTGAAAGCGCAGGTCGCGCTGGGTTGAATATACCACATTGCAACCGTTCGGCATAGAAAAATGCCCGGACGCAGAGGCATCCGGGCATTTTCATTCGATTGGGAGTCAGCGCAAACGCCGATTTACATCGTGGTGGGCGCGGAAACACCGATAAGGCTCAGCACCAGCTCGAGCACAGAGCGAACGGCGTCGCAGGCGGCCAGACGTGCGCGGGACAGCTCGGCGTCGACCGGACGACCCTCGCTCGGCAGGACCTGACAGGCCTGATAGAAGCTGTGGAAGCCGGCGGCCAGCTCCTCGGCGAAGTGGGTGAGGCGGAAGGGCGCGCGGTCGCGGGCGCAGCTGGCGATGAGGTCCTCAAGCTCGGAGATCTTACGGGAGAGCGCAAGCTCGGTGGGATCGGTCAGCAGCGCATAATCGACGTTCTCGCCGATGGCCTTGGCGGCCACGGCGTCCATACCCATCTCAGCGGCCTCCTCCGGCGTGACACCAGCGGCCTTGCGCAGGATGGAGCAGATGCGGGCGTGAGCATACTGCACGTAGTACACGGGGTTGTTCTGGCTCTTCTCCTTGACGGCCTCGATATCGAAGTCGATGGCCTGGTTGGAAGAACGGGAGATCAGGGTGTAACGAGTGGCATCGGCGCCGACCTCGTCAACGAGCTCCTGGAAGGTGACCATGGTGCCCTTGCGCTTGGACATGCGGATCGGCTTGCCGTTGCGGAGCAGGTTCACGAACTGGCCGAGCAGGACCTCGAACTGGCCGGGGTAACCCAGGGCGTCGCAAACACAGCGCACGCGGTTGATGTAACCGTGGTGGTCGCAGCCCCAGATGTCGATGACATGGTCGACGCGCTGGAACTTATCCCAGTGATAGGCAACGTCGGAGGCGAAGTAGGTGTACTCACCATTGGCCTTGACCAGAACGCGGTCCTTGTCGTCGCCCAGATCGGTGGAACGGAACCACAGGGCGCCGTCCTTGTTGTAGAGATAGCCCATCTCGTCGAGCTTGGCGAAGGCGCGGTCGACGGCGGAGGTGCCGGCGTGCTCGCCCTCGGTGTCCTTGATGTAGACGGTGCGCTCGGAGAACCACTTGTCAAAGTCGCAGCGGACGTCGTGGCACAGCTGACGCATGTTCTCGACCATCTTGGCGTAGCCCTCCTCACGGAAGTAGAGCATGCGCTCCTCGTCCGTGACGTGGGCCCACTTGTCGCCGTCCTTCTTATAGAAGGCAGCGGCCTCGTCGATGATGTAGGTGCCGCCGTAAGCGTTGCCACCCAGGCCCTCGGTGAAGGCGTCCATGTAGGGATGGGAATCCAGGTGCTCGTCGGCCTCATCCTGAACGAAGTTGTCGCGGTCCTGAGCCAGGAAGTCGCGAGCGCCGTCGATATCGAGGCCCTCCTTCTCCATGATCTCGATGAGCTGCATGTAGCGATAAGAGATGGAGTTGCCGAACACGTCCATCTGGGAACCGTGGTCGTTGATGTAGAACTCGCGCTGGATGTCATAACCGGCGTGGCTCATGACGCGGCAAAGGGAGTCGCCGAGCGCGGCCCAACGGCCGTGGCCGACATGCATCGGACCGACGGGGTTGGCGGAAACGAACTCGACCTGGGTCTTCAGGCCCTGGCCGACGTTGGACTTGGCAAAGTCCATGCCCTCCTTGCGAGCGACGTCCAGGATGGCGTTGTTGGCGGCGGCGTTCAGGTAGAAGTTGATGAAGCCGGGGCCCGCGACCTCGACCTTGGCGATCTCGGCGCTCTCAGGCATGTGGGCCACGATGGCGTCGGCGATCTTCTTAGGTGCGCAATGGGCCAGCTTGGCAGACTTCATCGCGCAAGTGGAGGTCCACTCACCGTGAGAAGTGTCAGCCGGTCGCTCCATGCCACAATCCTCGAGCTCGAACGCGGGCAGGTCGCCAGCCTCCTGAGCGGCGGTGAGGGCAGTGCGCACCAACTCTTCAATCTTCTCCGGCATAGAGGTCCTCCTCATCCTATGGCCCTGAGATGTCCTTCTCGCAGGGCTCACGTACAGACGCACTGTACTCTAGCACAGTGCAGCAGCTTAGGGGCGTGAAATCCCCGAAAACATGCGATAGCCCGCTTTTTCCGAGTTCAAATCTACAGAAAAACGCATAGAAAGATACGGAATTTAAATTGCGAGAATGGCTCCTTCAGGCATTTTTCCAATACCGTATACATCGTTATTCACGTTCTGTAATGAGACATCTGTAGGTTTTCCCATATAAACATGCTATTATTGTAATTACTGAGCGTATCGCGTATTCATTTGGAGGAAGCATGTTTGAAATCGGACAGCACGTTATTCACCCCGGCCAAGGAGTCTGCACGGTCACCGGATTCACCGAGGACGCCGCGCGCCCCATGATTTTGCTCCGCGCCAAATCCGGCCACGCGGAAACCCATCTCATGTATCCCCTTGCCCAGCAGAGCCGCCTCCATGCAATCATCTCGCGCGAGGACGCCGAAGACCTCATCGACTCCTATGCCGACCTGACGGTCGATTCATTTACCGAACGCAACAGCGCACTCGAGGAAACCCATTTCAAGCAACAGCTCAAACTCGGAGCTCCCGAGACGGTGCGCGTTGCAAAGACCATGCGTCACCGCATCGCAGAGGCGGAAGCCCACGGAAAGAAACCGAGCAGCTACTACTCCCGCATGCTCAAGGAGGCGCGCCGCCGCACGCTCGAAGAACTCTCCGTCGCCCTCGGAGCCGACGAAGACGCCGTCGAAGAGCGATTCAAGGAGGCTATCATCCAAGCGGGCGAAATCCCGGCGCTCAACTGATCGGCACCCCGCCTCAATTTAGGGACAGTCCCCAAATTGAGGCGCGAAATCGAGGTGCAACACAACGGTAAAGCTCCCACTCCATCGTGCTATAGTGTGATACAGCAAGCCTCCCCCCTTCACCGGATGGGGGAATCAAGGTGTCCGATCCCCGACCGTAGGTACGGTGCGCACGCGCGCCATAAGGCGGGGATCTCGGGCACCTTTTTTGCAATCGCCGCCGTTTTTTAGGAGGAACCATGGCACAGCTCAACGCCGGCATGACCCGCGAGGCAGCATTCGAGCTGCTCAGCGAGCACAACAAGGACCCGTTCCACATCGAGCACGCCGAGACGGTCGAGCAGACCATGCGTTACTTCGCGCGTGAATACGATCCCGAGAACGAGGAGTTCTGGGGCATCGTCGGCCTGCTGCACGACCTCGACTGGGAAGAGCACGACGACGACCCGATGAACCACACCATCTACGCAGCGAAAGACATCGAGGCCGCCGGTGGTTCCGCCGAGCTCATCCGCGCCATCCAGACGCACACGAGCGATTACAACACCGAGCTGCCCAAGCCAGAGCTGATGATGGAGAAGATCCTGTTCGCCACCGAGGAACTCACGGGCCTCATCGGCGCAGCCGTGGTCATGCGCCCCTCCAAGAGCGTCATGGACTTCAACGTAAAGTCCCTCAAGAAGAAATTCAAGGACAAGCGCTTCGCCGCCGGCGTTTCGCGCGATGTCATCCGCTCCGGCGCCGAGATGCTCGGCTGGGAGCTCGATGAGCTGTTCGCGCGCACCATCGAGGCCATGCAGTCCTTCGCCCCCGATCGCGACACGTTCCAAGCCGAATAAGAGGGACGCAGGGCCTGATCTGACACAGATTCAAGCTAATGCGAACGCTCGCTCAAAAAAGGCCTCGCGATACCGGTCGCGAGGTCTTTCGTCTTTGCCCGTCATTGTAAATTGAGGTTTACGGGCGCACCTGACCCGTGCCTCGAAGCTCGTACTTGTAGGTGGTGAGGGCCTCGGCGGCGAAGGGGCCGCGGGCGTGCAGCTTCTGAGTCGAGATGCCAATCTCGGCACCCAAGCCAAACTCGCCACCATCGGTAAAGCGCGTGCTCGCATTCGCGTACACGGCGGCGGCATCCACCTCACGCAAGAAGCGCTCGCAAGCCTCCTCGTCCTCGGCGACGATCGCCTCGGAGTGGCCCGTGCCGTAGCGGTTCACATGCGCGATGGCCTCGTCGATGCCGCCCACGACCTTCACGCTGATCTCGAGCGCGAGATACTCGCGTCCCCAGTCCTCTTCCGTCGCGTCGACGAACTCACCGGCAAAGGCGACGCCGCGGACGCGCTCATCGCCGTGGATCACCACACCGGCGGCTCCAAGCTCGGAGAGCGCCTCGGGCAGGAAGGCGTCGGCTATCGACTCGTCCACAAGCAGGGACTCGCACGCATTGCACACGCCCACGCGTTGGGTCTTGGCGTTCTTGATAATCGCGCGGGCCTTGGCAAAATCGGCGCTCTCATGAACGTAGATGTGACAGTTACCCGTGCCCGTCTCGATAACCGGCACCAGGCTCTCGCGAACGCAGCGCTGGATGAGGCCGGCACCACCGCGCGGAATCAGAACGTCCACCACGCCGCGCAGCGCCATGAGCGCCCCCGTTGCAGCGCGATCGGTCGTCTCGATGATGGAAACCGCCGCCCGGTCGAATCCGCTCGCCTCGACGGCATCCGCCAAGATGCGGGCGATTGCGACACAGCTGTTCTGAGCGATGGAACCCCCGCGCAAAATGCAGGCGTTGCCCGTGCGAATGCAGATGCCGGCGGCATCGGCGGTCACGTTGGGACGTGCCTCGTACACCATCGCGACAAGCCCCAAAGGCACGCTCACGCGCCTCAGATGAACACCCTCGCTGATGTCGCGTTTATCAAGCACACGCCCCACGGGGTCGGGCAGGTCGGCGAGCATATCGAGGCCCGCCGCCATGCCCTCGACGCGCTCCGGCGTGAGCAGCAAGCGATCGAGCAAGCCCTCGGACGTACCCGCGACGCGCGCGGCGTCCATATCGATGGCGTTCGCCTCGAGAACCTCGTCCGCACGTTGGCGAAGCGCGGCGGCCATGGCGCGCACCGCGGCGATGCGGGCCTCGTCGGAGGCAAATCCCAATGAACGCGAGGCGGCCTTTGCCTCGCGGGCGAGATCTTCAACATATACGGCGATATCGTTCATGGCGAACTCCTCACGTGTGTAAAATGCACCCGTCCCCAATTGCACATCGGGCAGGCCGCGGCGCTACGCGAATACGATCAGGTTGTCACGGTGGATGGCGGGCTTATCTGCGAGCGCGACGAGCAGGCGATTGCCGGCGATGTCCTCCTGACGACGGCCCGCGGCGAGCTCGAGCACATCCCGGTCGGCCTCGGCGATGCCGCGGGCGAGCACAAACCCATCCGCATCGCGGACGTCAAGGATATCGCCTGCGGAAAAGTCGCCATCGACGGCCTTGATACCCACCGGCAGCAGCGACCCGCCGCCATCGACCAGAGCCCTGGCGGCGCCGGCGTCGACCGTCACCGCACCGTGAGCCGAATCTCCCAGCGCGATCCACAATTTACGGGGCGCGATCTCCAAGCGGCCCGCGGGCGGAACGAACCGCGTGCCAACCTGTTCACCCATCGCGAGACGCACCAGCGGGCGCTCCTCCGCACCCGAGCAGATGACGCTCTCAATGCCGGCCGTCATGAGGATGCGGCAACTGCGGATCTTGGTGATCATGCCGCCCGTGCCGATCGAGGTGGTGGAGTCGCCGGCGGAACCGATGATCGCGGCGTCGATCTTGTCCACGAGCGGAATGAACTCGGCATTCGGATCGAGCGAGGGATTGGCCGTGTACAGGCCGTCGATGTCGGAAAGCGTCACGCACAGATCAGCGGAGACCAGGCAGCTCACAAGGGCGGCGAGTGTGTCGTTATCGCCGAACTTGATCTCGTCGACGGCGGTGGTGTCGTTCTCGTTCACCACGGGCACCACGCCCAGTTCGAGCAGGCGCGTGAGCGCATCGCGGGCGTGCAGATAGGATGAGCGGCGAGCGGTGTCGCTGCGCGTGAGCAGCACCAGCGACGTCAGCATGTCGACGGCGCGAAACTCCTCATCGTACACGGCGGACAGCACGCACTGCCCCACCGAAGCGCAGGCCTGCAGGCTCGGCATGTCGGTCGGGCGCTTATCGAATCCAAGCAAGGGAGCGCCGCAAGCGATCGCGCCCGAGCTCACCACCACGAGGTCCCAGCCGGCATCACGCAGATCGCGGGCCTGCGCTGCGAGGGACGCTATGAAATCACGGCGAATCTCGCCCGCCTCCACCAGCGTGGAGGAACCGATCTTCACCACCATGATCTTGCGTTCGTTCATCATTTTGCCTTCCAGGGAAGTACGGAGGACGTGGCGGCCATGCGCTCGCGCACAAGGCCGTCGCGCAGCGCGGCGAGGCCGCGCTCCATGCCCACCACGTAGGATTGCGGATACAAAAAGCGCTTGTACGCGTCATCGAGCGAAGCGAGAGATGCGGCGCAACGGGCGCGGGCGAGCTCGATGTTCTCGCGCGGGGCGACCGCGGAGCCCTCGCGCACGACCGGCTCCAGCAACTCCCGGAAACTGAATCCCGACACATCGGTCACCAACGCCGCGTCGTTCACCGCCACGAGCGTGTGACCGAACGCCCCATCGCCGGGCTGGGAGGACTCGTCCCAAATCATGTCGCACACGGGACTCCCCGTCCTGTCGACGTAACGGCGCACCTGCTGAACGCCGGGGATCGTGCGCTTGTAGGGCTGCTCGGAAAACTTCATGACGGGCGTCCAGGCTTCCGAGGCGCCATCGCGGCGCGCCGAGAGCTTGTACACGCACCCGAGCGCGGGCTGGTCGTAGCAGGTGGCCAACTTGGTGCCCACGCCGAATGCATCGACCGGAGCGCCCTGGCCCAACAGGGAGCTGATCGTATGCTCGTCGAGATCGTTCGACACGACGATCTTCACGTAGTCGAGGCCCTCCTCATCGAAGCGGCGGCGCGCGTAGGCGGAGAGCTTCGCCAGGTCGCCCGAATCGATGCGGATGCCGGAGAGGCGCTCGCCGGAGGCCTCCATCTCGCGCGCCACCGTGATGGCGTTCTCGACGCCCTCGCGCACGTCATAGGTGTCGACGAGCAGTGTGCAGTTCTTGGGGGAGCTCTTCGCGAACGCGCGGAAGGCCTCGAGCTCAGTCGGGAAGCTCAGGACCCAGCTGTGCGCGTGCGTTCCCGAAACGGGGATGCCGTAGCGACGCCCCGCAAGGACGTTCGAGGTCGAAGCGCATCCTGCAACGTAACTCGCGCGCGCGACCGCGACGCCACCGTCGGGACCCTGGGCGCGGCGCAAGCCGAACTCCGCAACCGGGCGGCCCTGCGCCGCCTGCACCACCCGCGCGGTCTTGGTGGCCACAAGCGTCTGGAAGCCGATGATGTTGAGCAGCGCCGTCTCCAAGAGCTGGCAATCGAGCATGGGGCCCGTCACGCGAACCATCGGCTCGCGTGCGAACACCAACTCACCCTCGGGAATCGCGTCGATATCCACCCGGGGACGGAAATCGGCGAGGAATCGCAGGAATCCCGATTTGAACAGCAAGCCGCCGCCAGGCGCCTCGAGCTCGGAGAGATAGGCGATGTCCTCCTCGGTGAAACGGAAGTTCTCGACGAACTCCCCGAGTTCGGCGGTGCCGCACATGACCGCATAGGAGTTGCCGAACGGCGCCTCCCGGAAGAACGCCGTGAAGCACCCCTGCTCCTCGGTCTTATCGTTCTCCCACAGCCCTTGGGCCATAGTCAACTCATATAAGTCGGTGTTCATGGACGCGTCGGTTGGACGCGTGACATCGGTCAAAGCCACGGGAAGGCCCCTTTCCGAAATGACGTGCGCCGCGCCGAGATTCGTACGCGACGCGGCAGAACCGGAAGCATCGATGGCGGCTAGCGCGTGGCGGTGTAAATGATGAAAGCGACCACGGCGACGAGGGCGACGGCGATGATGATCTTCTGCGCGACGGGCATGGTGGGAATGCCATCGTCATCCACGGTGCTGGAGGTCACCATGCGCTCGCCGAAGGTCTTCTCCTTGGGACTGGACGTGGGCGCGGGCTGAGGCGCCGGACGGGACGAAGCACCCTTGGCCGCGGATACCTTCCTGGCAGCGCGCTCCTCGGCGGCGCGCTCAGCCAAGATCTCGGCATCGACGCGCTCCTGCTCTGCACGCAGGGCCTCGAGCTCCTCGCGCTCCACGCGAGCGCGCTCCTCCTCAGCGCGGCGCGCCTTCTCGGCGCGCAGGGCCTCGAGCTCCTCGCGCTCCTCGTCCGTCAGCGGCGTGGCAGTTTGGTCGGCCATAGCGGATTCCTCCTGATATCAAGGGCAGGCGACCGCGCCGCACGCCCCTCATGCATGTATGGATGGGTTGCAGTATACCCGTTCGCACCCCTAGCCTGCAGACGCCGAGCGCAGCACACCCGTGGTGTCGAACGCGGGCGTGAAGCTCTCGTCCACCGCACCGCCCTCCTGCCAGAACATCTGCGTGAACCCCACATCGTCGGCATGGTCGAGCACGAACTCGTATTCGTCTTCCGTAACCGCGCGAGAAAGCTCCCCGCCCGATGCGCGCATCCGCTCATTCGGCGTGTACTGGTTCATAACAGAAATCGGCACATCGCCGGCCACTTCCCAAATACGATCGAGCACGCGACACGAATCATCCGCGTGATCGGGAAGCACCAGGTGGCGCACGATCACGCCGCGCCGCATCATGCCGTCCGCATCTACGAGCTCTCCCCCGCGGGCGGCAACCGCCGCGCACATGCGAGACAGGGCACGCGCCGCCGTCTCGGGATAATCGACGACATGGGACAGCGCGCGGCCCAAGTCGGCGTCGGCGTATTTGTAATCCACGAGCCAGACGTCGACCAAGTCGGCAAGCTCGGCGACGGCCCCCTCGCGCTCGTAGCCGCTCGTGTTGTAGACGATGGGAATCGACAGGCCCCTTCGGCGCGCCTCGCCGATCGCATCGGGCAGGAGGTGCGCGTAATGCGTCGCGGTGACGAGGTTGATGTTGTGCGCCCCCTGCTCCTGGAGCTCGAGCATGATCTCGACCAAGCGTCCGGGCGCGACTTCGATGCCAAATCCACCTGTCGAGATCTCATGGTTCTGGCAGTACACACATTTGAGGGGGCAGGCGGAAAAGAAGATCGTGCCCGACCCGCGCTCGCCGGAAATGGGCGGCTCCTCCCAATAATGCAGTGCCGCACGGGCGATCTTGAGAGAGTCGTCCGCCCCGCACACGCCACGCGCCCCCGCCAGGCGATTCGCCCCGCAGCGACGCGGGCAAAGCTCGCAATGACCGAGCGAAGCGGTTTCGAGCAGGTTCGCCATGGTGTGCGTCCTTCCCATGTGTAATTTGGGGACGGGTGCGTTTTACACATGGCGCAAAGTCGCACCGTACATCCAAATACAACTGAAGCGACCAAAAAGTGGGCGCCTTCGACCGATATGAAAAAGGCCCCGTTACCGGAGCCTAATCAAAATCCTGTGGTGGAGACGAAGGGGATCGAACCCTCGACCTCCTCGATGCGACCGAGGCGCTCTCCCAGCTGAGCTACGTCCCCAGGACAAGTGAACATTCTAGCAACCATGCGCGCGGTGTCAACGGCAAAATGGCGAAGAATTTCTCATCGCAACGCGAACACGGCGCACGCACCGCGTCGCGCCGAACCGCACGCGTTGGCGCGATACAAGAAAACCGCCCCCCACTTCACGAAAATGAACCCACCTCTGCAAGGTGGGTGCCCTCATCGCTCGGTTCCAGCTTCCTTAACAACGAAGGATTCCTGTACTGCGCTCGACTTCTCGGGCTCCCTAAATAAACGCGACGGTTCACCCAGTTGCTCCGCGGGGGGCGGAACACCTTCATCATAGGGCATGCGATTTGCGATACCAGTCTTGACTTCGAAAAAGTGTTGTCGGACGATGGTGACAAGCCGCGCGTAATGCGGCTTTCTTTATGTATAACGACGAGGAATTCGCAGGTGACCCGCACATTCGCACGCATGGCCTGCGATACTGGAAACGACTGGGCCGCACACCGCGGCGAACGGTCCCAACGATCATACGTCCCCAATTGAACAGGCACGGGAGGCGCCATGAGGCTCACCATCGACACTATGACATACGGACCGGACGGCCTCGCCCGAACGGACGAGGGCAAAGCCGTTTTCGTCTCCGGTGGCCTGATCGGCGATACCGTCGAGGCCCGCATCACCGATGACGGGCCTTCCTTCTCACGTGCGGTGGTCGAAGAAGTTTTGGAGCCCTCCGCCGATCGCGTCCAGGCACCCTGCCCCTTCATCGGTATCTGCGGCGGTTGCCCCTGGGGCGGCCTCTCGCATGAGTCCCAACTCGCAGCCAAAGAAGAGAACCTGCGCAGCGCCCTCACACGTATCGGCAAGTTCTCCCCCGATGAGGTCGCCGAGCTCATGCGCCCCATTCGCCACACCAAGGAGCCCTGGGGGTATCGCAATAAAGTCGAGCTCGCACCGGTGCGCGAGGGCGGCAAGTTCCGTCTTGGCATGCACGGGCGCGAGCCAGGTCATCAAAGTCGATTCTTGCCCGCTGTTCGACAAAAAACATGCCAAGGCCATCAAGGCCGTGACGGGCGCACTCGGCTTCCTCGGCAACTCGCGTGACCTCGAGCTCGAGCGCGTCGGCATCCGCTCGAGTCGCCGCACCGGCGCTCTCGAGATAGCGCTGTGGACCCCCACGGGGGCCTTCCCGCGCGCCCAGGTCTCACGGGTGCTGAGCGACGCCGTGCGTGCGACGAGCGTGGTGCGTGTCATGTCCAAGGGCGAGAAGCGAGCTCGCCGCGTCGCCGGCGTCGAGGCTCTTGCCGGTGAGGGCTCCTGGACCGAGAAGATCGGTGCGGAGAACATGCGCCTGTCCGCCCCGTCGTTCTTCCAGGTGAACACCAAAGCCGCCGAGATACTCATCGACCTCGTCATGGAGGCGCTCGACCCTCAACCCGACGAGTTCGGCATCGACCTGTATTGCGGCGCCGGCACCTTCACGTTGCCGCTCGCGCGCCGCTGCGACTTCGTGAGCGCCGTCGAGTCCTACGGACCGGCCGTGCGCGACCTGCGCCGCAACCTCGATATCGCCAACCTCACCAACGTCGACGTGATCGGTGGTGACGCCGTGCGCGAGTTCCCCGATGAGGACGCCGATGTGCTCGTGGTGGACCCGCCGCGCGCGGGCCTGGCGCCCGAGGCCATCGACCTCATTGCGTCGACGAGCGCACGCGATGTGGCCTACGTTTCCTGCGACCCCGCCACCCTCGCCCGCGACCTGCGCCGCTTTGTGGAGGAGGGGACCTTCCGCCCCGTCTGGGCCACTCCCGTCGACTTGTTCCCACAGACCTTCCACTGCGAGACGGTCGTCAGGCTCACCCGCGCGTAAAGCGGCTGATACTCACAAGGACGAATCGGGTATAACTCCGGCATCGCTGCATCCAAATGAGAGGATTTGCCATGGCCGGAGTTGCCGTACTTGCCGCCGATGGTTTTGAGACCATCGAATGCCTGACCGTCGTCGATGTCCTGCGTCGCGGAGGCATCCACACCGCCCTCGTCTCCATCATGGATACGCGCGACGTCGTGACCTCCCAGCAGATCCCCGTCACATGCGACGTCACGTTCGACGAGGTCGATTTCTCCGAATACGACTACGTCGTGCTGCCCGGCGGCCTGCCCGGCGCCACCAACCTTCGCGCCGACGAGCGCGTCTGCGAGCTGGTGCGCGAGTTCGCCGCCACCAAGCACGTCGCCGCCATCTGCGCCGCGCCCTTCATCCTGGCGGAACTCGGCGTACTCGAGGGTCACAAGGCCACGTGCTTCCCCGGCTTCGAAACCGCCTTCCCCGCGGGCTCCTTCGCAGGGGACCGCACCGTGGTGGTCGACGGCAACGTGATCACCGCCTCCGGCATGGGCCAGGCTCTGCCCTTCGCCCTCGCCATCCTGAACGACATCGCAGGCGAGGTCGCCGTCGAGAAGGTGAAGGACGGTATCCAGCTGTGATCCTCGCCTCCCAATCGCCACGCCGCATCGAGTTGATGCGTGAGGCGGGTTTCGACACCCGCGTCATACCCGCAAACATCGATGAGACCGCTCTTCCAGACGAAGGCCCGTTCAACCTGGTCGAGCGCCTGGCCCGCGCCAAGGCCGCGGCGGTGGCAAAAGAACATGCCAAGGAAGGCGAGCCGGTCGTGGCAGCCGATACCATCGTCGCCCTCGACGGAGAGCTGCTCGGCAAACCGACAGACGAAGCCGATGCGCGCCGCATGCTCCACGCCCTCTCCGGCAAAACACACCAAGTCGCCACCGGGGTCTGCATCGTGCTCGACGGGAGTGCCGAATCCTTTGTCGACATAACCGACGTCACGTTTTACGAGCTCACGCACGACGAGATCGACGCGTACGTTGCAACAGGCGAACCCATGGACAAGGCCGGTGCCTACGGCATCCAAGGCCAACACGGCCGTATGCTCGTCGAGAAGATCGACGGCGACTTCTACAACGTCGTCGGCCTCCCCATCGCCAAGGTCGTCCGCGCGCTGTCACGAGCCTAACGCGCGCCCTGCGGCGGGCATACAAGACCCGCTGCTCGGACAGTCCTGCTCGCACGGAGAGCCCACTGGGCTCTCCGGCTCGTACGGAACTCGCGACGGGCCTTGTATGCCCGCCGCAGGGCGCTCAGGCAGCATCATGTATCGTAAGCCTCAGCAAATGGATAGGAGACACCATGTCCACGCTCTCCCCCATCTCAATCACCGAGATTCCCGGATTCAAGTTCGGGCACTTCACGGCTCGTACGGGTGGAACGGGATGCACGGCGATCGTCGCGCCCGACGGAGCCGTCGGCGGCGTCGACGTACGCGGGGCTGCGCCGGCATCGCGTGAAACGGACCTGCTCAAACCAGAGAACACCGTTGAGGAGGTGCACGCCGTCGTATTGAGCGGCGGATCGGCCTTTGGCCTCGATGCCGCCTCGGGCGCCGCCAATGAACTCGAAAAGCATGGCATCGGCCTCGACGTGGGCTGCGGACGCGTGCCCATCGTATGTTCGAGCTGCCTGTTCGACCTTGCATTCGGCAACTCGCAGGCACGACCCACGAGCTTCGACGGGGCCATGGCGGTCCGTGAGGCGCTCATCACGCCCGAAAGCCTCCCACTCGCCGAGGGGTGCGTGGGCGCCGGCACCGGAGCCACCGTCGGCAAGCTCGGCGGACCCGAGCGCTGTATGAAGTCGGGACTCGGAGCACGCGCCTTCCAGCTTGGCAGCCTGCAGGTGGGCGCGGTGTCTGCCGTGAACGCCGTGGGCAATGTGGTCGACCCTACCACCCTCCAGCCGATTGCCGGCATGCGCGCCACCGCCGACGGAGTCGAGATCGTCGACATGGAAGAGGCGATGCTCGCCATGGGCGAGCAGGTCACCATGCCGCTCGACCGCACGAACACCACCATTTCCTGCATCGTCACCAACGCCAGCCTCACCAAAGCGCAGGCCACCAAGGTCGCCCAGATGGCGGCCGACGCCTATGCACACGCCATCCGCCCCACGCACACGACCAACGACGGCGACACCATCTACGTTCTCGCAAGCGGCTCGCTCGGCGCCGATGCGTCTGCGCGCATCCCGCTCGACCTGATCGGTCTCGTCGCCACACGCGCGCTTGAGGCGGCCATCGTCGCCGGGTGCACCGAGGCGACAGCCCTGCACGGGCTTCCCGCCCATCGCGACATCGCGGCCTCGTAATCCACGATCGGGGCCTCACCAGGCCCATCCAAACCGTTCGCGGACATCGCCCCGCCCCTCACCGGACATCCGGCAGGGCGCGGGGCGTTGCTCTATGCTGATAGCATCTCTGACCATCACGACGTTCAAGGCTCCACGATGTCCGATTCAACTCCAAATCCCACCGTTCAAGACACGCCGCACAAACATGGCATCAGCCTCATGGGGCTCATCGCGCTCGTCATCAGCTCGGCAATCGGCTCGGGCGTGTTCGCTCTCTCCACGGATGTCTCGGCCGCCGCGGCCCCCGGACCCGCGCTCATCGCCTGGCTCATCACCGGAATCGGCTTCATGGGCCTCGCCACCACCTTTGGACGCCTCTCCATCGTCAAACCCGAACTCGACGGCATCGTGGCTTACGCCCATGCGGGATTTGGCCCGTTCATCGGATTCATCTCCGGATGGGGTTACTGGCTCTCGATTTGGATCGGCAACGTTGCGTTCGGCGTCATGCTCGTCACCGCCATCGGATATTTCTATCCTCCGTTCGCGGGCATCCTCACCATTCCGGGCGTGGTATTCATCTCTCTGTTGAACTGGGCAATCGTACTGCTCGTCAACCGCGGCGTGGAGCAGGCGAGCACGCTCAACGCCATCGTCATGGTCTGCAAGCTCGTGCCCATTTTCTCGTTCATCATCGCAATGGTCTTCGTCTTTGATTTTGACGTGTTCACCGCGGACTTTTGGGGCAACGTCGCAAACAACCTCTACGGCGCATCGTACGCAAACGCAAACGGCACCGTGGTGGGTGCGCCCGGGCCCATTCCCCGGCAGATCGTCAACTGCCTCATGGTGATGATGTGGGTCTTCGTGGGCATGGAGGGCGCGAGCGTGCTGGGCCACCGCGCCGAACGCAAGTCCGATGTGAGCCGCGCCAGCATCCTGGGATGCACGACACTCGTGGCGATTTACGTCGCGGCATCCATCCTGCCCTACGGGCACCTCACGCGCGAGGAGCTCATGGCGCTCGGATCGCCATCGATGCCCTACATATTTGAGCTGGTCGTAGGGCCCTGGGGTGGTGCGTTCATCTCCGCAGGCCTGATCATCTCCATTTTTGGCGCCTGGCTCTCCTTCACCATGCTGGCGTCCGAGACGTTGTGCGGTATGGCGCAGATGAAGTTGCTGCCCCGAGCGTTCTCTCATCTAAACGCATACAGTGCTCCCACGGTCTGCCTGTTCACCACGGGCGCCATGGTTCAACTTCTCACCATCGTGATGATGTTATCCAGCGAGGCATACCAGCTTGCCTACTCGCTCTGCACGGCGGCGATCACCATCAGTTGGACGCTCGCCGCCGCGTATATGGTCAAGCTCGGAATTGAGCAGCGAAAGCGGGGGCGGGCGGACTATCCCGAAGCCGTCGGAAACGCCGAGCATCCAAACGCCGAACGCGTCCGTGGAACCGATTTGGCGCTCGCTTCGTTCACGGTCGTGTTCCTCGTAGTTGCCGTGGCGCTTGCGGGCATCCAACAACTCCTGTTGTGCTGCATCGCCTACATCCCTGGCATCTTCTTCTACAAGAAAGCCCAACGTGAACGAGAAATGCTGCAGTGAGTCTCGCTTCGGATGGCATCAAGTACATCCAGCAACTGCGCGACCTGCAGAGATGGCGGCTGAGCTTCTCTCGGTATTCGACCGCTCGCCGATTCACTGCAACATATCTCACGGTTATGCCAGCTTGGCCGAAATGCAGGCATACAATCACCCGAAATCGGATAGGATAACCGTATATGCGCGTGCGCCGCAGCATGGGGCGCACCATTCTCAATGGGAGGCAACCAATGAGCTTTTTCTCCAGTATCACCAGCGTGTTCCACAGCACCGAGAACACCGAGACCCCCGTCTCCGCCACGTTCGCATCTCGCAAGGACACCGTTTACGCACCCATCTCGGGCATGCTCGTCGACCAAAAGGAGATCAACGACGAGGTCATCTCCCAGGGCCTGCTCGGCAAGGGCTACGGCATCCTGCCCGTCGGCAACGTCGTGTACGCCCCGGTGTCCGGCCGCGTTGACGTGGTGACCGTCACCAACCACGCCATCGGTATCCTGTCCGAAACGGGCGCCAAGGTCCTCATCCACGTCGGCCTGGACACCATCGACATGGACGGCAAGGGCTTTATCCGCTATGTCGAGGCGGGCGATATCGTCTCCGCCGGTCAGCCCATCCTCTCCTTCGACGACGAGGCTATCAAGGCCGCAGGTCATGACGACGTCGTGACCTGCGTGCTGAGCAACCCCCAGGAGCTGGACGAGGTCCACGCGATCGGTTCCTCCAGCACCCTGCTCGGCGGCCGCCCGCTCGTGAAGGTCGGCGATCCGCTGATCGTCACCAAGTAAGACACTGAGCACGTCAATCGCGCTCGACCGCACATGATGCAAAACCCCGGAAGGCCACAGGTCTTCCGGGGTTTTCATTTGAGGATTTGAGAGACGAGCTGGACGGGCGGCAGCGCTGAGCTACACACCGGAAGCATGCGCGCGGTCTCATCCATAGCTCGCGCCACACCAATGAGAAGCCGCCAATCGAGCAGATCAAAACCGCCGTTCGGAAAAGCTCGATGCCAGCAATCGCTCGGTTCAGACTACTGGCCAGTCACATAGCGCCACTGGATGGAATCACCATCGCGAAGCTTGTAGGCACTGCACGCCATGTTGGGAAGCTTGCCGTTGACCGCATACATCCAGCCACTCGAGGCACCGTGCTCCTTCTCAGCCAGCCCGTTGATGGAGCTCACATACACTCCATGGATGCTGTCTTGCGAACCGATACTAAGTCCCAAGGCGCACAGCGCATCGTAGACCGTGGCGCCCGCCTCAAAGGTGAACGTGCCGCTGCCGGAAACCGGTCCGCCCACAGCGCTGGAATCGACCGAGATGGAGACCGTCACGGTCTTGGGCGCGGGCTTTTGCCCACCGCCCGCCGGTTTGTCGGTCTGGCCTCCCCCGCCCTGTTGCGAGGAACCGCCACCGGAATCGGGCTTTGATGGGGTCGATCCATTCGCGGGTCCGCCGGAATTTCCGTTGGAGCTGCTAGACGAAGAACCGGAGCTCCCACTAGGGCCGCTGGACGAGGATGCCGAGGAGTTAGATCCGGCGGAGTCGGATGCGCTGGACTGGCCCTTCGAACCGTTGTCACCCGAGGTGTTGGAAGCTCGGTCTCCCGAATCTTCGGACGAGCTCTCGACCGGAGTGGCGTCGGGGGCGACGAAGGCGCCCCCATCCAGCTCGGCATCGGAGGTACCCCCATCCGAATGGGAGCCCGTCTGCGCAGAGGTGGCGTCGCCGCCCATGGACATCGCATCGGGATTGAGGGCGAAGTAACCCACGGAGCCCAAGACGAGCACGAGGGAAGCACCCGCGATCGCAAGCTGGGCCCTTCTTCGACGATGATCGGAGCGTCCGTCCATGCTGCCTTCATCTGCCGGAGTGCCCATCACGACGTCGCGACAGGACATCTCCGCGGCATCCGCAGGCGACTCAGACGAAACGGCCCTCTTATCATCTGCCATATCAAACCTCCTAACGACGGCGCGAGAGCGCCATCCACAAGCCCGACGCCACCAGCCCGGCAACGCCGACGGCACCCGCCGCAACCGCGACGCGGGCGGGCAGAGACATGCCATGGGCCGCATTGGCCCCAACGGTCGACGCACTCTCGGAAACAGCCACGGACCCTGCCGTCTGGGACTTATCACCAAAATCGGAATCGGCCGCGGCATCGCGCTGAGAGGCGTTCTTCTTATCGGACACTCCCCTTGCGATGGGCGCGGCGCCCGCCGGCACCGAACCGGTCACCGGGGTCTTCGAAGGGGGTGCGGCGGAATTCGTGTTGCCCGTGGTCGAGTCACCGGATGTTCCCGCGCCGGAATTTGAGTCGGATTGACCGCCGCCATGGTCGCCGCCAGCCTGACCCCCATTGTCGGTCTGGCCGCCGCTGCCGTTGCCTCCGGTTTCGCCGCCTCCGGTCTGACCGCTGTTGCCGTCAGTCTCACCGCCTCCGGAGCCGCCGTCGCCGGAACCACCGTCACCGCCGGTCTCGCCGCCGCCGGAACCGCCACCCTGCGCAGGACCGTTCCCCGCAATCTTAAACAGATGGCCGGAGTCGTTGGTGTAGTAGAGGTTACCCTCCTCATCGCAGATGACCGAGGCCATGCAAAACTCAATCTGCCCCGGGCCGGGCTGGAACAGCACGGAAGCTTCCGAATCGCCCAGGCGATATCTGTACAGACATCCACCGCTCGTATACGGATAACCCTCCGCCAGGTTCAAAGTGAAGTACACATAAGTCTCACCGCCCTGCACGGACACAAGGGGCGCACTCTTGATTTCACCGGGTATCTTCCCCCCGTCCGCAGCCAAGATCTTCTGAACCTTCATGGTCGCCAGGTCAATTACGGCAAGCACGCCGTTCCTGCTGCGATAATCACCATCCACACCGCCAATAAAGGCTCGCCCACCGCAAATCGCAGGTGTCGAAGTAGACTCATCGGCAAAACGAGCCGAAGCGATCTTCGTCACCTTTCCCGCGTCGTCGATCTTCAATTTATGAAGTGTTCCATCTTTGTGCGTGACAGCAAAGATGTATCCATTCGAATACACGAGAGACGAGCGAATCGAAGTATCACTAAGCTTAATGCTTGATACCTCATTGGTCAGGTCAGCCGTGAACACACGTATCACGCCCGAGTCGTCGCCTATCACGAAGAAATCGCCAGCCGCCACTCCGCCTGCCCAGTAATATCCAGCCTTTTCATTGTCCATAGCGCCGGCAAGCGCTCCGGTATGCAGGTTATAACGACGAACAGAACCCGAATGGGTGAGCTGACTATGGTACTCGCCAAATGTAGGGGCATATACATAATCGCCCTCCACAGTGAGCGTCGACGCAGATTCCCCCTCCGTGTACGCCGGCGCAACCCACATAGTTTCGAGCGTCTTGGCCGAAACAGCCTGCAAAAAGCCGCCTGCAAGTGGAACTACGATGATTCCATCAGCGTACACGGGACGGCAGGTCGAATTCATGGCGGTGCCGAGCGCCACTTCACGCTCCACCTTGCCGGTTTCACGGTCTCTGACTTGCAGACGAGCAAGGCTGGCAGAAGTCAATCGCGCGGTCCACAGCTTTGGAAAAGAAGCCGTGACAATGTAAATTTTTCCACCGATGATGAGGGGGTCGGAGGCGTAAATGCCCGTCTTGGTCTCCATCTCCTCCGGAGTTCTAAGGTTCTCCGCCCATGCGAGCTCGCCGGCCTCCGTGGGTGTTAGGGCTTCGGTCACCGAACCCGCGCCGCCGTTGATGAAACCGTTCCACTGAGCGTCGAGATTCGGGTGTTCGGCATCGGGGTTGACCTCCACGCCCGCAGACGGCGCCGTGGTCGCGCCCTCGTCGAGGTAGCGCAGCTCGATGGTCATGCCATCCTTGACCGGGCAGGTCGTGGCAGCGCCCTCGGCGCCCTGGCCGTACTTGCCATCGATAAAGAACGCCCAGTATCGGTAAGGCTGGTTGAAGTCGCTATCGAGGGTGACGCCCTCAGGCGTGGTGATGCTGATTGGCCCCGCAGCGTTGAGCGTATAGGTGTATCCGGCCTCATCGAGCAGACCCGCGAACACGTCCCAGGCGGTGGCGCCCTCGTCCACGGGCAGCGTCACCTCGGTGAGCGGGATCCAATCGCGCTGCTCGCGCGTGCCGTCGTCCTTGACCGCATCCAAGCCGGCCACGCGCGCATTAACCGTCAGTGTGCGACCAGCCTCGGGGTTCTCGGCACCCGTGGTACCCAAAACGGTGAACATCGCGCTGACCGGCTGGTTGACGAGCTGCTGGAGCTTGGCATTTTGAGGATGGGCCGCGGCAAGGGACTCGAAGGCCTTATAGGTGAGCATCGAGTCGATGCGGACCTTGGTGTTGTACGCAGGTTGTGTGACGAGCAGGTTCTCGTGAGCCACAACGGTCGGGCGCGAGGAACGGAAGAGGCGCCACTGCGCCGTGCCCATGGGATCGTAACCGGGCAGATCGACGGGCACGACACCCGCATAGTCACGGTCGGCCCAGGCGCGGGCCCAAGTGATGGAGCCGTCCGACGTGGGAGAGGCGCTCTGGAAGGTATCGAGGTCAGACATAACCTCGTCTGGCGAGGCATTGGCACCCAGCAACGCTGCGGCGTAGCCGGCCTTCACCCTGCCCATGAAGTCGATGGCGGCATCAATCTCGGCATTCGTGACCACGGCAGGCGTGAACGTGCCCAGCTCGCGTGAAACGGCCACGTCCTCATAGGCGAGCCGCGCGGTGATGGTCGCGGAACGGGGCTCCTCCCCCTCGAGGGTGCGTGTCACGACACCGCGATAGGTGTTGATGCGAATCACCGCGGGATCGCTGCTTTCGTAGGAGAGCTTGCACACACGACCGTCGATGCCGAGCGCTCGGGGTGTAGGGAGCTTGAGGTCGCCGGTGACCGCTGAGGGGTTCAGCGTGCCGCCCTGCATCAGGTCGGCGTTGGCCTTGGTGAGCGTGGCGGACAGCTCTCGCTCAATCTCCTCGACCGTGGCGTCGGAGCGCGGCTCGACCGAAAGGGGACGCTCCACGGCGATCACCTTGTCGGACACGCCCGAGGCGCCGGCCATCTTGATCGTGGCGGTGAGCACCACGTCGGTGGGTGCGGCGGAATGCGTGAAGGAAACCGAGGCAGCGTTATACGAGGAGGCCACCTTGGCGACCTTGGCATTGGAAGAGGTCCACTCTATGCCTGCAACGGTCTTCCGCGTTTGTGCGTCGACGGCCTTGAACGGCAGCTCGAGCTTCTTGACGGCTTCGGGAACGGAGCCCTTGGCGAATTCAGCTGGAAGCTCAACATTGTCAAAGGTGCGGGTGAGATACTCCCCCACACGCGCATCGTCCCACGGCAACTGGGAGGTGCGCTCAGGCGTGAAGGTGTCGGTCGCATCACCGCAGGTCAGCCGATACGTGGGCTGAAAGCGACGCAGCACCGTGTAGTCGGTGCTGCCCGTACGCTCCACGGGCGGCAGGAAGAAGAACTCGATATCGCCGTTGGAGGCGCCGTCCGAGGTGTCGATCGAACCGCGGGCCGCGGGCTCGTATTTCTCCATGCCGGAACTCACAACATGGCTCGCGACGCCGGTCACGCCGAGCTTTTCCAGGCGCGCCTCGATCATGGTGTTGAGGTTGGCATCGACACCGAACGCGGGCGCAGGATAATAGCCCCTGAAGCCGTCCTTCTCGAGCGCCGCGATCGCGGCGGCGAGCTTGGCCTCGTTCTCGGCGGATCCGGCGGCGGCCACGGGGCCCACAGCCTCGGACGCCACCGTGTTGCGCGAGGTGGCCTCGACCTTGATGCGGCTGCCGGCCAGCGCGGCGTCAAGCGTGAGCGAGGAGCCGGTGGCGCCAGGGATAGGGGCGAACTCGTCCGTTGCGCTCGGGGCCGCTAGCCAGCGGTACGTCACACCGGCCGTCGCCTCCTGCTCGCCGGACCAGCCGCCCTCCTCAAAGGCGGTGGTGTGCAGGGTGGCTCCGACCTTTGCCTTGCCGGAGAGCTCCACGCGCACGAGGTCGGTCTTGCCGTCGGTCACCTGCGCGCTCGAGTCAGATACCCACACCACGCCCCCGCCGGGGTTGACCACGCGCGCGGCGAGGCGCTTGCCGACGAGACCCTCGGGCACGGTGAAGGAGCGCTTGGTGGCACCCTCAATGGCCGTGTAGCCCTTGGCCTTCCAGGCGGTGTCACCGGAAGCGTTTTCGACCTTCTGCTCGCCCACGTACCACTGGAAGGCCATGCCCTCGTAGTCGCGGTCGGAAAAGTCGTACTCGTCGCCCCATTCGAGATCTTCATAGGTGGCGTCGATGCGCAGCTCCTGGCCCACGCCGATCTTGCGGGGATCCGACCCGTTCTTGTCATGGATGTAGATGTAATCCGCGTCGAGGCCAGCGCGGGCGGAGCGGTCGTCTGCGCTCGCGGCAGGTGCGGCGCCATCCGCAGGCGCGTCGTCAGCTGGAGCAGCAGGCGCATCATCGCGGGCGGGAGCGGCTGGCTCGGGTGCCGGCGCGGAAGATTGCTCGCCCTTTTCGGCATCCCCCGCAGGTGCGATGGCCTCCTCGCGGCCCTCCCCCGCAGCCAGGCCGCCTGCGGCGACCGCCGCGTCGACGTCCGCGCGGAGCTCCTGCGCATCGGACGCCGACGCGGCGGCCTGTGCCAGCGCACCCTGCGCGTCGCTGAGAGCTTGTGCCCATGCGGACGCGGGCACGCCGCCCGTGATCAATGAGAACGAAAGTGCCGCCACGAGCACCTTGCGACAAATGGGCACCTTATGCCCATCGCGAGGCGAGCGGCGATTACATCCGATCATATCGGATCCCTTCCCCCAGGGTCGGCGCCCTTCAATGAAGGGCACGCTCAGATGGGAGGCGATCCGACTTGTCATCATCCGATTGCGCGCGCCGTCCGATCTACGACGCTCACAGCGCAGCCGTCCGAGTTACGGTTACTGGTATAGCCGGGGACTTGCACCCCGATTCCCCTGGACGCCTTAAGCGTCCGTGCGTCTCCGCACCACCATCTCGACCATATTGCTATATCTGGGATATCGTAACACGACGCCGCACGGGGCACGGCACCAAGGCGCGCTTCCATCAAAGCGCCCACCGTCGCTAACGCTTCTCCTCGACCGCAAGGTCAAACAAGGGGTGGTCGGCGAGCTGGGCAAAGCACGGGCCCAGCCACATCGCCAAGCCCTCGCGGACGACCCTGGCGGCCTACCCGAGCCGCATCCGCTCGAGTTCCTCCGCGACCGCGAGCACCTTGGCCTCGAGCAGGCCGTCCAACGTGTCCCCAACCGTCTTCCCGACCAGCTCGCGCAGATCGGACCTGAGGCTCTCCTCGTTCAGCGTTACGATGGGTTCGGGCATGGCCGACCTCCGATATGCTTCTTGTCTCGACAACTTGAATCATACCGAGGCGGGTCGTGCCCTCCCATCTACCTGAACGCTATTCTGCTGTCAAAGTGCGCAAAAAATGTACGTCACCCCCCTCACCGCCATACAATGGAGCTGGTGGCACGTCACGAAGAAAGGGACCCTCATGGCCAAGCTCAACCTCAAGGACAGCCTCGGCAGCATCATGGAGAAAGCATCCGTCAAGGCTGAGGAGATCGGCGAGAACGTCAGCGAGACCGCCAAGGAGGGCCTCAAGATCGCCAACCAAAAAGCCCAGGACGCCCGTCAGGAAATCCGCAAGCGCTATTACAATCCGCTCTTTCCCGATCAGTACTTCGACGAGGATTTCGACCGGCCAAAGATCGTCGTCATCGAAGACGAGGACGCCCGCAAGGCCATCGACGTGTGCGAAGGCGCCATCGGTTGGCTGAGCAAAGAAGCCGGTTTCGAAGTTCTGCACCTATACGAGGAGTTTGTCCCCCGCTGCGAGCTTACGTTCTATCCACGATCCTCGTGTGCGGCGATTTATTACCGAAACCCCAATCAGGAACATCGCTACATCAATCTGAGCTGCTACTTTGAGACCATGCAGAATGACAAGATGACCGAGCTCAGAAACATCGCCTTCTGCCTGGGCGCCAAACGATGCCGCCTGGAATCCTATGAGGAAGAGAAGCAGATGCGGGTCGGCAAAGGCAAATTGAAAATCGCGGCCAAAGCGGGCAAGACCAAAGCCGAGGCCAAATCCATTGACGCCGACGGGTCCGTCGCGCTGCACACAGAGAGCGACCGCGTTCGCCACGTGGTATTCGAGCACTCGTTTGAGGGTTCGGATGCCCCCGTCATGCCAACGCTCGACTGGTACGAAAACGACAAGGAAATCTTATCTCTGATCGATATGCGCCTGAAAGGCCGCGACATCAACCTCATGAAGGAATACGCGGTCAGCATCGATTCCAAGTTGTCGCAGAGCATGGATGCGAACCTCGCCTCGCGACTCGACGCCGCGCTCAAGAAGCTCAAGGTCGTCAGCAATTTCACTTTGGAAGGCGAGTCCCTCAAGGAAGCTCGCACAAAGCTGAAATTCGTGGTGCAGTTTTAGGCAGCGCAATATTCTCGACAAGTCGCAAGAAATGACCGCGCGGGCCACCAAATGAATTCACTTCCGGAGGCTTGATCAAGGAGGCCGAGGGGTGAGCGCCCATACCCCTCGGCCTCAAATACTTAAAGCCCAGATGGCATCGATACCTGCGTCTTTTACCCGCCGTCTTGCGGTGATCCCTGAGCGCGCCTATCGGTTCTCGATACTGCCGATGTTCCTCAACTCGATCGAGATCAACCCGTTGGGCTCATTGACGAACTGCACGTAGTCGGTGTCTTTGAGCATCTCCGCGGGGAAGCTGATCTCGATGCCGGTGTCGGTGCGGATCTTGTGGTTGCGCACGGGCGCGCGCTCCACCACGGCGCGCTCCACCGCCACGCGCTCGGGCAGACGCTCCTCGCGCACGCGCTCCTCGACGCGCTCCTTGAGCACGGGCTCGTCCTCGAAGATGTCCTCGGCGATATCCCAGGGGGCGATCTCCTCGTCAACCTCGACCTTCTCGGCCACGGCGGCCTTGGCCTTGGCAAGCGCCACCGCCGTGTTGGCGCCGTGCTCCTCGGCGACCTCCTCGACAATGCGCGTCACGGCCTCGATGACCTCCTTGCCCGAAACGCCGCTTTCGCACTGGAGCAGGCCGTCGGGGATGATGAGCGTATCCTCGCCCATGATCTTGCGCTTCTTGTCCACATAGAACGCCTCCATGGAGCTCGCGCGCACGAGCGCGTAGGAGCTGACCTTTTGCGAGGGGCCCGGCAGGATGGCGTAGCGCTTCGCAATGTCGTTGCGGACCTCGCCGCCCTCGCGCGCCACCTCGTGCATGAAGGCGGTGCGGCTCGCCATGAGCAGCACGGCGAACCAACGCACGTCATCATCATCGTCAAAGTCCGCAACGAGCACGTCGGTGGACTCCATTTTGTCCGCTTTGGCGAGCTCGGCCGCAAAGAACTCCGCGATCTGCTGCGACAGGTCCACGAACTCGCGGTCGCCGAAGAAATACCCCTTGAGCTCGCCGGCGAAGGCGCTCTCCTCGGAGAACGCCGCACGTCGATTGTCCACGCTCGTGCGCGCACGGCGCAGATGGGAGCTCACAAATGAGCGGACGGCACGGGTATCGAAGTCGAGCTCGCGCTCGCTCATCACGTTCACGGCGGAATCGAAGTCGAGGATATGCAGGATAGCGTGGTTGATCTTCACGGGCGGGCTCCTTTTGATGCGCTTGAACCTGGCCATTATACCCGCGGGAAAGCGGCGGGCGGGCGGCGGGGCACGGTGACAAAGTCACAGACTTGCCGAGAGCGGGCGCGTAAGGTGTAAGACGAACAGCAAGGCGGGCGATACGGCCCGCGCACCGACGAAAGGCCCCGCCATGTCCATCTTCTCCAGCATCTTCGGCCCCGGCTTCGACGAGCTCGCCGCCCAGGCGCGCGAGACGCCCGGCAGCATCATGATCGATGTCCGCACCCCGGATGAGTACCGCGACGGTCACATCGAGGGTGCCATGAGCATCCCGCTGGTCTCCATCCCCGCAACCGCCGCCAAACGCCTGCCCGACAAGAATGCGCCCATCTTCGCCTACTGCCTCTCCGGCGCCCGCAGTGCACAAGCGGTGCGCGAACTCGAGCGCCAGGGGTATACCAATGTCGTGAACATGGGCGGCATCGGCCGTTGGTCCGGTCCGCTAGTTCGCTAACGAACCGCCTCGACGACCCCCATCCGCATGGACCTCACCGAAAGGAACCCAATCATGAAAGTCATCATCGTCGGCGGCGTCGCCGGAGGAGCGACCGCCGCGGCCCGTCTGCGCCGGCTGGATGAGAGCGCCGAAATCATCATGATCGAGCGTTCCGGATACGTAAGCTACGCCAACTGCGGCCTGCCCTACTACATCGGCGGGACCATCACCGATCGCTCCAAACTCACGTTGCAAACACCGCAGAGCTTCCGCAACCGCTTTGACATCGATGCCCGCGTGCACCAGGAGGTCGTCTCGATCGACCGCGCCGCCCGCACCGTCACTATTCGCCGCTTAGACGACGGCACCGAGTACGTCGAGGGCTACGACAAGTTGATTTTGTCCCCCGGCGCCCGTCCCGTGACGCCCGACCTTCCCGGTATCGATGTCGGGCGTCTGTTCACGCTTCGCACCGTCGAGGACACGTACCGCATCGCCGAGTTCATCGAACGTAAGCAGCCGAGGCGAGCCGTGGTCGTGGGCGCCGGCTTCATCGGGCTGGAGATGGCCGAGAACCTGCGTGAGCGGGGCCTTGAAGTCACGGTCGTACAGCGAGGCGAGCACGTCATGCCCGTTTTTGACGCAGACATGGCCTCACTGCTCCACAACCATCTCCGCGAGCACAGCATCGAGCTGCTGCTCAAAGCCAACGTCACCGGCTTTGAGGAAACATCGGACGCGATCTTTACCACCCTCGCAGATGGACGCGTCCTCGAAAGCGACCTCGTCATGCTCTCCATCGGCGTGGCGCCCGAATCGACCCTCGCCCGCGAGGCCGGCCTCGAGCTCGGCATGCGCGGATCCATCAAGGTCGATGCCACCATGCGCACGAGCGATCCGGATATCTACGCCGTTGGCGATGCCGTCGAGGTCACCAACGTGGTGACCGGCTCCCCCGCCCTGATTGCACTCGCCGGTCCCGCCAACAAGCAGGGCCGCATCGCCGCAGACAACATCTGCGGCCGCGAGAGTGAGTTCGGAGGATCCCAAGGCTCTTCCGTCCTCAAGTTGTTCGAGCTCGATGCCGCCTCCACCGGCCTCACCCTCACCGCGGCTCGCGCCGCGGGAATCGACGCCGAAGCGGTGATTCTCTCCCCCGCCAATCACGCCACCTACTACCCCGGTGCCGAGACCATGACCCTCAAGGTCGTCTTCGAGCGCGGCGCCGGACGCATCCTGGGCGGGCAGGCCATCGGACGCGGCGGCGTGGACAAGCGCATCGACGTACTCGCTGTGGCCATCCGCGCCCGCATGACCGCCGCCGACCTCACCGAACTCGACCTCGCCTACGCCCCTCCGTATTCCTCTGCCAAAGACCCGGTGAACATGGCCGGCTTTATGATCGAGAACATCCTCGATGGCCTGGTCGATCAGGTCACGTGGGACGAGGCGCTCGAGCTCGTCACCGAAGACGGCGACGCGATTCTACTCGATACGCGCACCGCCGGCGAGCATGCGCGCGGTGCGATCGAGGGCGCACTGCACATCCCGGTTGATGAGCTCCGTGAACATCTGGATGACCTGCCCCGCGACAAGCGCCTGCTTGTCTTTTGCGCGAGCGGCCTTCGCAGCTATGTGGCCTGCCGCATCCTCTCTCAGCACGGCTTCTCATGTGCCAACGTCGCTGGCGGCTATGGATTCCACACGCAAGTGGAACGTGGCAGCGCCGTTCCTCACGTCTGCGTCGGCGACTGCGGTCTGCCTGTCTAGGAGGACCGCCCCGTCTCAATTTGTACCTGTCCCCAATTGAGACGTTCGATACCATGGGTAGGCGTATCGGACCCAACGGGAAGGAGCGCGCCATGGCGGCGGAGCAGTCGGCGATCGAAGAGGGCCTACGGGAGCTCGTTCCATTTTGGGCGGCGCTCAAACCGGACCAGCGGACCTTCCTCTCCCAGCGCAGCCGTCGTATGCGGTTCGACGCGGGCGCCCACGTCCAGGGGGCGGGAGCGGGATGCGCCGGCGTGGTCTTCGTCCGCAGCGGCCGCCTGCGCGCGTTCATGCTTTCCGATCAGGGTCGCGAGGTCACGCTTTTCCACGTGCAGCCGGGTGAGTGCTGCGTGCTCGCCGCCTCGTGCATCCTTCCCATGATCACCTTCGACATCGCGCTGGACGCAGCCGAAGATTCCGACCTGCTCGTCATCGACTCGCAGGCCTTCGGCACGGTCTCGCAGGAAAACATCCATGCCGAGGCGTTCACCTATCGACAGGCGACCGAGCGCTTCAGCGACTGTATGTGGGTCATGCAGCAGGTGCTCTTCATGGGTCTCGACGCCCGCCTCGCCATCTGGCTGCTCGACGAGGTCGCCCGTGGCGGTTCGAGAACCATATACGCCACACACGACGAGATTGCACGCCATTTGGGCAGCGCGCGCGAGGCCGTCAGCCGCATGCTCAAGTATTTCGCTCGAGAGGGCCTCGTCTCGCTCTCGCGGGGGTCCGTGGAGATCATCGACGCCAAGCGTTTACGCCGCCTCACCGTATAGCCCGCAAACCGGCCCTTACGATCGGGCGTCCGATTCTGCATCCCCCACGCGCTGCGCGATCGCGCCGATCGCGGGATGAGCGCTTTTGAGGGTGTCGATGATGCCGCTCGCGGCATCCGCCGCGCGCTCGACCGTCGCCGTCTTCACGAACGACACCACCACGTCCTTGACGAACTGCTGCAGATCCCCATCGAGGGCCTCGATGGCGTCGAGCATAAGCGGCACGTTCGTCTTGCGGTCCGCCATGATATCCGAGAAATGCGTGGCACCCGTCACACCGATCACATCGAACAACGCATCGACGAACCTGCCGCGCTCGTCGAGCGTGTATTTGTCCATCCATGCATCGAGGGTCGAGTCGAAGAACCGCGAAGAGGCGGTGTATCCGTCCGCAGGCACGAACTCGGCGGCGCCTACGTCCACCGCCCAGAGAAAGGGATTGTGCTGCAACATCGAGATGCCGTCACTCTCGACGATCGTGGGTGAGAAATCCGGCGCCTCGGAAAGGACGGCGCCGATCATAGTTGATTTCGGCACGGTCTTATCCATGATGGGCATGATGCGACGGTAGGGTTCATCGGCGCAGAACTCGCGGTGAAAGCCCGGGCCGTCATGGGAAAAGACGCGCGTGATGCGCGCGCGGTGCGCAGACGAGCACATGGCGGCGGCGTACACCGCGAGGTTTCCACCCTTGGAATGGCCCCCCACATAGAGCTCCCCGGGCACCAGTTCGGCCACCTCGTCCAGATACGCGGCGGCCTCCTCCTGCGCGGGCACGGGGCTCAGGAAGGTCATGTTGAAGTCTTCCTTCCACCCCACGACCGTTGAATCCGTGCCTCGAAACGCAACGTAGGACGTGCCGTCGGGCAGCCGAAACGTCATGGCGGCGAACTGCTCCTCGCTCACCTTGTCCGTCCTGAAACGAAGGGCGCACAGGCGGCAGGTGCGGAAACGGGGGCTGGCGCACACCGCGAACAGCAGGTCACGGCTGCCTTGCACATCCCAGCTCGAGCCGAACATGCCCTCGAAATCCTCCGCACGCAACAATTCGTGCAGAGCGATTCCGCGAACGGTACATGCGCGGGTCAACTCGGGCCCGATATGCGTGTAGGCGAGCCAGGAGAACACCAGGCTGTCGACGGCGCACAGCGGTCGCTCGTCGAACGTGTCCATGGAGGCGCGGACGTAATCCAGAAAATTCCCGGTCGTCCTGCCCTTCAGCGACAGCCTTCCCTTCTCCTCCACGTCGGACCCCTCCCGTCGATCGAGCGTTTGGACCATTCTATCCCCTTGGTCGGACGCAAAAGACGCTCGCTGCCGGAGACCATCTCCGTCACCGCGAACGGTTTGCAAAGCCCCAGCCCGATCGGCAAAGGAAACCCCCGGCCCATGTGCGGACCGGGGGCGAGACGAAACGGAGCGCAACGAAGCGCCCGCCGTGTTGGCGCCGATGACTAGTCGTTCAGACCGGCCTCGTCGACGATGGCCTTCAGAGCCGCCGCGGACTTCTGGAACTCGGCGTTCTCCTCCTCGGACAGGGAGACGGGCACGCGCGTGACCACGCCGTTACGACCGACGACGGTCGGCACGGAGATGCACAGGTCGTTCAGGCCGTACTCGCCCACCATGAGGCTGGAGACGGGCAGGACGCAGTCCTCATCGTGCATGATGGCGGTGCAGATGCGGCGGACGGACATGGCGATGCCGTAGTAAGTGGCGCGCTTCTTCTCGATGATCTCGTAGGCGCTGTTCTTCACCTCGTCGGCGATGCGGCGCTCGGACTCCTCGTGGTTGTAGTGACCGTGCAGCTCGCAGTAGGTGGACAGCGGCACGCCGGCAACCGTGGCGCTGGACCACGCGGCGACCTCGGAGTCACCGTGCTCGCCCACGATGTAGGCATGGACGTCGCGCGGGTCGACATCGAGGTGCTCGCCGAGCATGTACTTGAGACGGGCGGTGTCCAGCACGGTACCGGAGCCGATGACCTGGCCCTCGGGCAGACCGCTCATCTTGATGGCGGCATACGTGAGGACGTCGACCGGGTTGGAGACGATGAGCAGGATGCCGTTGAAGCCGCTCTCGCGGATCTGCGGGATGATGCTGCCGAAGATGGAAATGTTCTTGTTCACGAGGTCGAGACGGGTCTCGCCGGGCTTCTGGGCGGCACCGGCGGTGACCACGATCACGGCGGCGTCGGAGACGTCGGAGTAATCACCGGCATAGATCTTCATGGGGTTGCCGAAGGACACGCCGTGCGCGATGTCGAGGGCCTCGCCCTCGGCGCGGGCGCGATCGACGTCGATCAGGACCATCTCGGAGAACAGGCCGCTCTGCATGAGCGCGAAAGCCGAGGAGGAACCGACGAAGCCGCAACCGACGACGGCAACCTTGCGATCGTTCACCATGTTTACTCTTCCTTTCCCCCATCGCATCGATGGGCGATACAGTCTGCCCGCTTTGGACAGGCCACGGGATATTCGGTATCGTTCGCCGAATTATCCTTGTGTTTAGGCGTGAACTCGATTATAGAACAATCCCTCGCAAGGCTAGCCCAAAATACCCGCTTCTTCGATTGCGGAAACAGCACGCTCAAGCCCCTCGGGGGGCAGCACGAGCGCCATGCGGACATATCCTTCGCCATGGGGGCCGAAACTCGCTCCCGGGGTCACGATAACGCCGGCCTTCTCCATGAGCTCCTCGCAGAACGCCATCGAATCGGTGCGGCCGCCGGGCAGCTTCACCCACACGAACATGGAGCCGTGCGCGTTCGGGCGCTCCCAGCCCAGGCGCTCAAGACCGTCGCACAGGGCGTCGCGGCGCTCCTGGTACCTAAGGCGCTGCGCCTCGACCTCCTCGAGCGGGCCCTCGAGCGCGGCAATCGCCGCCTTCTGGACGGGCATGAACATGCCGAAGTCGATCTGGCTGCGCAGTTTGGTGAAAGCAGCGACCACGTCAGGGCGCCCCACCAGAAAACCGATGCGCGCGCCCGTGACGTTGAAAGACTTGGAGAGGGAGAAGAACTCGACACCCACCTCGAGCGCACCGGGGTGCGCCAGGAACGTACCGCCGGCGGGACCGTCGAACACGATGTCGGAATAGGCGTTGTCGTGCACGATGAGCAGGTCGTGCTCACGGGCGAACGCGATGATCTCGTCGTACAGGGCGTCGTTACCCACCGATCCCACGGGATTGGCGGGAAGCGACACAATCATGTACTTGGCGCGGTCGGCAACCTCGGGATCGATGCCGGCGACATACGGGAGGAAATCGTGCTCGGCGTCGAGCGGGTAATACGCGAGCTCGGCGTCGGCGATCTTGGCACCCGCCTCGAAGACGGGGTAACACGGATCGGGCACGAGGATCGTGTCACCGGGATTCAACAGCGCCAGGCCCAAGTGACCGACGCCCTCCTGAGTGCCGTTACAAGAAGCGACCATGTCGGGCGTGATTCCCGCGACACCAAAGCGGCGCTCGTAGTAATCGCAAACAGCCTGCTTGAGCTCGGGCAGGTCGCGTAGCGAGTACTTCCACATCTGCGGGTCCTGGGCGGCGTGCGTGAGAGCCTCGACCACATGCGGGTACGGCGCGAAGTCGGGGGTGCCCACGGACAGGTTGTAGATGGTACGGCCCTGCTCCTCAAGCGCGACGCGACGGGCGTTTAGGGACGAGAAGACCTCGGCGCCGAAGCGGTCGAGGCGATGAGAAAACTGCATGGGCTGTTCCTTTCTCACAGATGGCGTCGGACATGGCGGATTCGCTCGCATGAGAAAAGGGGCCGAAAGCCCCTTTCCCCTTTGACTATACGCCATGTATCTCGCCGAAACCACGGTCGTCCGGCGACGGGAGTCCCTACTTCACCAGGCGGACCTCGATGCCCTTCTCATATTCCTCAACGTGCGCGAAATCGCCCAGGCCGGCGCATTCGACCACATTGGCACCGGTTGCCATGGAACGGCGCAATGCGTCCTCCACGCGGTCGCGCTCGGAGAACCAAATGGACAGGAAGGCCGCAAGCGAAGAGTCGCCGGCGCACACCGTGGAACGGATCTCAACCTCGAAGGTGCGGTTGGCAAACCAGATGTGCTCGCCGTTCGAGAAGTACGCGCCCGATCCGCCCAGGGTGAGCAGGACATTTTGCGCCCCGCGGGCATGCAGCTCGGCCATGGCGGCGGCAACGGATTCCTCGTCGCCGGCATGGACGTCGATGCCGAAGATATCACGCAGCTCATCATCGTTGGGCTTGATGAGCAGGGGCTCGAGTCCGAGCAGGTCGGCGAGCTGGGGGCTTGAGATGTCGAGCACGAACTGCGCCCCGCGGGCACGGACGCGCTCGATGGCGCCTCGCAGGAAGCCCTCGGAGGCATTCGGCGGCAGCGAACCCGAGATCGCCAGGCAATCGAGGTCCTCGAGCCCATCGATGAGCTCGAACATGGCCCTCTCGTCCGCAGCGGTGATGGCGGCGCCGGAGTTCACCATGTTGTACTCGGTATCGGGACCCGCATTCAGGAAAACATTCACACGCGTGATGCCCTCGGTCCAAACGGGGTGAACGTCGACCCCGAGATCGCGGGCGCCTTCGACGATGTAACGGCCGGAAAAGCCAGCGAAAAAGCCGAGAATTGCGGTGTCAACGCCGTAGTGATTGAGCGTGAAAGAGACGTTAAGCCCCTTGCCGTTGGGAGTGTACACGGCATCGCGCGTGCGCGTGACCGTATTGGGCTGCAGGCCATCGCAGGAGATGTTGTAGTCGATGGCCGGATTGGGGGTGAGGGTGTAGATCAAGGTGTTCCCTTTCTCGAAGCTGCCGTGAATCACCGCGAAGTCGCCGTGAAACAGAAATAGAAGGCACGTGAGGCGCCCAGCCACATGAATCTGGGCGACCCAAAACATATCTGTACGTTTTGGGGAAGGTTTTGGGGTGCTTGAAGGATATACGCCGCTCGAATACCGGCGTTTCCGCAGGAAAGCCCCTCGGGGAAGAGGCCCCGCGAAGGAAAGACCGCCAAAACCTCCCCCAAATCGTACAGTTTGCCCGACGGTGCGACGGGGCACCGCCGGGCAAACACGATAACCGTTTACGCGAGGCGCTCGTTGATGAGCTTGGCGATCGCGGCGGGGTCGTCGGTCGACTTGACGGCGGCGCGGAAGGCCTCGTCAGTCAGGGCCGTAGCCACCTTGGAAAGAATCTGCAGGTGGGAGGTGCCCGCCTCGGACTTGGGGACGAGAAGGGCGATGGCGCAGGTGACCGGGAACTCGTCCATGGTCTCCCAGGAGGCAATGCCCTCGGAGCTCTTCAGCACCATGACCTGAGCGGCCTTCACCGCATCGGACTTGGCATGCGGAATTGCGAAGCCCTCGACCATGCCCGTGGTGCCCTCTGCCTCACGCTTGAGGAAGGCGGCGTACAGGGCGGCGGAGTCCTCGGCGATACCCGCCTCGACGGCGCGATCGGAGATAAGGGCCAGGGCGGCGTCGCGATTCTCGACCGTCTGGCCGCAGAACACGTTGGAAGCCTTGACGAAGCCCTCGTCGGAAGCCTGCTCAGCCTCGATGGCGGCAACCTCTGCCGTGGCGACCTCTGCCTCAGCGGCCTTCTGGGCCTTCGTCCACTCGTGCTTCTTGAAGGCGACGAACAGGATGCCGCCCACAACGGTGCCGATGGCGATGGCGAGCACCCACATGGGGGCGTTCTCGACGACGGGCAGGACCAGGAAGCCGCCGTGGGGCGCGGGATCGTGGACACCGAACATGAGGCTCAGGATGGAGGCGATGGAGGAACCGATCATCATGATGGGCATGACCGGCCAGATGTTCTTGGTCATGAACGGGATGGCGCCCTCGGTGATGTGGGTGCAACCCAGGATGAAGTTCACGATACCGGCGTCATGGTCCTCCTGGGAGAAGTACTTCTTGCCCACGACGACCGCGAAGGTGGTGATCAGCGGCGGGACGATGCACGCGGCGGAGACGGCGGCCATGAAGTTGGTGCCGAAGTTGTAGGTCTCGGTGCCCACACCGGCGGCGAGGGCCTCGGTGAGCATGGCGGTGCCGGTGACGTAGGCGGCCTTGTTGACCGGGCCACCCATGTCGACGGCGCACATGCAGCCGATGGCAAGACCGAGCACGATGGCGCCGGAGGCGGACAGGCCCTTGAGGAAGTCCATCATCGCGGTGTTGATGGCGGCCATGGGACCGGAGATGGCGAGCATGACCAGGCCGACGATGAGGGTGGAGAACAACGGGTAGAGGAAGATCGCCTTAAGGCCGTTGAGGTTGGCCGGGAGCTTGGCGAAGACCTTCTCGAGCAGCAGGATGACGTAGCCGGCCAGGAAGCCGCCCACGATACCGCCGAGGAAGCCGAAGCCCACGCCCGCACCGCCGGCGTCGATCATGCCGGTCGTGGCGTTGACGGGCAGGCCCTGGATGGCGATCATACCGGCGACGAAGCCGGGGACGAGCGCCGGGCGCTTACCGATGGACTCGGCGATATAGGCGGAGAGCACCGGAACCATGAGGCCCATGGCCACGCCGCCGATGATCTTGAGCATCGCGGCGAAGCTGTTGTAGTCGGCCGCGGTGGAATCGAAGGACGTGATGCCCCACAGGAAGGACAGCGCGGTGAGCACACCGCCGGCGACGACGAAAACCAGCATGTGGGAGACGCCGTTCATGAGGTGCTTGTAAAGCTGATGGCCGAAAGACTCCTTCTCACCGGCGGCCTCGGCGGACTCGACGGCAACGGCCAGGCTCGGATCGGCCTTGGCAACCAGGGCGTCGTCGATCAGCTTGCCTGCGGACTCGACGGCGATGGCGCGGGACACGCCCACGGAAACCATGGGCTTGCCGGCGAAACGCTCGGCATGGACGTCCTTGTCGGCGGCGACCACGACGGCGCGGGCGCCGGCGATCTCGGCGGCGGTGAGCTCATTCTCAACGCCCACCTGGCCGTGCGTCTCGACCTTGATGGTGAGGCCTCGCTCGGCCGCGGCCTTCTCGAGCGCCTCCTTCGCCATGAAGGTGTGGGCGATGCCCGTGGGGCAGCCCGTGGCAGCGACGATGTCGTA
Source organism: uncultured Collinsella sp. (assembly GCA_900551665.1). Classification (GTDB taxonomy): domain Bacteria; phylum Actinomycetota; class Coriobacteriia; order Coriobacteriales; family Coriobacteriaceae; genus Collinsella. The sequence goes on along the minus strand of URWW01000010.1, from coordinate 2,256 downwards.
CTTCTCTGCCATATTCCCTCCCTTATACTCGTGCACCCCTTTGGTGCTTGTTGACAGGAACAATCTATCACGCGGGCATTTGATGGCTTTCTTTCACGCTCGCATCTTTCCGTGAAAGGTATTTCAGCTCCGGCGAACGGTATGAAACTTCCATTCATCTAATTGATGATGAAAGAAACTAATCATTGGGTATCCTAGATGTATATGAAACTGAGGAGGAACCATGTCCACGATCACCGAATTGCCCAGCGCCCTGCCGCTCATCACATCTTCGCGACAGTTCCTCGACAGCGAGCAGCGCATCGTCGACTTCATCCTGGCCAATACCGACCGTGCACCCCAGATGACATCTGCCCAGCTCGCTCGTGCGAGCAGCACCTCCGAAGCGTCCGTCTCGCGCTTCTGCAAGAAACTTGGATTCAAGAATTACCGCTCGTTCCAATTCTCCCTCGCACGCGACCTTGCGGCCCGCGAGGGCGATGAGCGCGTGACGGGCGAAGTCACCCTCGATAACATCGAGCAATCCCTCGCCAACATCAAACATGCCAAGCAGCGCGAGATCGAGGCGACGCTCGATGCGCTCGACCCCGACACGCTGCGCCGCGTCGTCGACCTATTCCGACGTGCGGGGCTCGTCATGTTCGCCGCCGTGGGCAACACGAACGCCGTCGCCATCGATGCGGCCATCAAGTTCGGCCAGCTCGGCATCCGTTGCGTCGCGAACACCATCACGGAAAGCTCGACCTCGCTCGCCCTCACCATGGGCAAGAACGATGTGCTGGTGCTGGTCTCGAATTCGGGTAAGTCCCAGCGACTCGAACGCATCCTGCGCGCGGCCAAACACGGCGGCGCGACTGTCATTCTCATCTGCGGAAACGAGAACGCACCCCTCGCCCGGTTGGCGGACATCGTACTGCGCACCGTCAACTACGAGGCATTGCTCACGACCGTCGACTTCACGTTCTCCAAGATCTCGGCGACGCTGATCATCGAGGTGATCTACAGCTTCCTCCTGTCCGTCATGCCGGGGGCCCGCGACCGCATCAGCGGCTACGAGGAGCTCATCCAACCCGACAAGGAGATGGAATAGCCCCGTCCGGCTGGAACGGAAGGCGAAAGGGCGCAAACACCTACGCCGTCAGGCTGTCGATCTCTTCGAGCCAGAGGGCCGCGCTTGCGTCGCTGGGCATGCGCCAATCGCCGCGTGGGCTCACGCTCACGGAGCCGACCTTGGGACCATCCGGCAGGCAGCTGCGCTTGAACTGCTGGGCGAAGAAGCGACGGTAGAACGTGCGCAGCCAGAACAGGATCGTCGCCGGCTCGTAAGCAGGCGCCCCGTCTACCCCGGGCTCCGCAAAGGCACGGCAGGCCATGCGGTAGATCTTCCCAGGTGCAAAGCCATAGCGCATCATGTGAAACAAGAAGAAATCGTGCAGCTCATACGGACCGACGAGCTCCTCGGTGCATTGCGCGATCTCACCGTCGCCCGTGGGCGGCAACAGCTCGGGCGAGACGGGCGTGTCGAGGATATCGCGCAAGATCGCAGCTGTCTCCCCGCCCAGCGAATCGGCGGCGTGCGACACCAGATGGCGCACGAGCGTCTTGGGCACACCGGCGTTCACGCCGTACATGCTCATATGATCGGCGTTGTAGGTTGCCCAACCGAGCGCAAGCTCGGACAGGTCGCCCGTGCCGATCACGAAGCCGCCGAGCTCGTTGGAAAGGTCCATAAGGACCTGGGTACGTTCGCGGGCCTGGGCGTTCTCGTAGGTGACATCCGTCACGCTCGGGTCGTGGCCGATGTCGGCGAAATGCGCGCGCACGGCCTCGCCGATCGCGATGGTGCGGAAGTCGACGCCCAGCTGCTCGGCCAGGCGCTCGGCATTGGACTTGGTACGGCCCGTCGTGCCGAAGCCAGGCATGGACACCGCATGGACGCCCGTACGCGACAGGCCGAGCATATCGAAGGCGCGCACCGTGACAAGCAGGGCGAGCGTGGAATCGAGGCCACCCGACAGGCCGATGACGGCCGAGCGGGTACCGGTATGGGCAAGGCGCGTCTTGAGGCCCGCGGCCTGCAGATCGAGAATCTCCTCGCAAGACGCGGCGCGCTGCGTGGGGTCCGCGGGCACGAACGGCATGCGCGGCGCGGGGCGCAGCACATCGAGGGCGGAGTTGAGCAACAGCTCCGTGTCCTCGGCGGGAAGGACCGCGGGCTGATCCGGAGCATCCGCGATGGACTCGCCGCCGACAGAG
>URWW01000009.1 GCA_900551665.1 uncultured Collinsella sp. | reverse complement strand
TTTCCACTCTTCTACTTCTTCCTCCGGACGATACAGACCAGGATCACCTACGTGATGTCCCTGCCAACGGTAAGTCATACACTCAATAATGGTTGGTCCGCCGCCTTTTCTTGCTTTTTCTACTGCTTTCTGTGCTTCTTCATATACTTTAAATACGTCATTTCCATCAATTGTGATACCTTCGATACCGTATCCTGCGGCACGTTTTGCAATATGATACTCTTTTGTTACACGACGGATATCTACGGAAATACCATACAGGTTATTTTCTACCACATACACGATTGGGAGATCCCAGGCTGCTGCCATGTTGATGCTCTCATGGAATGTTCCTTCATTGGAAGCGGAATCACCGAAGAAACATACGGTAACTTCATCTGTTCCCATGTATTTGGATGCATATGCGGAACCAGTTGCGATTGGAATCTCTCCGCCTACGATACCGTTTGCACCAAGAATACCTTTGTCCATTGCCATGATATGCATGGATCCACCTTTACCTTTGGAGTATCCGGTTGCTTTTCCGAGGATTTCTGCCATCATCTTGTTCAGATCTGCCCCTCTGGAAACCAGATGTCCGTGTCCACGATGTGTACTTCCGATAAAGTCACGTTCCTCTAATGCGCCACATACGCCGGCTGCTACTGCCTCTTCCCCAAGATACAGATGTGCCAGTCCCGGCATCAGACCTCTTTTATAAAACTCAAATACTTCTCTTAAATCCATATGATCTCCTATTCCCAGATCTTCCAGGGAGCCTTTCCGGACTGCCACATCTCTTCCAGCTGCTGCTTCTCTCTCTGGGTATCCATGCACTTCCAGAAGCCCTCATGGCGGTACGCCATCAGCTCTCCGTCGGAGGCCAGATTTCTCAGGGGCGCCTGCTCAAATACCGTGTCGTCTCCCTCGATGTAATCGAACACGCTGGGATTCATTACCATGTAGCCTCCATTGATAAGGCTGCCGTCGTCGTCGTTTTTCTCGCGGAAGGCATGGATAGCGCCGGCCTCGTCCATATCCAGGACGCCGAATCTCTGTCCGATGTTCACAGCGGTGATGGTGGCCGTCTTTCCGTGGGACCGGTGGAACTCCTCCAGAGCCTTTAAGTCGATATTGGAAAGACCGTCGCCGTAGGTCAGCATAAACGGCTCGTCTCCCACATAGGGACGGATCCGTTTCACGCGGCCGCCGGTCATGGTGTTGAGACCCGTATCGATCAGCGTCACCTTCCAGGGCTCTGAATAGTTATTATGGACCTTCATGCTGTTGTTGGCCAGGTCAAAGGTCACGTCGGAGGTGTGAAGGAAGTAATCCGCAAAGAACTCCTTTACCACATACTGTTTGTATCCCAGACAGATAATAAATTCGTTATACCCGAACTGGGAATAATATTTCATGATATGCCACATGATCGGCTTCTCACCGATCTCGATCATCGGCTTGGGACGGAGATAACTCTCCTCCGAAATACGGGACCCCAACCCGCCGGCGAGAATAACAACCTTCATGTCTTTCCTTTCCAAGGTGAGGTGATCACCTTCCGCCGGGGCTAGCGCCCGGTTCCCATAGCCTTGAACGTGCGTATAAAGACGCGCGCGTCCAGGCCAAAGCTGGCATGTCGTACATAAAACAACTCAAGCATCTGGCGATTGCCATTTGCCCAGGTAGCCTCATTGCGCTCGGTGACTTGCCACCAACCCGTGATGCCGGGTTTGCACGAGAGGAACTCGTCGCGGGCATTGCCGAACTCGTAGGTTTCCTCCATCGTCACAGGACGCGGCCCTATGACGGACAGCTCTCCCGTTAGCACGTTGATAAACTGAGGAAGTTCGTCGAGACTCGTACGGCGAAGAAAATGACCCATGCGCGTGATGCGCGGGTCGTCCTCGACTTTTTGCTCACGCTCCCATTGGGCAAGTTGATCTTCGTCTAGATATTTCTCGGGGTTCGTGTGCGCATCGGTCTCCATAGTTCGGAGCTTCCAAATGTAGATGCGCTTACCATTTTTCCCGATGCGCTCCTGCCTAAAAAATGGGCACCCGGGTGAATCGATCACGATGCACACACAGAGAAGGGCAACCGGAATGAACAGGACCACTATCACTGCAAGGCTGAAGACCACATCGAACAGGCGCTTGACAATTCGATACACCGCTCCACCAGGCCGCGGGGCGGGCACGGTGTCGTCCTTTGGCGGGACTTGGAAATCCCCCCGATGAGATATGCGGTTATCCACTGCGTCGTCTTGCGACAATCTCCAACCCCACCCGAATCGTCTTATGGCGTCCAAACACGTCCATATCCACCCATGCCAGCCGCTTGTGACGATCGATGCGCGAGATGCTCGCCTCCTGACCTTTCAAGGGGCCGGAGGTCACCACCACGCGATCGCCCTCGATGATACCCTCGCTCATCTCCACAACATGCGTCTCCGCATTGGTGTGGACGTCGATCCAGGTGACTTCATCGGGAGTTAAGGGAAGAAATGTATCACCTGCGGAGCCGAGCATACGCGTGAACGTGGGAACGGTGCGGAGCAGTTGCTGGACCTTCAGCGGATCATCGGCCTGCACGAACACGTAGCCAGGGAAGAGCCTTTCGCACCTCTTGTGCCACGCGCCGTCGGCACGCTTCATGACCTCGCGCCGAGGCACAAAGCACTCCCGAACGGCATCACAAGCCACGCGGGCGATTAACTCGACCGCCCTCGTCTCTTGCCCGCCAACGACCTGAATCACGTAGACGCCCACACGAACCCATACCTTTCCGCACGGCTACGCCCCATTTGCGCTCGGCAAACCCTTGCAGCCGCATTGCAGCGATACATATTCAAACCCCCAACCGTCGAACAGCAACGCGCGCTCGGCGACGATTACCGGCAATCGGGATATGTGCGTCCAATAGTGTAACTCATATGGCAGTATTTCGCCGAACCCTCTACGCACTCCAAATACGCGCACGCACATCTACATACAACATGCGAATGCCCAGCTATATGAACGAGTACAATGTCTGGCATCTATACGTTACTGTGGAGGTACTATGCCCGCCGACAACAAGACCCCTCATGGGAACCACTTTTCCTCTGGTGGCGCACGTCCCAGCGGCGTGCCCGGCAACCCCGGGAGCACCCGCCGCACGGCCGCGCCCGACACAACCGAGGCCTTTATGATGGCCCACAACCGCAACGCCTCGCGGCCCGAGGCCGCGCCTCAGATTTCGTCGTCGAGGGCCCAGGCGGAGCAGCATCACGAGGCGGGCACCAGCCGACAGGCCCACACTGGCAATGCTGCCCAATACCAACAAACGAGAAATACATTCCAACAGACTCAATCCCCCTACCAGCAGGCGGGCAGATCCCAGCGCGCGGGCGGCAGGAACAACGGGGGTGGCAGCATCTGCAGCCAGAACGGCACGCCAAAAAAAGACAAGGGCAAGGCAATCGCGCTCGTCGTAAGCATCATTTTGCTCGCGCTCGTGGCCTTTGGCGGCACCACCGGCTTTTTCCTCTACAAAGATGCCAAGAACCTCCAGTCCCAGGCGGGAACGCTGATCTCCGAGGTCAAATCCATGAAGGACTACCTCAAGAACGGCGAAGGCGAGCAGTTGAACGCGACTGCTGGCACCGTAGCCGACCAGATCTCCTCCATGCGCGACACTGTAAATGGCCCCGCCTGGACCGTCGCGAGCTTCATCCCCGTATACGGCAACGACATCAAGCTCGTTCGCGGCGTCATGGAGCAGGCCGACATCTTGGCCCAGGACGCCATGCTTCCCGCCTGCGCACAGCTCGAGGACTTCAAGCTCGGCAACCTCCTTTCCGATGGCACGGTGAACCTACCCATGCTCAAGGAGCTCATTTCCACCATCCAGGATGTCGAGCCCGTTGTGACCTCCAGCATCGATGCGATCGAGGAACTCCCCGAGCCACACATCGGCAAGGTCAAGAGCCTCATGGAAAAATTCACCGGACCCATGGCCACGGCCAAATCCACCCTCGCCAACATCAACGAGATCGCACCCCTGCTCCCCCAGATGCTCGGAGACGGTGGCACCCGCACCTACCTCCTCATGGCGCAGCAGAATGCCGAGCTCCGCTCCACGGGCGGGTTAACCGGTTCCGTCGGGACAATCATCGTTGAAAATGGAAAGATCTCTGTTGGTGAATTTTCCGCTGGCGGCAACGACTATGCTGCAGAGGCGAATCTCTTTGGCGAGGTCACCGCAGAGGAAGACGCCCTCTTTACCAACCGCATGGCCATCCGCATCAGCGACACCAACTTCAACCCCGACTTCCCTCGTGTGGCACACTTTGCCAAGGGGCTGTACGAAGCCGGCACCGGCCAGAAGGTCGACGGCGTGATTGCCATCGACCCGGTGTTCCTGCAGTATCTGCTCTCACTCGCCGGCGGCGTGGACGTTGCGGGCATCAACGTGAATGGCGACAACGCCGCCGCGCTCATGCTGCACGACGCCTACAACATGCTCAGCGTCGAGCAGACCGACCGGTTCTTCTCCGGCGTTGCGGGTCTGGCGTTCAAGCAGATCATGGGCAACCTCGGCGAGGTAGGATTCTCCAACCTCTTCCAGACGCTCGGCCGTGGCATTGCCGAGCACCGCCTCCTCGCTTGGATGGAGAATCCCGAGGAGGAGGAGCTCATGACCCTCATGGGGTGCTCCGGCGCCCTCAAGAACGACCCTGCCGAGCCCGAGCTGGGTGTGTACTTCGCCGACGAGACCTGGTCGAAGATCAGTTGGTACTTCTCCAGCAACACCCATGTTGACGAGAGCGTCAAGAACAACGACGGCACCACGTCCTACCACGTGACCACCACCATGACGAACAATCTCACCCTGGCCGAGGCGGCCAACCAGGTCGATTACATCACGGGTTACCACCCCAACAAGAAGAACCGCGCGGGTATGTTCATGCACGTGTACCTGGTGGCACCGGCCGGCGGCTCCATCTCGAACATCTCCACCGAGGGCGGCGACTTCTCGCCGCAGCCCTTCACCGAGATGCCGTACAACCAGTGGACCTTCTTCACCGCGAGTCCCGTTCTTGCAGGCGGCGAAACCATCACGATCTCCTACGACGTGACCGTCTCCGCCGAAGCTGAGCAGTCGCTCATGGTTCGCACCACGCCCACGGCGCAGGTTGTTGCCGGCTGGGGTGCCAACGAGGCGGACCCCCAGCCCGAGGCGGCGGAGTAGCACCGTGATTCGCGTCGACATCGAAAGCATCGTCATGGCCGCCGGCCCCGTGCCCTCCGTTGTTGTGCTTCGCGAGCGCAAGGGCGGAGCCGGGTCGGGCGCGCCCCTTCGCGCGCTGTCCATCCAAACGGGTGCTTATGAGGCCGCGGCCATCGGCGGTGGCATGGACTCCGACAAGGCCGCGCCGAGGCCCATCGCGCACGACGTGATGCTGCGCACGGTACAGGAGCTGGGCGCCAAAATCGAGCGCGTTGAGATCAACCGCTGGGAGGCGCCTGTGTTCTACGCCGATGTGGTGTTGGACCGCGGGAACGACGCAAGCGGTGCGGACGGAAGCGACAGTGACGCCGCGGCCGATGCGTCCGGAAACCCCTCCCGTGAGATCAAGATCGACGCCCGCCCGAGCGACGCGCTCGCCCTGGCGGCGCGCTCCAACGCCCCGATCTACGTTGAGGACGAGATCATGAACCGCGCCGGAAACGTCTCGCTGCAGAACAGCGAAGACCCGAGCTCTGCCCAAGAAGAGCTCGAGCGTTTCGACGAATTCGTGCAAGGCCTATCCCCCGACGACTTCTAAGTCTCACTTGGGGACAGGTACAAATTGAGACGTTTTACCGGGGCCGGGTTGCCAGCCCCGGTTTTTCTTTGGCGCGGTGAACGGCGGGCGAAGCTACTTGCGAAAGAGATTTCTCACCGCGTAGATAAATCCCGTCAGATAATGCCCATTCAACATCGAGACGAAGCCCTTCACCGACTCCAAAGGGACACCGCTCGTGGTGAGGGAACGCAACGGCATGTCGGCGGCCATCTCCCGCATCATCACCTTTTGATCGCGGTTCATCCTGCTTGCCGGCTCGGCCATGACCCAATCGATTATGCGATACAGGCGGCGCCCCAACCAACAGGCGCCCATGTCGCTCACCGTCGAATCGATGGTGAACGGCGTGACGGGCGGGCGCTCGGGGAGCGGACGGGCGTACAGTTTCGCGAACGCCCGAGCGGATGCCGGCTGTGCGAAGCAACCGGGGGTTGGATGACGATATATCTCGGGAACCTGCGGGGCGGGGGCGGAAGCCCGGTCGGACATGGGTTGCCCCTCGGTGATACTGCGGCGAGGTCGCGCTTGATTCGGATTGAATGCGGATTGCCCATCGCCGACGGCAATGGACACCATCAGGCGAATATCGCGACTCGATGACGCCACGCGGATCTCGTACTCACCCGGATAGACGCACCAGCGGTGAAAACTCGCGTCCCATTTCCGGAATGCGGTCTCATCCAGGCGCAGCACCACTTTGCGCTCCTCTCCGGGCTCCAGCTCGATCTTGGCAAACCTGGCGAGCCATTGCACTGGGCAAGGCGGCGGAACGACACCCGATGCGGGCGCGATGTACACCTGGGCAACTTCGGTACCAGTACGGGAACCGATGTTTCGCAGTGTGAATGAAACCTCAACTTCGAGAGGGCGGTCACTCGGCCGGGCGCAGGAATCAACCCCGCGCGGCGCAGCTCCGCTCCCCGGTGTTCCACGGGAAACATCTGAGGCAGCAGGAGACTCGGCATGCTCGTCGGCGACACCCATGCGCACCTCCACCCCAAGCCCCTCATACGCGAACTCGGTATATGACATACCATGGCCAAACGGAAACGCCGGTTCAACGCCCACCGCATCGTAATAGCGATATCCCACGAACGGGCCCTCGCGATAGAGGACCTCATTGTCCATGTCGGGATATGTCGTGGCGAGCGCGGTCTGAGCCAAATCGACGGGCCAGGTTTCCGCGAGCTTGCCACTGGGGTTCACGTCGCCCACCAGCACGTCGACGGCAGCGCCGCCTCCCTGGCACCCGGATAGATACATGAGCAGAATCGCAGCTGGGCTATCGCGCCACGGCATCTCCATGGGTGCGCCGCCCTGCAGGACCACCACCGTGCGCGGGTTTGCAGCACACACGCGGTCGATGAGTTCACGCATGCCGCGCGGCATGACCATGAGCTTACGGTCGAACCCCTCGGATTCGTATCGCGCGGGAAGCCCGGCAACCACCACCGCCACATCCGAACGGGCGGCAAGCGCCTCTGCCTCGAGCAGCTGATTCTCATCCGCATCGCCCGTCGTGGGATCGTAACCGTCCGCGTACTCGGCAGCCACGCCGCGCTGCTCGAGGCGATACCAGATGTTGTCGATGATCTTTGGGTTGATACGCGACGAGCCCGAGCCCTGATACCGCGGCATGCGAGCGAACGCACCAATCACCGCGACCTTTGCATCCAGGTTCAGCGGCAGCACGCCGTCATTCTTGAGGAGGACGGCGCTTTGGGCCGCCGCCTCGCGAGCCAAATCCGCGTGCGCACGGTAGAACTCCTCTTCCGAAAGGGAGGACCCAGGAGCGCCGTCGACGGAGCCCCTAGCCTGGCACGCCTTCACCCTGCGGGCAAGCCGCTCAATATGCGACGCGGCCTCGCTTACGCGGCCTTCCTCCAAATCCCCCGAGCGAACAGCCTCGACAAGGGCTCGGGCATGATTGCGCCGCGGTCCGGGCATGCACAAATCGAGTCCAGCGCGAACCGACGCCACGCTCGAACTCATGGCGCCCCAGTCGCTGACAACCGCGCCGTCAAAACCCCACTCGCCACGCAGGACCTCGCGCAGCAGCCATTCGTTCTCGGAACAGTAGACGCCGTTCAACTTGTTGTACGCCGTCATCACACTCCATGGACGGGCGTGGCGCACCACGTGCTCGAACGGCGCGAGATACAGCTCGCGCAGCGTCCGCTCATCGACTACGGAGTCGGACACCATGCGTGCATGCTCCTGGCTGTTGGCGGCAAAGTGCTTGAGGCACGCGCCAACGCCGCGGCTTTGGATGCCTCGCACCATTGCCGCACCGAGCTCGCCCGAAACAACCGGGTCCTCGCTTAAATACTCAAAATTGCGACCGCACAGCGAATGGCGCTTGATGTTCACCCCCGGGCCGAGGACCACGTCAACGCCCTGCCGACGGGCCTCCTCGCCAATCGCGGCGCCAACACGCTCGACCAACTCTGGATCGAACGAACAGGCAAGCGCAGAAGCCGTAGGAAAACACGTCGCCGGCCGACTTTCCGCAATGCCCATGCAGTCCTGGGCGCCCTCCTGCTTGCGCAGGCCGTGGGGTCCGTCGGAGAGAGACAGGCTCGGGATACCCGAGTTTGGGGCGGCGTACGTTTTCCAGTGCGACTCGCCGGCGAGCAACTGAGCCCGCTCCTCAAGCGGGAGGCTACTCGCGCGCGAGGCGATCGCAGGTTGCCGATCGGCCAAGTTATCCCGTTGCTCGTCCTGCGTCATCGCGCCATCTCCCAAAACTGCTGGCCGCGATATGCGGCCCGGTCCCCAGCCTTATACCCGCATGGAGACCGGAAGGCCCATGGCGCCCCAGTCGAAGGCAAAAAGGCGGCCCCGACCATTTGGTCGAAGCCGCCTTGTCAGCGAATACGCTCCCGCGAAATGCCCTACTCCTCGAGCAGGTCCTCCAGGGCCTCGTCGCCGGAACCGATGTCCACGTGGTCCTCATCGCCAGGGACCTGCGAGGCAACGCCGTCCGGCAGGTCGGTCGGCTCCTGACCCTCGGCCTCAACGGAATCCTCACCCTCGGCGGCATCCTTGGCCTTCTTTTTGGCGCTCGTCATGCGAGCAACGGCGGTCACACGGTCGCCATCGTCGACGCTCATCATCTTCACGCCCTGGGTGGCGCGGCCGGTCTGGGAGATCTCGGCGGTCTTCACGCGGAGGACGGTTGCGCCCTCGGTGATGATGAGCAGCTCGTGCTGCGGGCCCACCACCTTCATGGCGGCCAGCGCGCCCTTGCGCTCGGTCATCTGGATCGTGTACACGCCCTGGCCGCCGCGGTTCTGCTCGGGGTAGTCGGCAACCGGGGTGCGCTTGCCGTAACCGCGCTCGGTGATCACAAAGAGCTCGCCGCCGCCGTTGGTGATCTCCATACCCAGGACCTCGGCGTCGGCCTTCATGCCAATACCGCGGACGCCGCTCGTATCGCGACCGGTGGCGCGCACCTGGTCCTCACTAAACATGATGGCCTTACCGGCGGTAGTGGCCATGATGATCTTGTCACCCGGCTTCACGCGGCGCACGCCGAGCAGACGGTCGCCGTCCTTGATGTTGATGGCGATGATGCCATCGCGGCGGGAACGGTCGTAGGCGGCCATGGCCGTCTTCTTCACCATGCCGTGCGCAGTGGCGAACATGAGGTACTCGTCCTCGGGGAACTCGCGGCAGGAAATCACGGACGCGATCTTCTCGCCATCCTCGAACGGCAGCAGGTTCACGATCGCGGTACCGCGGGCCTGGCGCGTGCCCTCGGGCAGCTCGTGCACCTTGAGGCGGTAGACCTTGCCCTTGGTGGAGAAGAACAGCACGTACTCATGGGTGCTGGCGATGAACATCTCGTCGATGACGTCGTCCTCCTTGAGGTTGACGCCGGAGACACCCTTGCCGCCGCGCTTCTGGGCGCGATACGACTCGACCGGGATGCGCTTGACGTAGCCGGTGTGGGTGATGGTGACGACCATATCCTCGTCGGCGATGAGGTCCTCGACGTTGAGGTCCTTCTCGGCGCCGGTGATCTGGGTGCGGCGTTTGTCGCCGAACTTGCGGGCGATCTCGCGCATCTCCTCCTTGATCACGCCGAGGATCTTCTCCTCGTGCGCGAGCAGGTCCTCGTAGTAGGCAATCGCGCGGCGCAGCCCCTCGAGCTCCTCCTCGATCTTGTCACGCTCCAGGCCGGTGAGGCGGCGGAGCTTCATCTCGAGGATGGCCGTGGTCTGCTCGGGCGAAAAGCCAAAGCGCTCGATGAGTCGGCTGCTGGCCTCGGCGTCCGTCTGCGAGGAGCGGATGATCGAGATGACCTCGTCGATATGGTCGAGGGCCATGAGATAGCCCTCGAGGATGTGCGCGCGGGCCTGGGCCTTCTTGAGGTCGAAGCGGGTGCGGCGGGTCACCACGTCGACCTGGTGATCGATGTAGTGCTGCAGCATCTCGCGCAGCGACAGGCGCTTGGGAATGCCGTTGACCAGCGCGAGGTTGTTCGCGCCGAAGGTGGTCTGCAGCGAGGTGTACTTATACAGGTTGTTGAGCACGACCTGCGGGATGACGCCCTTCTTGAGCTCGATGACGAGGCGCAGGCCCTTCTGGGTGGACTCGTCGCGCATGTCGGAGATGCCCTCGATGCGCTTCTCGTTCACGAGGCTCGCGATCTTCTCCTGCAGGGTGCCCTTGTTCACCATGTACGGGATCTCGGTGAACACCAGGCGGCTGCGGCCCGTCTTGGTGGACTCGACATGCGCCTTGGCGCGCACGGTGATGGAACCGCGGCCGGTCTCGTAGGACTGGCGGATGCCGTCGGTGCCCATGATGAGGGCGCCCGTGGGAAAGTCGGGGCCGGGCATGATCTGCATGAGCTCGTCGACCGTCGCATCAGGGTGGTCGATGAGATAGCAGGTGGCCTCGACGGCCTCGCCCATGTTGTGCGGGGCGATGTTGGTGGCCATGCCGACCGCGATGCCCTGGGAGCCGTTCACCAGCAGGTTGGGGAAGCGTGCGGGCAGCGCCGTGGGCTCGGCGAGGGACTCGTCATAGTTGGGCTGCCAGTCGACGGTGTCCTTTTGTAGGTCGCGCAAGAGCTCCATGGCCGGCTTGGCCAGGCGGGACTCGGTGTAACGCATGGCGGCGGCGCCGTCGCCGTCGATGTTGCCAAAGTTGCCGTGGCCGTCGATGAGCGGAGTGCGCATGGAGAACCACTGGGCGAGGCGGACCATGGTGTAGTAGACCGCGGAGTCGCCGTGCGGGTGGTACTTACCGATAACTTCGCCGACCGTCCAGGCGGACTTCTTGTGCGGACGGTTGGGGAAGATGCCGCTCTCGTTCATTGCGTACAGAATGCGGCGGTGAACCGGCTTGAGGCCGTCGCGCACATCCGGCAGGGCGCGGGCAGTGATGACCGACATCGAGTACTCGATGAAGGATTGCTTCATCTCACGGCCGAACTCGCTGATCTGCAGCGAGCCGCCGTTCACATCCGTACCGGCGTCCTCGCCGCGGTCGTTGGCGCCAAAGCTCTCCTCGAGCTCCTCGTCATCATCCTCGTCCTCGTCGGACTCGGCGTCCGGGTCGTACGCGGAGGCGTCGTCCTCGTTGGCGCGAGCGAGCAGGCGCTTGAGGTCCTCGGGCATGCCCTCGGACGCGGCGCCCTGCTCGAGCTCGTCGTTGTTCATATCGTCAGCCACGGGTTCTCCTTATCGGTCGTGGTCACAGATGTGTAATTGGGGACGGCTAGGCGTCCAGGAAGCGGGCGTCGTGCGCGTGCTTCTCGATGTACTCGCGGCGGTACCCGACCTCAGAGCCCATGAGCTCGCGGACGGCGCGATCGGCCACGATGGCGTCCTCGATGGTCACGCGCTGCAGGATGCGGGTCTTGGGGTCCATGGTGGTGCTGGCCAGCTGCTTGGGGTCCATCTCGCCCAGACCCTTGTAGCGCTGGACGGTGTAGCCCTTACGCTTCTTGGTGACCTTGCCGTTGGACTGCTCGTCCTCAGACTCGTCGGGGTTGAGGCCGAGCGCGGCGATGGAGTCGCGCAGGATCTCGTCTTCCGCCTGGCGGCCGTTGGGATAGACGTAGTGGATCTTGTTGCGTACCTTGATACCAAAGATCGGCGGGCAGGCCACGTACACGTAGCCGGCGTCGATGAGCGGGCGCATGTACTTGTAGAAAAAGGTCAGCAGCAGGATACGGATGTGGGCGCCGTCGACGTCGGCGTCCGTCATGATGATGATCTTGTGGTAGCGGGCCTTGGTGATGTCGAAGTCGCCGCCGTCGCCGTTGCCGGTCGTCACGCCGCAGCCAATGGCGGTGATGAGCGACTGGATGGTCTCGGAGGAGAAGGCGCGGTGATCGCCCACGCGCTCGACGTTCAGAATCTTGCCGCGCAGGGGCAGGATCGCCTGGATGTCTCGGCGACGGCCGTCCTTGGCCGAACCGCCTGCCGAGTCGCCCTCTACGATGAAGAGCTCGGTCAACTCGGCGTTGCGCTCCGAGCAGTCGGCGAGCTTGCCGGGCAGGCTCGCGGTCTCCAGCAGCGATTTGCGACGGGTCGCCTCACGCGCCTTGCGGGCGGCGTTGCGGGCCTTGCTCGCCTGCTGCGCCTTCTTGATGATCTCGCGCGCCTGCTTGGGGTGCTCCTCGAGATAGTCGGCCAGGCCATCGGAGACGACCTTGCGGGTAAGGGTGCGCATGAAGGAGCTGCCGAGCTTTGCCTTGGTCTGACCCTCGAACTGCGGGTCGGCGAGCTTGACGGAAACGACGGCGGTGAGACCCTCGCGGATGTCGTCACCCGTGAGGTTGCCCTCCTTCTCCTTGATGATGCCGTTCTTGCGGGCGTACTCGTTGATCACGCTGGTGAGCGCCGTGCGGAAGCCCTCCATGTGCATGCCGCCCTCGATGGTGCGGATGTCGTTGGCAAAGGACACGACGCTCTCGGAGTAGGAGGTGTTCCACTGGATGGCCACCTCGACCTCGCCGGTCTTCTCAACCGGGGCGCCCTCCTCGGACGCGCCGGACAGGTAGATGGGGTGCTTGAGGCCCTCGGGCACGGTCTTGCCCTCGTTCAGGAATTTGACGAAGTCGATGATGCCGCCGGCATAGCAGAACTCCTCGACGCGCGGCTCCGCCACGCGCTCGTCGCGCAGGACGATCTTGAGGTTCTTGTTGAGGAACGCCGTCTGCTGAAGGCGATCGTACAGGATGTCGAAGTCATAGACCGTGGTTTCGAAGATCACGTCGTCCGGCCAGAAGGTGACGGTGGTGCCGGTCGTGTCCGAGTCGCCGACCTCCTTCATCTTCTGGGTGGTCTTGCCGCGGGAGAACTCCATCTCATAGGTCTTGCCATCGCGGCGGACCTGGACGTTCATCCTCTTGGAGAGCGCGTTGACGACGGACACGCCGACGCCGTGCAGACCGCCGGAGACCTTGTAGGCCGAGTTGTCGAACTTGCCGCCGGCATGGAGGATCGTCATGACGACCTCGAGCGTGGGGATCTTCTTGACGGGGTGCTCGTCCACCGGGATGCCGCGACCGTTGTCCACGACGGTGATCGAGTTGTCGGGATGGACCGTGACCTCGATCTTGGAGCAGAAACCGGCCATGGCCTCGTCGACGGAGTTGTCGACGATCTCCCACACGAGGTGGTGCAGGCCGGTCGAGCTCGTGGAACCGATATACATACCAGGGCGGACGCGAACGGCCTCAAGGCCCTCGAGGACCTTGATCTCGCTTCCGCCGTATTCGTTCTCATTCGCCACGTGGTTCTCCCTTTTAGTGCGAAGTATGGCTAACCTTTACATTTTATCGCATGGGAGCGTGGTAAAAATGCGCAAGAGCTGAGGTACCGAATACCTCTACAAGCCCCTGAGAGCCCGTTTACGGGGACTTTGGCTCGGATGTGTAATCGGGGACGGGTGCAAATTACACATCGGCGGGACCGGGCAGCGGGGATGCGTGCGTAGGGCGGCGGCTTCGATCGGAGCGGGATGTGCAATTTGCACCCGTCCCCGATTACACATCGCCCCTGACCGCGCGTGTGATGTCGAGAATGAAGCGCTTCGAGCGGCGCCATTTTCGACATCACACGCGCAGGCACGCTACTCCCGAGGACCCTTGGCGAAGCCGGGGCGGGTGGTCTTGACCACGATATTGCCCACGGCGCCGCCGCACGCGTCCATGCGGGCTCGGATGATTTCGCGCATCATGGTGAGCTCCTGGGTCCAGGAGGCGCCGTCCGTGTAAACGATGAGCTCATCGCGCTCGGCGACGTAGTGTAGGCCCGTGACGTGCTTGCCCTCGCGCGTGCCGGCACACACCTTGTTCCACGCCTGGAAGATGACATGGCGGCGCTCGGCACGGCGGAACTGTGCCTGGCGCTCGGGGGTGGCACCGTCGAACAGGCGCATCTTCTCGGAGTTGATGAATTCGCCCAGGCCGGCCGTGGCCTTGAGACGGCCCTTCTTAGTCACTTTGCCCATGTCGTTTTCCCTTCTCCTCCACGTGTGGATGTGTAATTGGGGACGGGTGCAAATTGCACATCCCGGCGAGCGCAACTGGCGGCGAGCTCCGTCGACCGACTCGCCGCGCCGATGTGCAATTTGCACCCGTCCCCAATTACACATCGCCGATGCGGATCACGCGGGCGCGGTCGAGCATGTCATCGGCGAAATAGCCGAGGTTCGTGGTGGTGATCACCGTCTGGATCTCGTCGGCAATGAAGCCCACGATGGCGTCGCGGCGCGCGGCGTCGAGCTCGCTCATCACGTCGTCAAGCAACAGAAGCGGATACCTGCCGAGGATGTCGCGCGTCACCTGGACTTCGGCGATCTTCCATGCGAGCACGATCGATCGTTGCTGCCCCTGGCTTCCAAAGTCCCGGGCGGAGCGGCCATCGATGGTGAACAGCACCTCGTCGCGGTGCGGTCCCACGAGCGTGCAGCCGCGGCGGAGCTCATCCTCACGACGCTGAGCAAGCGCGTCCAAGAACTGACCCGCGATCGCCTCGCGGCCGTCGGCCAGCGCCCCAAAGCTCGGCACATAACGAACGTCGGGCTCCTCGTGCGGGGCGATGGCGCGATAAACCTCGATGAAATGCTCGCGGATGCGCTCGAGCAGGGCCGTGCGATGAAGCAGCAGCTGAGCGCCGGTCGTGGCGAGCGACTCGTCCCACACCTCGAGCAAACCGGGGGCGTAGCCGTCGCGGAGCAGGTTGTTGCGCTGCTCGACCGTACGCTCGTAAGCGGCCAACAACTTGGCGTAGTTCTCGTTCAGCTGTACGCCAAAAGAATCGAGCGCCTCGCGGCGTCGCGATGCGGACCGCTTGACCATGTCGAGGTGATCGGGGCAGAACAGCACGCTCGGCAGCACGCCGCGGATGCCCGCGGCGCGGGCCTTCTTCCCGTTTCGCGTAAACGAGCGTTTGCCCTCGGAAAAATCGAGCCCCATCTCGATAAGGCGCCCCTCCCCCTCGAGCATCAGGCGGATCCGGCCCGAGCCCTCGCCCTCGCGCAGCAGTTCGGAGGCCGTGGGCTTCCTGAACGAGGCTCCGGCCGTAAGCAGCTGCAACGCCTCGACGAGGTTGGTCTTCCCCACAGCATTGCGACCCACGAGCACCGTGATGCCCGGGTCCAGCTCGATCTTGCAGTCATCGAAGCTGCGGTAATGGAGAACGGAAAGCTCCGTCGCGGCGATGGACATGGGCGGTGGGGACTAGATGCGGACCGGCATGACCAGGTAGAGGTAGTTGATCTTGTCGTAGGACTTGAACACGCCCGCCTGGTTGTAGCTCTGCAGCTCGAGCGTGATCTCCTTCTCACGGGAGAGCACGTTCAGGCAACCGAAGATGTAGTGATAGTTGAACGCGATAACGCCGCTGGCACCCTCGGCCTCGACCTCGACCGTGGCCGTTGCGGCATCCTGGTCGTTGGAGATGGCGGAGAGCATCATCTGGCCGGTCTCGACGGAAATGTCGAACTTAACGGCGGAGTTGGCCTGAGCAACCGTGGAAACGCGCTTGAGCGCGGAGGTCAGGGCAGCCACGTCGATCTTGACCGTGGTGGCACAGGACGCGGGCAGGAGCGCCTTGTAGTTAGGGTACATGCCCTCGATACGGCGGGCGACGTAGGTGGTGTTGCCGGCCACGAACACGACCTGCGTATCCGTGGATCCAATCAAAATGGAGCCCTGACCGCCGGTGATGGCGAGCGCGTCGTTGAACGCATCGGCAGGTACGTTCAGCTCGAAGCTGCCCTCCAGTGAGGAGGTCTCGACCTGGGTGTCGCACACAGCCAGACGGTAGGAGTCGGTCGCGACGAGGCGGATCGTGTTGTTCTCGACGGTCATGTACACGCCGTTGAGGACCGGGCGGTTCTTGTCCGTCGAGGTGACGCGCCAGACACGGCCGACCATCTCGGTCAGGATGTTGGCAGGGAGCTCGACCGAGCGCTCGAGGGCGAACGTGGGGAACTCGGGGAAGTCGCCGGCGTCCAGCGTGTTCAGGCGGAAGGTGGAACGCTCGCAGGTGATGGTCACCTGGCGCTCGGCCAGCTCGAAGGAAACCGGTGCGTCGGGAAGGGTCTTGACGATGTTGGAGAGCATCTTGCAAGGAATGACGACCTGACCCTCCTCGTCCACGCGTGCAGCGATGCGATGGCGAATCGAGATGGTGTAGTTGGACGTCTGGAACTCAAGGACCCCGTCGGCCGCGCGCACAAGCACGCCGGAGAGGATGGGGAGCGTAGATGAGGGAGCGATGCCCTTCATCACGACGGCGATGGCATCGGAAAGGGCCGACTGGCTGACCGTGAACTTCATCTCTTTATTATTCCTCTCTTAAATATATATAGGTAATAACAGTAATAACGCAGTGGACGGTGTGGACTACTCTCATTTGCCCAGATGTAGGGGCGTTTTTCTTTCAACAATCCATTGTAGACAACGCGCTTGTTTTCCCCCGTGAGATATCCACGTATTTTCCCTCCACCGATTGACGAGTTTTCCACCCAGGTTTTCCACAGGCTTCACCCATGTTTTCACGACTTCAAAAGGATGGTGTTCTTGAGGTTCTGGATGTCCTCCACGATGCGGCGGTCCTCGCGCATCTTGTTCTCGACCACCTTGAGGGAGTTGAGGACCGTGGAGTGGTCTCGCCCACCGAATTCGGCGCCGATGGCCGGGGTGGTCATCTCGCAGAGGTTGTTGGCGAGGTAGACCGCCACGTGGCGCGCAAAGGCGATGTTGGCCGTGCGGCGCTTGCCCACGAGTTCCTCATGGCTCACGTGGTAGAACTCCTCCACCACGCGCTGAACCGTGTCGACGTGAATGATCTTGTGCGCGGTGTTGAAGTAGATCTTGGCCACGCGGTCGATGTCCTCCGCGGTGAGCTCGGCACCTGCGGCCTCGCGCTCCGAGGAGAGGTTGGCGCAGCGCTCGCAGAAGCTCTCCAGCGAGCGGATGTTGTTGCCCGAGATCTCGGCCATGTGGCGCAGGTGCTCGTCGGTGAGCTTGCCCTCGGAGGAAGGCAGGGCCTGGAGCAGCGATGTGTCCACGTTCATGGAGGTGAGGTCCTCGTCCTGCTGGATGATGCTCTCGTAGTAGCGCTTGAGGATGACGTACTTCATCTCAAAGCCCGGCTCGGACACCAGGCAGAGCATACCGCTGCTGAAGCGGCTGGTGAGACGCTCGTCCATGGCAAGGTCCTTGGGCGCGCGGTCGGATGCCAGGGCGATTTTCTTGCCTTCGCGGATGAAGCTGTCCACGAGCTGGAAGAAGAACTCGACGGATGCCTGCTTGCCCACGATGTTTTGGACGTCGTCGATGATGAGGATGTCCGCATCGCGGTATTCGCGCATGATGAGGTTGCCGGGGCCACGCTGGGCGCCGAGCTCGTTCATGTAATCGTCGAGGTAGGCCTGAGAATTCGCGTATTTCACGCGGATGTAGGGCTTTTCTTTGGCCAGGTAGTTTCGGATGGCGAAGAGCAGGTGCGTCTTGCCCAGGCCTGAGTTGCCGTAGATGAATAGGCTCGGGCACTGCTGCGGCTCCTCGGCGTAGGCGGCGAAACGCATGGCGCTGTTGAAGGCGTGGCGGTTTTCGTCGCCCGCGACAAAGCTCGCGAACGTGTACTTGGCGTTGATATCCAAGGCAGCGGCGTCGGGTTCTGGGGTTGCGGCGGGCGCTGCCGCCACGGGGGCGTGGGTCGCCGCAGCCTGTTGCGGCGCGGTGACGTTTTGGCGCTTGCCGGTGGGGTCCTGGCTGCGCATCTCGTCCATCATCTTGCGGAACGCTTCGGGCGAGACGGTGTTGCGCACCGTGACGCCGGACTTGGAGGCGGGCTCGGGCTTGGCGGGGGCAGTGACCGGGGGCTCGCTGGCTGTGACGGGTTCCGCCGGCGTAATCGGGCTTGCGGGAGCCTCGGCAAAGCTCGTCGGCACCTCGGCGGCCCTCTGCGGCAGGCCCTCGCCCGCCGGAGCCATCGGTGCGGCCACCGCCGCGGGCGCCCGCGTCTCACTCGATGCTCCGCCCTCGGCTACCACTACGTTGAGGACCATGGGCATGAACGAGATCTCCTCGAGATAGCGCTCGATCAGCTCACGCTGTTTGACGAGGTAGTTATAGGCAAATCTGCTGGGGACCTGTATGGTCAGGGACTCGTCGTCAAATCCCGTTGCCCCGCACTGCTCGAGCATGTTGATGAGGCGCGTCTCGCGGCCATCGCGGCGGCAAAACGCTATGACGTCGTCCAAGAGGATGCGCGCTTCGTTATCCATGTCTCACGATTCCTTCTCGTGTCGCGGTTGCTCGCGGTTGAATCCTGCGGTGTGCGTTTGGCGCTACTGCGCCCCCGCGCTCTGCTCGACCCAGGCCTTGCCCATGTCGGTGAGCACGTACTTCTGGCGGGGCTTGTGTACGAGGCCCGTGCTCGCCAGCGCATCGAGCTCGCGCGACCACGTGGCGTCCGATCGTCCGAGAGCCCGCGTGAGGTCGGTCGGGCCGCCCTTGCCGTTCTGGTAGATGAACAGCAGCGCCGCCGCGCCTCGCTCACTTACGTACGGACCTTGTTGCACGGCCGCGGGTGCGCCCTGTGCGTATCCCTGGCCGGGCGCGCCTGCCTGCGGGAACCCGGGTTGGGGGTAACCCTGGTGCTGTTGAAACCCCTGCATGGGATATCCCTGCTGGTATCCGGGGTAGTAGGCGGCCTGCTGCGGGAATGTGCCGGGCGCGCCGGGCATCTGGCCGTAACCCGGCACGGGGTCGGGAAAACCGGCGGCCTGGGTCTGACCGACGCCCTGCATATGTGCGGGCATCATGCCGTAGGGCATCTGTCCGGGGTACGCCCCGGCTCCGTAGGGTTGTTGCGGATATCCGGTTTGAGCCGGGTAGGTTCCAGCCTGATACGCCCCCGCGCCCCAGGGATCCGTTGGGCTTTGCATGCCCGCCGCTGTGGGCTCCGCCTCGTGCGCGCAGCCGCTGCGTACGGCTGCTCCACGTGAAACAGCGTGCTCGAGTTCGGCTGCGCGTTTGGGGTCGACGCTTACGGTCACGACTGTCCCGGCGCCCAGGTTGTCCTCCACGGCTATCGCGCCGCCGGCGTTTTCAACATACTGCTGGACCATGGGCAGGCCCGCGCCCGTGCCTCGGATATAGCGCTTCTTCTCTCGGTCGGCGCTTGTGACGCCGAACTCGAATGCGCGCTCTTTATCTCCGATGCCCGGTCCCTGATCGGCAAAGCGGATGGTGTTGCCGTTATCCAGGATGGAGATGACGGGTTCTGAGAACTGTGCGTGGATGAAGTTCTCCACGAGCTCTCGAATGATCATGAGTGAAAGTTTTCCACCCTGCTCTTTCATGGTGCGGTAGACCGTGTTGGTAACGTCCTCGAGGTAGGTTCTCACGTCGCTTTGCTCGACCACGATCACGCGCGGGGTGGACAACATGTCGTCGTACACGGATATGCGGATGGTGTAGGAGACCTGGTTGGGCGCGTTTTCCACCGCATCGGCCGCAGCCGCGGCCGCGGATCCCCCAACGAGGTGCGTGTTGTCGGGAGCCGGGTCCCCGGAATCCACAAAGGGATAGAAATCTTCTGACATGCTGCATTCTTTCCACGATTGTCGTGAGCCTAGGATACCAGCTCGCGCGCCGCGTATTCAAAACTTTCAACAAGTTTTCCTTCTGTGTTGAAAAGTGTTGGAAATCTCGGAAAAGTTATCAACAGACCTAGAACAACCTGTGGAAAAGTCGATGAAAAAGTCTGAAACGATTGGAATATGGAAAGGGGTCCTGCGGAGAGCTCGTCAGACTCCTCAGTAAACTATGCGCATTTCATGGTTCTGAGATTGACATTCGCGCACCGTATTCCCTACAATCTCCTAGCTCACGCGTATTTTTTCGAGTAGTCGAGTAGTCAAAACGCACCAGGAGGATGTTTACCATGAAGCGTACCTACCAGCCGAACAAGCGCAAGCGCGCCAAGACCCACGGTTTCCGCGCCCGTATGGCCACCAAGGCCGGCCGCGCCGTGCTCGCACGTCGTCGCGCCAAGGGCCGCAAGCGTCTCACGGTGAGCGACAATTAAGCTCTCATGCAGACCATCAAGTCCCATCAGGACTTCGAGCGGGTGTTCACTCAGGGGAAGCGCTTAAATCATCCTCTGATTCGCATGGTTATATGTGATTGTGTCAGCGAAGGCGATCCGGCGAGGGTCGCCTTCGCTGCTGCCAAACGGCTGGGAAATGCCGTTGTGCGCAATCGGAGCAAGCGCGTGCTGCGTGAGGCGGCGCGCGCCTGCTGCTTACCGGTCGAGGGTCGCGAGATCATCCTGTTCGCTACCCCGCGCACGCGCACTGCGTCTCCCGAGGATATGCAGGCTGCATTGCAGTCGCTGCTCCGTCGCGCGCATGTGAGCACGTCCGGGCTTAAGGATGGTTGTGAAGTGCGTGTTTAAGCGCGCCGCCATCGCCGCCATCCGCTGGTACCAGCGGTGTATTTCACCCCTTTTGCCCGATGCGTGTATATACATACCCACCTGTTCACAGTATGCTGTTGAGGCAATACAGGCATATGGCGTGGTCAAAGGCTGCTGGCTCGGGCTGCGGCGCATTTTGCGCTGCGTTCCCACTCATGCCGGCGGTTATGATCCCGTGCCATAACTATCAAATTCTACGGTAAGGATTATTCGTATGTGGGACTGGATTGTTCAGATTCTCTTCCAGGCGCTCGAGCTCATTCAGCGCTTCGCAGGCGACTGGGGCCTGTCGATCATCATCCTGGTGGTGATCATTCGCCTGCTGCTGACCCCGATGATGCTCAAGTCCATCAAGTCGACCGCCCGCATGCAGGTCCTGCAGCCCAAGCTTCTCGAGATTCAGGAGCGCTACGCCGCCGACCCGCAGCGTCAGGCTGAGGAGCTGCAGAAGTTCTACTCTGAGAACAAGTTCAACCCCTTCGGCGGCTGCCTGCCCCTGTTGATCCAGATGCCCATCCTGGTCGCCCTGTTCAATCTCCTGCGCGACCTCGGTCATTACTTCCCGGATGCGGCGGATAAGGGCTTCTCGTTCTTCAACATTCTGCCCAATCTGGTCACCTCGCCCGCACAGGCCTTCGCTGACGGTTTTGGCGCTGCCCTGCCGTATCTGATCGCCCTCATCCTGTTCGGCGTCCTGACCTTCATTCCCCAGATGTACATGACCCGCAATCAGACGGGAGCGCAGGTGCAGAGCACCAAGATGATGATGGTCGTCATGACCGTCATGATGCTCGTCATGGGTTGGGGCATGCCCGCCGGCGTTCTGCTGTACTACGACGTTTCGTCCGCTTGGCAGGTCATCCAGCAGATCTTCGTGACCCAGAAGGTCATCGAGAAGGCCAAGGCCGAGGAAGAGGCCCGCATGGCCAACGCCCCGATCGAGGTGGATGTTGTCCGCCGCGAGCACAAGAAGCGCCCGCATAAGAAGCGCTAGTCCACTTAGGCGGTATTACTCTTACTTAGGTACCTAATAATGGAGATGGACATGACTGAAGAGCTTACTGAAGATATGGCGTCCGCAGAGGTCGTCGAGGAGATCGCAGGCGAGTATCCCGAGATCGCCCGCCGCTACAAGTCTGGCGAGGAGCTCTCCGATGAGGATCTCGATACGATTGCCGATGTTGCAATTTCCGTTGTGCGCGACCTTCTCGGTTTCTTCGATGCGGACAACTCTCCTATCGATGAATACGAAGGTGACGAAGGGGAATTGATTCTCGATATCACCGCTCCCGATTTGGCTGTGCTTATCGGTCGTCACGGTCGCACTCTCGAGTCTCTCCAGACCATGGTGTCTTTGCTGGTCAGCCGCAAGCTTGGATTCCGCTATCCGGTTTCGATCGATGTTGAGGGATACAGGAGCCGCCGCCACGATAAGGTGGTTGGAATGGCTGAGTCCGCCGCTTCCCGCGCCGTTTCTCAGGGCCGAACGGTAAAGCTTCCTCCCATGTCTGCGTATGAGCGTCGTCTGGTTCATATCGCTCTGCGTGACGATGATCGCATCGACACGCACTCCGAGGGTACGGACCCTGAACGTCGCGTTGTTATTACCGTTCGCTAAGGTGCTCATATGCACCTGACAGTAAGGGGCGCTTATGCGCCCCTTTTTTGACTCAACTTCACGTTCCGTGGTTTTCAGTCATTGATTGGATTGATACATATGGCTAATGAAACGTCCCGAACCATTACCCTGCACCCCTTTGATGAGTCTGTCGATGAGGTTGCCACTCTTGTCACTGAGGTTGTAGACCTTGCCTCTGAGCTCGACATCGAACTTGATGCTGAGACTGCTGAGCGTTGTGTGCAGCACCTTCTTTATGTGAATCAGGTTAACCAGGTCATGAATCTCACTCGCATCAAGGATATTCACGACGCCCTGGTTCTGCATATTGTCGATTCTCTTGCTCTGTATCGAGACCTTCCTATTGAGCCTGAGCATTTCCTTGATATGGGCACTGGCGCTGGATTCCCCGGCATCCCCTTTGCTCTTTATACTGGATGTTCTGGTGTTCTCCTTGATTCTGTTGGTAAGAAGATCGATGCCGTGAATGCATTTATCGCTGCTTTAGGTATAGAGGATGTTGAGGGTATTCATGATCGGTGTGAATCGTATGCAGTGAAGATGAGTGGCCGATTTGACACCGTGTTTGCCCGCGCTGTCGGTCAAATGTCTATGATCATTGAGTATGGTACGCCGTTCCTTGAGGATGACGGATATCTTGTTGTTGCAAAGGCAAACCCTGAGTCCTCTGAATTGAAGCTTGCTGAGAAGACTGCAGACATTTGTGGTTTGGAGCTCATCGGCTGTGATGAATTCGACTTGCCTCGCGGACTTGGCCATCGATCTGTTTTCCTCTATCAAAAGGTCTCTGAGCCTCGGATAAAGTTGCCTCGTGCAGTCGGTCTCGCTAAGAAGCAGGCGCTGTCCTCCTAGTGTCTTATTTATCCTGTTGAGGTTGTTCTATGGCCGGACGTTTCACGTGAAACGTCCGGCCTTTTTTATACTGAAAGTACTTTTCAAACAGGCAGGCAGTTGTTGAATTGCAAGCTGATGGATAGGCACAGTTTGTACTTGCGATTGGGTTCCTGTCTCAACTTCTGAGTGTGGTCGTGCGCAAGTGAGGCCGTGTGTCGCGCATGGAGCGAGTCTTTATGGGTGCAAATCACGTATTGTCTGGCAGGGTATCAGCTGTTTAGTTTTCAATCGGCCTATTCGCTTATCATTACGATATTGAATGTCGAAACAATCTGTTCTCAATGTCATCTGTACCACTCAGTGCAAAGAAACAGCGGTTATTTTCAATGATTGGCGAATTAACAACTGATACGATTGGGCCGAATTGAGCCAATATCAGGCTTGGACTAATAGACAAGCGAGGTAAGCGTGTTGAAGATACCAATTTGATTGTCCGGTCCCCACAACATGTCAAGCTGACTGTCATAATGAGATACTTCAAATTTGCTAACAGCCGTTTTCGAGCATTTAACGGCTTTAATCTGTTGTTTAGGGACCATCTGAATGTCATTTGCGCGCTGCGTAAGTTGATGCCTTGAGTTGTTAGTTCTCACGCCATCTCTATCAGTTCTAAAATGCGATCGATCGTAGTGTTGCCATTTACAATGCAGGGCAACTAAGACGGAATTGTTTTCATCGTACAAAGTAGAGCTTGAATACTGGTTTCACGTGAAACATAATGGAATACAACCTTAGGTTTCACGTGAAACTTCACCTACAAGAGACCTGAAATGCAGAACAAACAGAAGAAAACAGGAGGTAATGTGGGATTTCGCGACGTAAAGCGCTCGAAAAGCGCGAAACCTCTTCATACCATTGCAATTATCAACCAGAAGGGCGGCGTGGGTAAGTCGACCACGACGGTGAATCTTGCTGCTGCACTTGGTAAGCAAGGCCGCAAGGTTCTTATTGTTGACTTTGACCCGCAGGGAAACAGCACGAGCGGGATCGGAGTTGATAAAGAGGGGCTGTCTCAGTGCATCTATGACGCATTGCTTCATGATGTTCCCGCCGAGAACTTGATTCACGATACCGTGAGTGAGCGTGTCTTTATTATTCCTGCCACCATCCAGCTTGCGGGTGCTGAAATCGAGCTTGTGTCCGCGATGGCGCGCGAGACTCGATTGAAGGATCTCCTCGAACCGGTTAAAGACGAGTTTGACTTCATCTTCATTGACTGTCCGCCGTCACTCGGCCTCCTTACTATCAATGCTCTCGCTGCAGCGGATAGCGTCTTGATCCCTATTCAATGCGAGTACTATGCGCTTGAAGGCGTTACTAAGCTGCTTGAGTCCATGCGCATGGTTAAGGGTCGCATTAATAAGGATCTGGATACGTATGGCGTCTTGATGACGATGTATGATTCGCGCACGTCGCTCTCAAACCAGGTTGTTGAAGAAGTTCAGAACTACTTTGGTGACATAGCGTTTAAGACTTGTATTCCTCGTTCCGTAAAGGTCTCTGAAGCTCCTTCGTACGGAATGCCTGTAATTGAGTATGCGCCTTCAAACAAGGGGGCTCGTGCGTATATGGATTTGGCAAAGGAAGTGATTCGTCGTGCCTAGCCCGAAGAAGAAGCCGGCTCTTGGCCGTGGTCTTGGTTCCTTGATGGGTGAAGCCCAGTCTGAGACTGGTTATGCCGCCACTGAGACCCAGATGTCGATTGAGGATATTTTTCCGAACCCGAATCAGCCGCGTACCCACTTCAATGAGTCGGAGCTGGAAGAGCTCAGCGAGTCCATTCGAGAAAATGGTGTTCTTCAGCCTTTGCTTGTTCGTAAGAATGGAAACAAGTACGAGATCATCGCCGGTGAGCGACGGTATCAGGCGTCCAAGATTGCTGGACTTGATAAGGTTCCGGTTATTGTCAAAGACGTCGATGACCAGAAGATGCTCGAGATTGCCCTCATTGAGAATCTTCAACGTTCCGATCTGAACCCAATCGAAGAGGCCAAGGGTTATCGTCAGCTTATCAACGCAAGTGGGATGACGCAGGAGGCTTTGTCAAAGGCAGTGTCCAAGTCTCGATCTGCCATCACGAATTCTCTGAGGCTCCTCGATCTGCCAGAAGCTGTTCAGCAGATGATGTATGAGGGAAAGTTGACCGCCGGTCATGCCCGCGCGATTCTTGCTGTCCCATTTGAAGAGGCTCGAATCAAGCTGGCTGAGAAGGTTGTTGCGGAGGGTTTGTCGGTTCGAGCGACTGAGAACCTTGCTCCTTTGTTTTCTGTCGGAGATACGCCCCGCGCTCCTCGTCCTGTAACTCCGCAGTCATACAAGAAGGCTGCACGCGTTCTGCGCCAGGTGTTTAACACTAACGTGAAGGTCCGTTCGACTCGTGGCAAGAACAAAATCGAAATCGAGTTTAAAGACGAGGACGATCTGCAGCGTATTCTCGCCTCTATGGTTGAATCCGAGTAAGGCTAGGCGATTGTTGTGAAACGCTCTCAACAGGCATTGATCTTTGCGACCTCGATGGTTGCCGGTTTGGGAATCGGATTGTATCTCGTTAATAAAACTGAGTTGGGGTCAGTTATTAAGGGAAAACTTGAGCAACTCAATCCGGTTTCACGTGATGCGATGCAGACGATGAGTGAAGAGGTTGCAATGAGAACGGCTCAGGCCACTCATAATCCGAAGATCAATCAGGCATGGGTGGAACGGCAGTGGGAGGAAGTAGGATACTAAGGTACCTAAATAAGATTAGACGCCAGGTGTCTGAGTTCAGGGAATTGACCGGACTTCACATGCAGTTCTTCGTCATGAAAAAGACCACCCAAAACATGGGTGGTCTTTTTCGTACCTGAATGACTAGCGAGAGTGGAGGTCGAATCACACGGTTTCACATGAAACGGTCCGATTGATGTTGCCCTCCCCTAGCGAGCGCGGAAGCGGCGCTGCTTGAGCTGGCCGCATGCCGCATCGATGTCACCGCCACGAGAGTTGCGGATGGTGGTCTCAACGCCATGCATGGTCAGACGACGCTGCAGCGCCTCGACCTTTTCGATCGGCGACGGGCGGAACGGGCTGTCGGGAATGTCGTTCAGCTGGATGAGATTCACGTGGCAAAGCGTGTCGGCGCAGAAGTCAACCAGGGCCTGCATCTCAGGGTTGGTGTCGTTGATGCCGTCGATCATTGCGAATTCGTATGTCGGCCGGCGGCCGGTCTTCTCGACATACTCCTGAATTGCCTCATGCAGGCGTAGAAGAGTGAATTTCTTAACGCCGGGCATAAGCTGGTTACGCGTGGTCTGAATCGCTGAGTGAAGCGAAATGGCAAGCGTGAACTGCTCGGGCAGTTCCGCAAAACGGCGGATGCCGGGGATGACGCCGCAGGTAGAGACCGTGAGGTGACGTGCGCCGATCGCGAGTCCCTCGGGGTCGTTCAGCATGCGAAGCGCCTCAACAGTGTTGTCGAAATTTGCAAAGGGCTCGCCCTGGCCCATGAAGACGACGCTCGTCACGCGCTCGCCAAAGTCGCGAGAGACGTGGAGGACCTGGTCGACCATCTCCTGCGCGGTGAGCGAACGGGAGAGGCCCGCAAGGCCCGTGGCGCAGAAGGCGCAGCCCATGGCACATCCGGCCTGCGAGGAGATGCAGACGGCAAGCTTGTTGCGATTGGGCATGCCAACCGTCTCAACAGAGACGCCGTCGGAGAATTCGAGCAGGTATTTGCGGGAACCGTCCTTGGAGACTTGCTTCACAAGCTCGGTAGGGACCTTGAAAGCGAAGGTCTCGGTGAGAGATTGACGCAGGCCGGCGGGCAGGTTGGTCATCTCGTCAAACGAACAGACGTTCTTCTCGTGAACCCACTCGTAAAGCTGCTTGGCGCGAAACGCGGGCTGTCCAAGCTCCTTCATGAGCTCCTTGAGGTCATCGAGGTCGAATTGACGAATATCGCGCGAACGGTTGGTGCGTTCCATTTGTCGCCTTTCGGGTGATGGGGTGATCGGCCCCCAGGTGCATAGTTACCCTATACAATAGGGTATTGTCGTGTGCTTCATGGCGAAGCGCACGGTTATTGCGTGAAATAGACACCTCGCGTCGCAGGTCGCGCGGGAAAAACGGTGAAAGGCGGCGACATGGCTGGCAAAGAGCGTCATGAGATGAAGGTGGCGGTTCTGGCAGGCGGCATCTCGGATGAGAGGGAGATCTCGCTTGCGTCGGGCAAGAACGCCGCTGCTGCCCTCACCGAGGCTGGCTACGGCACGGTTGAAATGGTCGACCCCGGCGAGCAGGGCTTCCTCTCTCGTTTGGAAAACGGCAATTACGACGTTGCTTTTATCGCCTTGCACGGCTTTGGCGGCGAGGACGGCATGACCCAGCACATCCTGGAGTTCCTCGGCATCCCCTACACCGGGTCAAACTCCCTGGCGAGCGGTATCGCAATGGACAAAGACCTTTCCAAGCTGCTGTATCGTCGTGCAGGTCTGCCCGTTGCACCGAGTGTCACCTTCACTCGCGCTGATATGCCGTCGATTGACGAGATCGTCGAGATCGTGGGCCCCCAGAGCTTCGTCAAGCCGGTTGTGAACGGCTCAAGCTATGGCATCTCTCTGGTGAAGGACCCCTCGGAGCTCGCGTCCGCCATCGAGCTTGCTTTTGAGCACGGTGATAAGGTCATGGTTGAGCATCGTGTCTTTGGTGTTGAGTGCTCCGTTGCCGCTTTGGGCGATGGTGAGACCTTGCGCGCGCTTCCCGTGGTGGAAATCATGATGCCGCAGCAGTCGGAGTTTTACGACCTCGAGGTTAAGTACGCCGACCCCAACGACATCCATCGCATTCCGGCTCAGTTGCCCGAGGATATGTACGCCCAGGTCCAGGGCATTGCCTGCCGTGCACACGAGTCGCTCGGCCTGTTCGGCATCTCTCGCACCGACGTCATCGTGACAGAGGATGGCCCGATCATTCTCGAGACGAACAACATTCCCGGCATGACATCCGAGTCCCTCGTTCCCGACGAGGCTCGTCACGCCGGCATCGCCTTCAGCGACCTGTGCGCCGAGCTGGTCGAGCTGGCCCTCGAGCGAGCCGCTCGATGAGCGTCGCCGCGGCGGCTACGCCGCTCGAGATGGCTGCCGCGGTATTGCCCGGCACGCCGGCGGCGATTGTGGAGCGTTATGCGACACTCGCCCAGCGCGCTGAAACTCGTTCGTTCGGCCTGATAGAGGACGACGTCATCGTGCTCGATACGGAGACCACGGGATTGTCGCACCGCGATAGCGAGTTGATCGAAATCGCGGCCGCCCGTTTGCGCGGCCGCGAGATTGTGGATCGCTTCGACACCTTTGTGAAACCGAGTGGGCTGATACCCGAGGAAATCACCAAGCTGACGAGCATCACGAATGCCGACGTGGCGCATGCGCCCTCGGCTGTTGACGCTGTGGCGTCCCTGGCGGAGTTCGTTGGCGGGTGCCCCGTGGTTGCGCACAACGCGGCATTTGACCGAGGGTTCATCGAGCAGGTTCCAGGCGGAGCCGATGTTTCCGATATCTGGATCGACTCGCTCGCGCTCTCCCGCATCGCGCTGCCGCGCCTGGCGTCGCATAAACTCGCCGTCATGGCCGAGCTCTTTGGCTGCGAGAGCGTGTCGCATCGAGCAAATGCCGATGTTGAGGCACTGTGCGGCGTGTGGCGCATTCTGCTGTGCGGCCTGGCCGACCTTCCTGCCGGCCTCATGCGCCGCTTGGCGGATATGCATCCGGACGTTCCGTGGTCGTACCGTCCGATTTTTAGCTTCTTGGCCGCTGAGGAACCCGATGCGGTGTTTTCCCTTGTCGATTCTCGATGCGAGCTTCTCAAGGGTTACGAGGAGGCGGAGATCGGCTCCGCGGCCCGCGTGGATGCGGACGAGCTCGTTGGAGTTTCGGTTCCCTCGCGCGAGGAGATTGAGGAGTGCTTTGCGCCTGGCGGCCTGGTCAACAGGATGTATCCCGGATACGAGCCGCGCTCAGAGCAGGTGCAGATGGCCGTCGAAGTGCGCGATGCGCTCGCCACCTCCACGCACCGCGTGATCGAGGCCGGTACCGGCGTTGGCAAGTCGATCGCCTATCTCGTGCCCATGGCGGAGCTCGCCCGAAGAAATAAGGTGACCGTCGGTATTGCGACGAAGTCGAACAACCTCGCCGACCAGCTGATCTACCACGAGCTCCCGCGTTTGGCTCGTGAGATGGACGGCGGTCTCACCTATTGCGCCCTCAAGGGCTACGACCACTATCCCTGCCTGCGCAAGCTCGACCGCCTTGCGCGCGCTCAGGAAATCAAGACCAACCGCGACCCGGTGGACACCCTGACCGCCATCGCTGTTCTATATGCGTTTGCCTGCCAGTCTCCCACGGGGGACCTTGATGGGCTGGGTATTCGCTGGCGCAGCGTGAACAAGGCTGACCTCACCACGTCTTCCCGTGAGTGCGCGCGCCGTCTGTGCCCGTTCTACCCGGATAAATGCATGGTTCACGGCTCGCGCCGTCGTGCGGCCCGCGTCGATGTGGTTGTGACGAATCACTCCCTGCTCTTCCGCAACGTTGCCGCTGAGGGCAAGATCTTGCCTCCCATTCGTCACTGGGTGGTTGATGAGGCGCATTCCATCGAGTCGGAAGCGCGTCGTCAATGGGCCATCAAAGTGTCTGCCGACGAGAGCCGTGCGGTGTTTGAGCGCCTGGGAGGCGATCGCGCCGGGGCACTTGGCAAGATCGCCCGCGACCTGGCGCTGAGCGACGCGGCAACACTGTTCATGGGCCTCACTGTGAAGGCGTCCTCTAGTACGCAGCGCGCCTCTCTTGCCATGGCCGAGCTGTTCGACGCGGTGCGCGAACTCGCCCGCGCCGCTCGGTCCGAGGGCGGCTACGACAACGCGAACATGTGGATTGGCAATGACTTGCGCGATTCCATGGCGTGGGCTGGGTTTGAGGAGGTGGGTCGCACCGCACTCGACGCCCTGGACGAGGCGACCAAGAACCTGGCATCGCTCGTGGAGACCGTGGCCGAGGAGAAGCCCGACCTAGTGACCGATGTCGCGGACGGGCGGCGTCGCATGCGCGAGCTTCGCGATGGCCTTAGGCTCATCCTCGATGGAGCGGACGACCGCTACGTATATTCTTGCCAGGTCAATCGTCGCCTCAAAGCGGGCGGTGAATGTCTGACCGCCGAGCGACTTGATGTGGGCGAGGCTCTTGCGGAGGAATGGTTGCCGGAGGTTCACACCGCGATTTTCGCCTCCGCGACCATGACGGTTTCGGACAGCTTCGATCATTTCCAGCACGCCGTGGGTCTGGACCGTATTTCGTCGTCGAGCTCTCGTTCCGTCCATCTCGATTCGAGTTATGACTTCGAGCGCAACATGGCGGTTGTGGTGGCATCGGATATGCCCGATCCGCGCAGCCGCGATGCGTACCTCTCGGCGCTCGAAACCTTGCTCGTCGATGTTCATATCGCCATGGGCGGTAGCACGCTCACGCTGTTCACCAACCGACGCGACATGGAGGAACTGTACGACCGCGTAGAGCCCCGGCTCGCGCAGCGTGGCCTCGCGCTCGACTGCCAGCGCCGCACGACCTCCGCAAAGATCCTGCGCGACCGCTTCCTCTCGAATGAGAAGAGCTCGCTGTTTGCGTTGAAGGCGTTTTGGGAGGGGTTTGATGCGGCCGGCGACACGCTGCGCTGCGTTGTTATTCCCAAGCTTCCATTCGCCAGCCCGAGCGACCCGCTCTCATGCGAGCGCGGTGCCCGCGAGGATCGCGCCTGGGCGCGTTACTCATTACCTGAGGCGGTGCTCGAGGTGAAGCAGGCTGCCGGGCGTCTTATTCGCACGTCGACAGACGCCGGCGTGCTGGTGCTGGCCGATTCGCGTCTGGTGAGCAAGGGGTACGGAAAGAAGTTCCTGAATTCCCTGCCCGCCCCGCATCAGCGGATCGAGGTGCGTCAGGTCGGCAGGTATCTGGAGATGTGGCGCGAGAACCATGAGCGTCGCTAAAGAGCGGAGCGTATTGAGGATTGCATACAAGACGGGGCGCCCACGAGCGCCCCGTTTGCTTATAGCAGTGATTTCACCCACGTTCCGAAGTCGTTTTTCAAGCTCTCGGGCTCTTCGATGACGATGGTTCCCGCCGCGGCGGCGATTTGTGAGAAAAGCCAGGGCGCGGACGTGTAGCTGACGTGGACCAGTACGCTGCCATCCTCTTGCTCGTTCGCGGTGTCTCGGTGGATGCCCTCCCAATCACGAGATGCGAGGTCGCCTCTGTTCGCGAAGCGCAGAGTCGCGTCTGCGCCATGGGCGTGCAAGCTTTCGGCGGCAGAATACGGGGAGAAATCGTGGCGCTCAACGGAATCGTCGGTGAGCTCGGCACTCGCAATGCGATCGAGGCGGTAACTGCGCTGGGCGTCCTTCTCGACGTTCCAAGCCACGAGATACGCGGCGTCGCCGGAAACCTCGATGAGCTTGGGGTCGACCAGGCGCGTGCTCGGACTGCATTCGTCGCCGGCGCGGTAGGAAATGGCGAGGCGCGCACCGATGGCGATGGCCTCGGATATGACGGGGTAGAAACCGCCGAGCAGCCGGTCGCCACCCATGGTTTTATCGACCGCTGTCTCGTCGCCCGCCTCGGGGTCGGCGCACAATGCCGCCTCGACGCGCCCGCGCACATCGTCAGCAATGTTGCAGGTCGTAAGCACGCGGCGCAGGGCCAGCGACTCTGCCGGAGTAAGCCGCACAGGGTCAAGGCGGCCTGCGTCACCCGAGAGGGTTATCGCCCCATCCTGGTAGTCGAGGGCCATATGCGATCCGCTACGTTCATCGGCAACGCCTTGCAGCAGTTCGACAACCTCATTTGCCTGCTCGAGGGAAATGGATGCGTCGCGCGCGAATGTCGCGGCGTCGACACTGGCGTTTGAGGCGGTCGTCAGGCGCTCCATGAGGTTGAGCGCGGTCTGCAGCAGGTCTTCGGATGAGAGGGCGCGCTTGTTGACGTTACTCATGTGCGCTCACCGCCTTTTCGATGTGATCGCGAACCAGCGCAACGAGCTCGCTGGGACCCTGCACCCGCATGCCCAGGTTGGCATGCTCGAGGGTGAAGGATGCCGCGGCGTCGAGGTCTCGCACCGCGATATCCCAGGTCCATGCGTCGTCTCTTTGTGTCAGCTCGCCCCTGCCCTGGGTGATGAGCGCGAGTTCCTCACCCGCGATGCCCACGGGGAACGTGAAGGTGCAGGCCCTCGCGGCCGCTCGGGAGAAGTCGAACGGCAGGAATTGATGACCCGTGACATCGAATTCGGCGGGGATTGCATAGGAAGGACGCGACTCGGGGGCGTGTTTCGCGGAGAGGATGCGGTCGGTGCGGAAGGTGCGCAGGTCCTCGGCATCGTGGTCGAATCCAACGAGGTAGGAATGCGTTCCGTGTGTGAACATGCCGTAGGTATCCACCATGCGCTTCTTCTCGATGCCGCGAGCGTCGCGATAGGTGAACTCGACGGGCCTGAGTCGGTCGAACGCGTTCCAGATGGATTTCAAGTCAGCCCTGCCTTCACCCGCTCGCTCGGGCGACGACGGGTCTCTGCCGGCGAGTTCGCACAGCTTGGTGCGCGCCGTCTGCAGCGGCCATAGGGTCGGGTCGTCCGCATGGAGCTCGAAGACCTGGTCGATGGCGCAGACGATCTCCTCGGCGTCATAAGGTGAGAGAACTCCTTGGGCGGCATGTGTTCGCTCACGGTCGATCGCCCAAGCGCTTTCCTCGTTTACCGCAATGCCGCCCGCAGATTGTGGCAGGACCTCGCGGATGTGAACCCCGTGCTCGGCGAGGGTCTCTCGATCGCGTCTAAACGCCTTGCAACGGCTGTCGCGCGTCGCCGATTTTTTGCCAAGGTATCCGATTTCGGGGTCATCGACGATCTCGCTCGTTGTGAGCGGGCGTGGGGAGACGTGCAGGGAGAATAGGAGGCTGAGCATCCTGCGCGCTCCCTCGACTCGCCTGGACGGCTTCGGCATGTCAGGATGTGTTTCGCTTGTGTGCGCGGTTGTGCTGTGCACGGCGGTACTTCCCTTTCAGCTTGATACTGCTTTGGGCACAATTATGTATCCACCCACCCATTTTAGTGCAAGACAAATGGCCGGCTGCTGGTGTGGAGGGTCCGCGACGCGCCTGTCCGAGGGGCCGCGCCAAGCCAAAATTCGGCAGGTAGGGCGCAAGTAAGGGTATACTGGCGACTATACATGCGCGTTGTCCTTACAACGCGTTTGCACGCATACGAGTTCGATGTGGAGTCCACATGGCGAATACGAAGAAATACCTGAGCCACCTGCTTCAGAACACCGGTATCACTCCTGCTTGCAGCGAGGAGGAGCGCGCCGCCGCGGATGTGATCGCGAAGATCTTTTCCGACCATGGCTTCGCGCCCGAGGTGCAGGAGTTCAGTGCGACCGGGTCCGCGAAGGTGGTCCAAGCCGCTCTCGGCATCCTGGTGTTCGTCGGCGCCCTGCTCTCCGGTATCGGAGGGCCTGCGGGCGTGGTCGGTCTGCTCATCGCGGTCGCCTCGGCCGTACTCTTCGTCATGGAGCGCTCTGGCCGTCCCGTGCTCTCCAATCTCGGTTCGGGTGGCCTGAGCCAGAACGTCATCGCCTACCACAAGGCCAGCGGCCCTCTCGCCTCGCCCCGCAATCGCCCGGTCGTCGTGGTGGCTCATTACGACTCTCCCCGCGCCGATCTGCTGAGCACCGAGCCCTTTGCCGCCTATCGCCCGCTCATCATCAAGCTGCTGCCCGCGTGCATGGTCGTACCCGCGGTGCTCGCGGTCGTGCGCATGCTGCCGCTGCCCGACGCAGCCAAGATCGCGCTCTGGGTCCTCGCCATCGTTGCGGCACTCGTCCCGCTGGCCAACGGCATCGCGATCATCGCCAACCGCTTCTTCCTGCCCTACACCACGGGTTCCGTGTGCAATAAGTCGTCCGTCGCGGCCATGTTGGGCGTGATGGACGCGGTCGCTCCGTATGAGATGGGCGAGGAATTCCCCTCCGATCAGCCGGCAGATGAGTACTTCGCCGAGCAGCAGCGCATCCTCGACGAGGCCATCGCCACCGCCGAGGCGGCCGCTGCGGCCGAGGCGGCCTATCCTCACGAGATGGAGAGCGCCGACGACGCGACCGCGGAGCCCATCGAGGATGGGGCCGAGGACGTGTCCCCGGCGGAGGAGGCCGACTTCGGTTCGACGTCCGCCATGAGCGCCGCCGACCTCGCCGCCGGCGTGACGATTCCCGACCTCGCAATTGCGGAGGAGGGGGACGAGAGCGTCAGCGCTGCCGAGGCTGCCGATGACGATCTCGTCGAGCAGGGGACCGCGGTCTTCGAGATCGTGGAGCCGGACTTCACCGCCACCTCCAGCGCCGCCGCCGCGGAGAATGAGTCCCCCGAGGTCGACGACGAGGAGGAGGCCGTCGAGGTCCAACCCGAGATCGATTTCGAGCCGGCAGAGCCCGAGCTTCCGTTCCGCATCAACGCCGAGGGTAATATCCGCTTCGGCGCGGATGTGATCCGGTCGCTCGGAATGATGTCCGAGAGCTGCTCCTTCGTGTATGAGCCCGACGCCCCCGCCGTGTCTGCCATCGCCCCGGCCGAGTTCGTCGAGGAGGAGGATCGCGACGAGGAAGCCCTTGAGGCCGACTTCTCCGCGCCGGACGCTCCTGTCGAGGATGAGGCGCTCGATCGGGATGAAGATGCCGAGGAGGCGTACTGCGAAGAGGGGTATTACGAGGACGCTCCCGAGGACTTTTCCGAGGACGACGAGGCTTTCGATGGCGCGTTTGCCCCTATGGACGAAGTGCAGGACGCCGATTACATTCTTGAGGCCGAATACGAGGTCATCGAGGAGGAGCCCGGTATCGATGAGTCCGCCGAAGACGAGTCCGTCGAAGCCACTTCGGATTCCGTAGATGTCCCGTCTGAGTCGGAGGACCGCGCTTCCGAGGAGGACGCTTCGTCCGATTCCGACGAAGGCATTGATTCCGGCAGCCTTGCCTCCCCTGTCGAGGCCGATTCGCTTGTCCCCGACGCGCCGAACGGTTCTGGACAGGACGAGCCCAAGGACGGCGGCGCCACGCAGATGTTCTCGATGCCGGTTCCCGAGCTCGAGACCGCTGTCGATCTTTCCGGCACCGTCGCCATGCCCGCACAGCCTGTCGACACCGTTGACTCGCTCATGGCTGAGATCGACCGCGCCGTCCCCGCCCGTCCACAGCGCGTCATCAACGTGCCGAGCACCGCTTCCGCGCCCAAGCCGCGCATGCCCGAGACGGCGAATCGCGCATCCCTTTTCGATCTGCCCGATCCGTCTGCCACCCCGGTCGACCCCTTCGCCGTCCCGATGCCCGCCGCTCCTGCGCCGTCCGTGACCGCTCCCGTCCGCGACGAGCAGGCCGCAGAGGCCCGAAGCGCCTTCACCGTCATCAGCTCTCCATCCCCCGTCGCGCAGGGTTATGCGCCCGAGGGCACCTTCGAGACCATCAGCGCCCCCGCTCCCGAGCCCGAGAAGCCGCGCCGGGGCTTGGGTCGTCTCTTCGGTCGCAAGAAGAAAAACGAGGACAGCATGAGTGATTGGCTCGGCGTCGACGATTCGTTTGATGCCAAGAGCAGCGGTCATGACATCGGGTCCTGGGACAATTTCGACGACGATGATTGGAAGGGCGGCGCCGCTCCCTTCGATGGGGCGACCGAGGACGAGCTCCGTGAGGCCATCGCCGATATGGGCGATGACGAGTTGCTCGGTCACGACATCTGGTTCGTCGCGACGGGCGCCTCGGAGAACGGCAATGCGGGCATGCAGGCGTTCCTCGATGCGCATCGCGACAAGCTGCGCGGCGTGTTCCTCATCAATCTCGAGAGCATCGGCGCCGGCCAGGTCGCCATGCTCTCCACCGAGGGCGAGCGGCGCGTGTTGAAGGGCGATAAGCGCATCACCAAGCTCGTCCAGCATGTGAGTTCCGACTTCCACCACGAGTACCCTACGGTCGATATGCCCTACGTCACCACGGATGCCAACGTCGCTATGAACATGAGCCTGCGCTCCCTTACCATCGCCGGCGTCGAGGGCACCGGCTTCGCCCTCGCCCGCACCGAGGAGGACCAGCCCTACAACGTCGATCTCGAGAACGTGGCGGTCGTGTCCGATGTGGTGACCGAAGTTATCCGCCGCTCGTAGTTCCAGCTGCGGAATGAGGGAGAGCCGTGATTGAGTTCATAAAGGAGCATCGGATCCAATATCTTGTCGGCGCCACCATCGCCGTGTTGCTTGGTCTGGGGCTTTCGTTCTACCTGGGGAACAGATGGTCGACACCCGCGAGCGTTCGGGCGGAGCGTGTGGAGGCCGAGCAGCAGCGCGGTGAGGAGATGGACGAGCTCGATATGGACCTATCCGATGATTCATCCAACGAGCAATGAGAAGGAGAACCCCGAAGCCCCTGCTTCGGGGTTCTTTCATCCCCGGTCTTTCGCGACGGCCCTACGGGGCGCTGAACAGGACGAGCGTCCTCAGCCTCCCTCCGCTTCCACGGCCCGAGCACGTTACGAGCGTGAGGACCCGCTCTGCGCAGGCGACCCGCGCATGGGCGTCCACGGCGATAGCCGATGCCTCGTTGAGAAGGTCTGAAGCCCATCGACTCAGGGTGCTTTGGGAGCTGTGGTCGAACCTTTGGATTCCTTCATGCGTCCGGTCTGTTCGCATGGCAAAGAGTGGGGTGAAGGTCGTGGTTTCTGTCGGGGTTCGCCACAGGGCGCATTCAAGTTGGTCGAATGCCTCCTGTCGGTACATCGAGGCGAGTTCGCTGAACATAAGCCCGCTCCGTCCGACTCGATGTCCGTACACGAGTACGTGCCGATCGCTCACCCGGCATCTTCTGTCGAGGTAGGGGCACCCGATCTCACTGAGCCGCCCCCATGCATCGTGCCGCAGGTACCAATCGGATCGCTTGTCTTCGGATGGTCGTGCTACCGGAAGGTCGATTCCGGCTCCCTTCACGCTCAGCCATGCCTCAATTTCCGGGTTGATGGATCCCAAGCGCGCCCAATCGACGCTTCCGTCATGTGCGGCGGCTGTATTGGCGAGCGCGCCTTCAGAGAGTTTTTGGTATCTTCTCCCGTTCAAGCAGGTGGCGTCGATGGCCGAGAGGATGGCGCCCGCCGCCCCGCTGACAACGCAATGCAGGAGGATTCTTCGCGATAGGGTGCATCCATCTCGTCCTTCGGAGATACCGGTAGCCCATGAGAAGCCCGCCGCCGATTGCGAGCGAGACTGCCGCCCGCACGAGGGTGTTCGATCCGGTTTGATCGAGGAGGGGGACTGCGCCCCAAGACAGGGCTTCTTGATGGACGGCGTCCTCATCATGGGCTTCAAGATTCTGTCCTCCTCCATTTCGGTAGATGGAAACGCTGGCATGGTTGTCGAGTTCACATCCGCCTCCGTATGCATCAAGGACCTTCATATGCAGGATGGTCGGCGCGCAGGTGGCATCACCATTTCCTGCTGCGGGATGGATGGTGGGAAGTGGGTTCCAATCGTCGTGCGCGTCCTTATATCCCGGCGCATCCCAACCGTCCGACCTGGTGGAGAAATCGTCGGATACGCTTCCATATTCAAGTCGGACCCTTGTCACGACCTCGCCGTTGCCGAGCTTGAGGTCGTCGACGTCCAAATGGGCGCCTTTTGTGGCGGGTACCCCGGAAGTCCAGACCCTCCATCCCGCGTAGTCGAGAACGCGGCGGTCCTCGCCGATCCTCGCGATGACGGATGGGTCGTCGAGCCAGGGGTTGCCGTGCCCATCGGACAGGGTCGCGTTGGCTTCAGAGGTATCACGCTCTCCCTTTGTTGAGAGATTTGTCTGATACCAGACGTTGAGCGTGCCGTCATGGTCGCCTTGGGCTCTCCCGACGGTGATGCCGGAGAGCTCAGCCATGCCTTTCTCCGCTTCGAGCAAATGGTCTTCCACGGTGAATTCGTCTACCCATGATGAGCTTTCGTTTCGATAGTCAAGCGTGTAGGAGAACTCACCTGCAGCCCCCTCGATCGGTTCCGCACGATTGAGCCCATCTCCGTTCGGGCGGGAGTTCGGCGCTATCGGGCGAGCGATCTCCTGTCTTTTGTCGATGCGTCCAGCAACGGAGAGCCTCTCGTCGTACATGGTGACCGTCTGCACATCGGCGGTGGGCTTCACGTCGAACGTCATCGGTTCGGCACCGTCATGAGATTGAGGCGGGACGACTTCATGCAGGCTGTACGTTCCCGGCGCGAGCCGTTCGATTCGATGGGGCTCGCTGGAGCTGGTCCATCGATCGACGGGGTTTCCAGATTCATCGGTAATCTCGAGCTGCGCCCCTTCGAGGAGCTCCTCGGTTTCGGCCGAACGTTTGCCGATGTCGACCCGGGTGAAGTCGTTCTCCACGGAGATGCGCTTTTCGGTGCCGCCCTGTTGGTCGGGTTTCGTTTGGACTGTGAAGGTTCTTGTCGAAGGATCGACGATATAGCCGTCGGGTGCCGCGGTTTCCTGAACGCACCAGGTCAACGGCTCTCCATCGCATCTCTCAACATCATCGTCGGCCGCATGGTCGTTCCGCTTTTCGTTTCCGACCATGCCCAGGAGACGGTCTAGTTCGTCTTCCGACGCCGGAAGGTGCTTCAGGAGAAGCTGCCCCCTCTCATCGCTCGCAGTCGGGATGTCCAAATGCGCGAACGCCCCGTCAAGCTGCTTTTGTTTTCCCGCTTCGATTGTGTGCCCGCGGAGCTGCAGGCCGCTCGATTCGACGCGGACATGCGTGTCGGTGTTCGGCTCGATGGTCACAATCAAGCGTGTTTGCGCAGCCTCATCGTCGGACGATGAGAGGGTCAACAGATAGGATCCGGGGCGAATCGATTGCAGCACCGCAACGTCTTCGTCGATGGAAAAGTCATCCAGGGTGTATGCCGCTTGCCTGTTCTCCGCCTCCTTTCCCGAACCGTCGAGGGCGATTGTCAGGGAGGCCTGCTTCCAATTCCGCTCTCCAGTCCGATTGGTGATGAGGAGCGCTCCCGTTCCATCCCCGGCGTTAACGGTTTTGTATTCGAGTTGGCGCGGCCACACATCGAACTCTGCTCCCCGCAACGCAGCCTTCGTGGTTCCGTCGAACTTGTCGATGATGGTCTGCGTTGGGACGTTTTTGATGTGCGACTCTGCGTAGACGGTGTCGGTGTCACCGTCTTTCCAGGTCAGCGTGAAGGGAATGGGCGCGTCGTTGAGAACATGGCCGGGAGCCGGTTGGGTTTCCACGAACGCATATCGAGCGGATCCGCTGCCGAGGGGCAGGCCGTCGATGCGCGCGATTCCGTCGTCGTTCGTCTTGATGCTCCCAAGAACCTCGTCTTTGACCGCCGCAACGGTTCCATCGGGGCTCACGACGTCTTCCAGGGCGACGACATCGAATACCGCGCCGCTCAGGCCCTTTCCGCCCTCGCACCACGGGCAGCGGTCGTCGGTGCATCGCTTGGTTATCGTCGCGCTGCCCTTGACCTGCACATCCAATACGCGCACGACCGTGATCGGCTCCGTATCCGTATCGTTTTCGATTTTGAATTCGATATCGTCATCATTGATGAGATAGGGTTTCACGGATGCGATCTCGCGTATGTAATACGTTCCCGGTTTGAGTGTTTCGGGTAGGGTGACGCTGCCCGTCTCATCTGTCGTGAAGGTGTCGAGGACCATGTGGTTGGGATGCCAAACCTCCTGGCTCACGGGCCTCTTCTCCTTGTCGAGCACTTGGAATGCGAATCCGCTGAGGGGCACGCGCTGCCCGCTCACGGCATCGTGCTTGATGATTTGGATGCGCGATCCAACGAAATCGTTGTCGACGATGTAGTGGAGGGTCGCGCCGTCGGACATCTGATCGGTTCCGATGGTCCAGGCGGGACAGGGCTGGTAGCCCTCCGGCGTGCTGTCGGGGTCTTCGCGAACGGTGTATCCCTTGATGTCGTAGGGGATCGCCCCGCGGATGCCCTCACCGCGCACCCCGTCGCCAAACCACTTTCCCGCCGTGGAAGCCTTTCCATGCTCATCGGTGGTTATGGTGCCGATGGGCCTTCCGCTCGAATTGGAGATGATAAGGAAGCGGACTCCTGCACCCGGTTCCTGCAGTCCTGAAGAGTCTCCGCCCCCTTCGAGGAACTTTGTGATCTCGATATCGAAGGCACAGGGCACATCGACGTATTCGTCTCGCGGTTCCAGCTTCACGATGCCCGATGCGTCGAGTTGATCTGCCCCGACGTCGTACGTGTGGGTGGAAGAATCGGTCTTGTATCCCTCGGGGGCCTTGATTTCCTTCACGGAGATCCTGCCCAGGGGAATCCCCTGTGCCGTGGCGATGCCGCGTCGATCGGTTGTCACCTTGGTCTTCCATCCGGGTGTCGAGAGCGAAGAAACTTCGTATTCGGCTCCTTTCAGCGAGAGTCCCTTCTGCGCTTTTCCTTTCGTGACGGAATCCCGCTTCTGTATCGTCAATGTGACGCTTCCCGGTCGGTCCTCGAACGTGAAGGTCCCCTGTTGCGTTCCGGTTGAGAAGGGAATGCGATCGGGGTGCAGCGCGAATCCCCGAGGCGCCTTGGTCTCAACTGCGTAGTACTTCTTGTTTGGGGCGAGTTTGCAGTGTGCCCGACCGCTGTCGTCCATGGTCACGGTCGCGACCTTGGCGTCGGATGAGGCATCGAAAATGTCGAACGTCGCTCCCGCAAGGGAGTATTCGGGATTGCCGTTCGTGATCGAATGGTCGGCGGAACGCTTGACGAATGACACGTCGATTTCCAGAACGAGTTTCCAGTTTTTGGTGTAACAGCGCTGATACGGGTATTTGTCGGAATCCCCCGCCCCGGGCGCGCCGTGTGCAGCGTCTTGACTCAGGATGACAACGAAGTACGTACCGTCCGCATTGCGGGTTGCCTCGAACGGGTAGGTTCCATCGCATGGGCCGGGATAGTACTTGTAATTGGGAACACCGAGGTATCGCTCGTAGCAGGCGGCGTGATATGAGTTTCCATCGGGCATGGTGACGGTTCCGCCGTACACGCCGCCTGCCGTGGCCCCGCCTGACAGCGTGCAGGTTCCCGAAACGCTGCCGTCTCCGTGGACCTGGACGGTGTTTCCGTTTGGGAACACATGGGTGTATCCGCCCACGGCGAACGCATTGGGGACATGGGGTCCCACGAGACCGGAGAGCGCGCAGAACGCCGTCGCGATCAAGAGTATGACAAGGAAAGCGCGTGCTTTGTCATCGAGCAAGGCCCCGGGTGCCCGCCCGCTGGGCCTCGGCATCACGTCCGCCCGCCGCATGGCCGCCCTCGCGCGTTTCCCAAATCGCTTTCCGCCGATGGCCCCGCCTCCGATTCGTCCGCGCATCGGTCTCTTCCTGTTGTCGGTCATCTGGGCCTCCCGTGGTCTCGTGGTCGGGTTCGGGCGTCCGCGTTCGGATGCGCCCGTGCGGCGATGCTACGCCGGGCATTCTCGAGTCCATCCGATGTTTTCTGACGCCCGGACCTTGCGAATCCGAACGGTTCTGGACGTCCCGTCAAAGGGGCAGTTGGGGTTGATTGGGATGTCCGTGCGCTCCACGAGTTCTTCGCCTGTGGCCGCGTCGCTTCAAGGAAAGAGCGCAAAGACGTCGGTTGCCTGTGCGGGAGCTCGCGTGGTAGGATTAACCGCACGCGGGTATCGCCAAGTGGTAAGGCATCAGCTTCCCAAGCTGACATTCGCGGGTTCGAGTCCCGTTACCCGCTCCATTGAGAGCCAAGAGAGCCCGGTACCGTGAAGGTGTCGGGCTCTTTTCATGAAAGGAGCCCTCGTCATGATCGATCGCTACACCCGTCCGGAAATGGCCCGCATCTTCTCCCTTGAGAACAAGTATTCCGTTTGGCA
Organism: uncultured Collinsella sp.; assembly: GCA_900551665.1. Taxonomy (GTDB): domain Bacteria; phylum Actinomycetota; class Coriobacteriia; order Coriobacteriales; family Coriobacteriaceae; genus Collinsella. The sequence continues at coordinate 9,690 of URWW01000009.1, read as the reverse complement.
GGAGATCGAGGTGCTCGCCTGCGAGGCCCAGGCCGAGCTTGGAGATTGCGGTATCACCAAGGAGGACGCCGCCTATATCCGCGAGCACGCCGGTTTCGATAAGGACGAGGTCGACGCCATCGAGGCGGTGACCCATCATGACGTGATCGCCTTTCTCACCAACATGGGCGAGCATGTGGATGCCGGCATCCCGGAGGGCGAGCCGAAGCCCAGCCGTTGGGTCCACTACGGTATGACCAGCTCCGACCTGGGCGACACGGCCCTGTGTTACATGCTCACGCAGGCTTGCGACCTCATCATCGACGACGTGCGCAAACTCGGCGAGATTTGTCGCCGCCGCGCTCTTGAGGAGCGCGACACCCTGTGCGTGGGTCGCACCCACGGCGTTCACGCCGAGCCCATGACGTTCGGCATGAAGTTCGGTAGCTGGGCCTGGGAGCTCAAGCGCGACCTCGATCGTCTCATTGATGCGCGCGAGAACATGGCCGTCGGCGCCATTTCCGGTGCGGTGGGCACGTATTCGTCTATCGACCCGTTTGTGGAGGAGTACGTCTGCAAGCACTTGGGCCTTGCCTATGACCCGCTGTCAACTCAGGTCATCTCGCGTGATCACCACGCCTACCTGGCCGGTGTCCTCGCCACCACGGCCTGCACGTGCGATCGCATCGCGACCGAGATCCGCAGCCTGCAGAAGACCGACACCCTCGAGGTGGAGGAGCCGTTCCGCAAGGGCCAAAAGGGCAGCTCGGCCATGCCGCACAAGCGCAACCCCATCACGCTCGAGAAGGTTTGCGGCCTTTCTCGCATCGTGCGCTCCAACGCTCAGGTGGCCTTTGACAACGTGGCCCTGTGGCATGAGCGCGACATCTCGCACAGCTCCGCCGAGCGCGTCGCCCAGGCCGATAGTTTCATGGCGCTCGACCACATTCTCACCTGCCTCATTCGTATCGTGGACGGCTTGATCCTGTACCCCGCCCGCATGAAGGCGAACCTCGATCTCACCCGCGGCCTGATTTACTCTTCCAAGGTTCTGCTTGCCCTGGTGGATACGGGTATCTCTCGCGAGGACGCCTACAAGATCGTCCAGCGCAATTCCATGGCCGTGTGGGACGACGTCCATGCCGCCGTGGACGGCCCCGACCTCCGCACCCGCCTCGAGGCCGATCCAGAGTGCACCGTCACGGCCGAGAAGCTCGACGAGATCTTCGACCCGTGGGACTTCCTAACCCGCCGCGACGCGATGTTCGATCGTCTTGAGCAACTGACTTTCTAAAGTTCCGTCTTTTCCAGCCCTCCCTTAGATGGGAGGGCTTTTTTGGGTCGTCGAGTTCCGCATGCGCATCGGAGAGGCGGTCTCCCCGAGCGTCCGTCCGGACCCTAACGGTCGCTCGTCATCCCTTGACGTTTCACCCTGCCATTTGTGGGATGGAACATCACGGTCGGCGATAGCTTGCGCAGGGGTTGAATTCTCCGCTCAAATGGCGGGGTATCATAATTTCAAGTGGCCAAAAGGCCGAGTATACGGATGGAAGGACCGAACGATGAGGAAATGGAGTAAGGCCCCGCGCATCCTATCGCTCCTCGCGGTGATGATCGCCGCCGCGGTGGGATTTGCGCCCGCCGCATACGCGGAGATGGGTGACGTCAGGATCGGGAATAACGAGTACGCCTCGTTGCCCGAGGCTGTCGAAGCCATTGCAAAGGGTAAAGAGTCTCAGGGCGAGACGATCAAGCTGATGAAGGATTTGACCGGTCCTGGAGTTGTGGTCTCCAGGGAACAGAAATTTAAGCTCGACCTTGGGGGTAAAACATACACGGTGACCGATCCTACGGTTGGCTCTCCAGGCACCGAGACCAACGCATTCCAACTGCTTGATGGCAGTAACCTGACATTCACGAACGGCACGATTACAACGACGTCGACCACTGCCGCCATTTTGATTCAGAACTACGCCAACTTGACGCTCGAGGGGGTGACCCTCAAAGGAGGCTCGAACACGCAGTACACGTTGTCCAACAACAGCGGCAACGTGAAAATCGGCGCCAATACCAACATCTACGCCGGAGGTGCGGGCCCCAAGGCCGCGTTCGACGTGTGTCGTTTCGCTAGCTATCCGTGTCCGAACGTCGTTGTCGCCACCGGTGCGGGGGAGATCGCAGGCAAAATCGAGCTGTCTGTGGCGGGAGCTGGATCGGGATCCGCGCCCGTCCTGAATCTTGAGGGGGGAGACCTGAGCGCCGCGGTGCTCAGCCCCGTTGGTGACGCCGCCAATGTCTTTGAGGTTAAAAAGGGGCCTGGCGTTTCCATTGCCCTTTCTGAGAATCACGAGTGGAGTGACCAGGGCGGAATCGTGAAGATTGCGGCCAAGGTCATCAAGGGCGACGAGGTCAAGACATACAAGACTCTTTCTGAGGCGATTGGGAACGCCGATGGCGCGACCGTCAAATTGCTCAGTGACGAGACGGAGTCCATCGTCATTCCCGCGGGCAAGAGCATCACGCTCGACCTCGCCGGTCACAAGCTCACCAACCCCGACGGGAATCACACCATCGTCAACAAGGGAAATCTGACCGTCGTCGATTCTGCCGGTGGTGGCGTGGTGGACAACGTGAGCCATCAACGTGCGGCCCTGGCAACCGAAGAGGGTTCTGTCACCGCGCTTTCTGGAGGGACATTCAAGCGTTCTGCCGAGGCGGGTACGCTCGATCCCAGCAACCATAATGGAAACTCCTATTACACCGTCTTGAACCACGGCAAGCTGACCATCAACGCTGGCTCCAAGGTCGAGTTGCTTCACAAGGACGGTTCGCCTGCCGGTTATTCGAGTGTCATCGACAATGGTTGGTTTAGCGGCAAGCCCAACGCCTCGGGGTATTTCGCAGAGTTGATTCTCGACGGTGGCGTTATCGACGGTGGCAAGTATCTCAAGAACGATTCTTATGGCGTCATGGTCATCAAGAGCGGCGAGGTGAAGAACGGCGCAGATGCCGCCATCCTTAATTGGAACAACCTGACCGTCTCCGGCGGCACCATCGATCCTTCCGACGGCGCTGCAGGCGGTGTTTTCAACCTCATGGGCGCCAAGGGTGTCGAGGATGGCAAGGTGGTCGTGAGCGGCGGAACGTTCATCAGCACCGAAAATCAGCAGGTCATCTTCACTGACAGCGAGAGCAATACCGCCAATGACGTTGAGATTTCCGGTGGCACGTACAAGGGGGCCATTCCCGACGAGGGCTACATCGTCCCCGGTTCCGGTCTGAATAAGAATCCCGATGGTAGCTTTGGCGTGCACAAGCACACGCTCGTCGCGGTCGCCGAGGTGCCCGCCACCTGCGATGCGAACGGTTCGAAGGCCCATTGGAAGTGCAAGGACTGCGGTGCCTTGTACCGCGACAAGGACATGAAGGAAGAGGTCACCGACCCCGCTTCCCTTGTCTCGCCCAAGCTCGGCCATAAGGCCGTGCATGTTCCGGCCAAGGCGGCGACCATCGATGCCGAGGGTATCGTCGAGCACTGGTACTGTGCCCAGTGCGACACGTATTTCGCCGATGCCAAGCTCACCGAGACGATGACCAAGGCCGAGACCGTTGTGGCCAAGCTCCCCAAGGAGTTCACGGTGACCTTCGAGTCCGGCGCCGGCAAGCCTACCGCCGTCACTGTCAAGGATGGTGCGCTGCTGGATGAGCCGACGGCCCCGACCCTCAAGGGTTGGAAGTTCCTCGGCTGGTTCAAGGTGAAGAACGCCGACGGCACTGTCGCTGAGAAGTGGGATTTCACCAAGGATGCCGTCACGGCCGATATCACGCTGTACGGCGGTTGGGTGAAGGCCGATGAAGGCAAGTCTGAGGCCAAGCCCACGAACAAGCTCCCCAAGACGGGGGATGCGTCCATGTTGCCGATGATGGTCGCCGGCATCACCGGCGCAGCTGCGCTGGTCGTCGCAACCAAGCTCCGCAAGCGCTAGTTCTCGGTACGCATAGCCGAACGTCAGCGGGTCGTCGCCTTTGGGCGGCGGCCCGCTTCTCGTCAATTGGAGCGTGCTCGGCGAGTGGCCGCTTTTCGACCGGCCGCCTGTTCCATGCGAGGCGTTTCCGAGTCGTGCTCAAAACCGAAAAGGCGGAGAGAGGGTCGGTGGCAGCGCGTCTACGCCGGTCAGTCCCGGCGTCTCCGGGTTTCCCGCCGGCGATCGCGTTGGTGCTGGCTCTCGAGTTTGCGCCGGCGGGCCCGTTCCGCCGCCTGGGTCGTCCTGGAGCTCACGTGTTGCGCAGCCTTGCGTACGGGTCGCACTACGGGACGGGCGACCTTCTTGACTGGCTCGGGGAGCTTGTGCAGGTCCACCTCGGTGGGGCTCATGATGTTGTAGCGGATGGACCACCAGCGGATCGCCATGGTGACGGCGACGCTCACCACGGCCGCTGCGATGTTCCACACGCCAAGATACTTTACGAGCGCGATGTAGGCGAACGCCCCGGCGATCGCGGCGATGGCGTACAGGTTGCTGCGTTGGAAGATGAAGGGGATGCGAGCAAGGCACACATCGCGCAGGAGGCCGCCACCGACGGCAGTGAAGAAGCCCATCATCACGCAGGTGATGGCGGGGTAGCCGTAGAGCATCGTCTTATCTGCGCCCATGACGGCGAACAGGCCGACGGAAAAGATGTCGAGCACCGCCACGAGACGGTCGGGCTTTTCGACCATGACGGGGAACGTGAACACCGCTGCGGCCGTTGCGACAGCGACGGGGAGCGCGAGCGGTTGGCGGAGTATGTAGACGTTTCCTTCCTGCAGGATAACGTCACGGATGAGACCGCCGCCGAGGGAGACGAGCACCGCAAGGCCGATGGCGCCCACGAGATCGAGCTTGTTCTCGCGCGCGGTGAGCGCCCCCGTCGCGGCCGCCACGACGACGGCGAGCATCTCGAACGCGAGGGGGATCGCGACGCTCTCGGCCGCGATGGCGGAAGCGGAAACGGCGCTTTGCGTGACTGCGAATACGGCCGGGAACACGGTGCCTCCCTGGGAAAATCAACTGGCCCAACCATCTTAGCGGAGCGAGTTATGGAGGGAGTGGAGCAATTTCGACCCCTTTTCGAAGAAATACTGTTGCATCCCGTTCAACTTACGGTACAATAGCCCCTGCATTCACGGAGAGTTGTCCGAGTGGCCGAAGGAGCACGATTGGAAATCGTGTAGGCGCCAAAAGCGTCTCCAGGGTTCAAATCCCTGACTCTCCGCCAGAACTTTCAGCGGCACGCATCCAATTGGATGGCGTGCCGTTTTCACTTCTTAACGGAGGAGTGGCAGAGTGGTTGAATGCGGCGGTCTCGAAAACCGTTTACGGGTACTCCCCGTACGAGGGTTCGAATCCCTCCTCCTCCGCCATCATGCATTGCGTTAACGAGCCCGGTTGGCTCGTTTTTTTGTATATCGGCCACGGGCCATGACCCGCGAGGGCGCGCTCGGCGCCGGGTGTTTTATCGCCGCGCTTCTTTTGCCCGGTAATCCGGACTCTGCCAGTGCGGGGCGCATGCGCCTTAGGGGGTTCTTGCGAGCGGCTTAAGCTGTGCTTAATGATGGCGTGCGCAGGTGAAAATGTCTCGCTCATCGGGATACACTTCAGTCATGCAAATGGCGAAGACTGAGGAATTGGGGCACGCATGCAAACTGGTGAAGTTGGTTTCATGTCATCGTGGCGGATGCTCACGCGCGACAAGGGATGGGTTAAACCGCTGCTCGTTCTGACGTTGGTCAGCTGGATTCCGATATTGGGTCAGATCGCCGTGCTCGGCTATGGCCTCGAGTGGGCGCGGCTCACTGCCTGGGGCGTGGAATCTGCTCCCAAGCAGCGCGGCGTTGACTACGGCAAGGTTATTTCCACGGGCGCCCGCGCCTTCCTCATCACGATTTCCCTTGCTTTTGTCTGCGGCCTGGTCCTGCAGATTCTGTTTCCTGGTTCGCTTGCCGCATTGATGGCGATGACCACGGGCGGCAGCGGTCTTGCGAACTCGGTCATCCTGGCTTCCGGAGCGACGTTCTTCTTGCTCGACCTCGTTATCATGGTGTTCGCCGGTACGTTTTTGCAGGCGGCGGCGCTGCGCGGAACGCTGTACGACAGCTTTTCCGCCGGATGGCGCCTCGACCGACTGTTCCAGATGGTCGTTCGCGACTTCGGCGGCTTTTGCAAGGTCCTGCTGGTAACCCTCATCGGTGCCGTGGCGTCTTCGGCCTACGCGTTCGTTGTGGCGATGGTGGCCATGCTCGTGCTGATGGGCGGCCTGCTGAGCGCCACTGCCGTGATTGGGCTTTCGGATGGCTATATGACCGGCTGGCACTTCCTGGCCGACCAGCTCCTGCGCATGGGCGCCGGCCCGGTTTTGCTCTTCGTGCTGCTTTTGATGGCCCTGCTGTTCGTGGGCAATGTGATCTCGACGGCGATGAATCTGGTGAGTGTGAATGCGATGGGGCAGTGGTTCGCACGTTTTGACGTGAACCGCTGGGGTGTCTCGTCTGCTCCCCTGCCCGACGATGTTCCCCACCACGGTGCTCGCACGGCTTGCGCCTCCGCACCGGTTGATCCTATGGCCTCGCCGGCTGGAGAGCCCGATTCCGTAGCCTCTGCCCCCGTCGAGGCCGCCCAGCCCGTCGAGCCTCTCGAGCCTACCGATTCCGTCGACCCCGTTGAATCGATCGACCCCATTGGGCCTGAGGAGTCTAGCTGCTCCGTTGATTGCGGCGAGCATGTCGAGCCGACTGCGTCTGCCGATGCCGAGGGGGCCGGATCCTCGCATGAGTCAGGTTTTGCTGAGGCTGAGGTGAAGACTTCCGAGACTGCCCAAGTTGAGGCTGTTGAGGAGACCCAGGTTGATGCCACTCCGGTTGTTGAGAAGAAGCCCATTCCGCTCGGGCCGATCAGCACCGAGAATACTCCCGGCGATGAGGACGGCGGCCCCATCACGGAATAGGTTCGGGATAGCCTTCGTTTTCCATAGTGCCCCAGTTGCGTTTCTTGTTTGTGAGAAATGCAGCTGGGGCACATTTTGCTTTTCGGCCGCGTTGCCCGCACGCTGCGTCTTTCAGGTGGGGGAGGACGGAGGCGAGATATCGGAGAAGACGCGATGCGACGGGGAGCGGATTTGTGTCTGGGCGGCGTGGCATGCTTATCACGTGGCGGATCACATGTTTGGGCATCTGGCAGAAGTGCTCGAAAATGTGGAGGTCATGGGGTGCGGCAGCGGACACCTTGCAAGATGTGCAGACTCGGCTATAGTTAGCATGTCTTTTCCTGCTTCGGGCGCACCTTCACGACCCGAAGCCGTTTGTCCAGAGGAGGTGACCACATGAAGGCTTATGAACTGCTGTTCTTCGTTGACCCCAACCTCGATCCCGAGACTCGTCTCGCCGTGATGAAGCGCATCGACAACACGATCGCCGAGGGCAATGGTAAGGTCGACAACGTCGACGAGTGGGGCAAGCGCAAGCTCGCTTACGAGATCGACAAGCTCACCGAAGGTGACTACACCCTCATCAACTTCCATGCAGACCCGGCTTCCATCGCGGAGCTCGATCGCGTGCTTCGTATTACCGACGCCGTGATCCGCCACATGATCGTCCGTCGCGACGACCAGGAGTAGGTCATTTGTATGGATGCGGCCCATTAACGCCGCGTGAGAGGTAGTGAACACGTATGAGCATCAATCGAGTCAACATTTCCGGTAATCTCACCCGCGATCCCGAGCTGCGCGCCACTGCGAGCGGCACCCAGGTCCTGAGCTTCGGCGTGGCGGTCAACGACCGTCGTCGCAATCCTCAGACGGGCGAGTGGGAGGACTACCCGAACTTCGTGGACTGCACGATGTTCGGCACCCGTGCGGAGGCCGTGAGCCGCTATCTCTCGAAGGGGTCGAAGGTCGCTATCGAGGGCAAGCTCCGTTATAGCTCCTGGGAGCGTGACGGCCAGCGCCGCAGCAAGCTCGAGGTCATCGTCGATGAGATCGAGTTCATGTCCCGCGGCCAGCAGGGTGAGGCAGGCGGCTACGCCCCCGCCCCGTCTTACGGCCAGCAGGGCGGCTACGCCCCCGCGCCCGCTCCGCAGCAGGCTCCGGCGCCCATGGCGGCTCCGGTTCCCCCTGCGGTCGACGTCTACGATGAGGACATCCCGTTCTAAGGGGTGTGTAATTGACGGTGAGAGTTCGCTCGCACCGTCGTCACGAAAGGTATTGAGACATGGCTAATGATTATTCTGCCCGTCAGCCGCGTCGCAAGTACTGCCAGTTCTGCAAGGAGAACACTGAGTTCATCGACTACAAGGATACTCAGCTCCTTCGCAAGTACATGACCGATCGCGGCAAGATCAAGCCGCGCCGCGTCACTGGCGCCTGCACGCAGCATCAGCACGACATCGCGAACGCTATCAAGCGTGCCCGCGAGATGGCTCTTCTGCCGTACGCCGTGCCCGTGGTGTCCACCCGCGGTCCTCGCGAGAAGAAGTAGGGAGGGTACCCATGAAAGTTGTTCTGCTTGGTGAGATCAAGGGCAAGGGCGGCGAGGGTGACGTCATCGACGTCGCTCAGGGTTACGCCGAGAACTACCTGATTCCGCAGAAGCTCGCCGTTGCTGCTACCAAGGGCAACCTGAAGCAGCTCGAGGAGCGTCGCAACAACATCGAGAAGCGTGAGGCTGTCCGCCTGGCCGACGCCAACGCTCTCAAGGCTAAGCTCGACGGCCAGAAGGTCGCCGTCGACGCCAAGGTCGGCGAGGAGGGCGTCCTCTTCGGCTCCGTCACCGCTGCCATGATCGCCGACGCGATCAAGGCCGAGCTCGACGTTGAGATCGACCGCAAGCGCGTTGAGCTTGGCAAGCCGATCAAGGTCGCCGGTTCCCACGAGGTGGAGATCTCCATCTACCGTGAGATCAAGGCCTCCATCGTCGTCTTGGTGGGCGTCGAGGAGCAGGCCGAGGAGACCGTCGAGGCTGAGGAGGTCGCCGCTGAGGAGACCGCCGAGGTCGAGACCGAGGCTGCTGCCGAGTAGCTTACTCGCTTCGAGTTACGCGACTCATGAGCCCCGTGACATTTGAGTAACGCCGGGGTTCTTGAATCGGCTGATTATGGGGACTGATTCCGGAATCTCCCGGGGTCAGTCCCTTTATTTGTGATGCTTCTTTGATTCCAAGGGTTGAAGTGGGTGGACGGGCACCTTCCGATCGTTTGGAAGTTCGGATGAGCCCGTTTGTGAACAAGGCCGTCTTCGGGCGATGATTGTCTGTCTGGCCGTGCGGCTGTCGACATGAGGCGTCCCTCCCTGAATACGATCCGCGTTGCAACCTTGGTCTTCTTTGGACGTAGGGTTATCCGATTTACGGGTGCTGCCGGTTCGTATCGGGATTCGGGTGCAGACTCCGCGTCTGTCATTCGTTCTGTTTGGGGCCGGTAGCGTTCACCCCAGCTTTGTGGCGAATCTTCATCCAGTACGCTGTTGGGATAGCTTGGGATTTCTAGACGGTCTTTGCTTTCGGCGCATGATCGCTACGATGGCTACCTTGGAAGGTGGCCCCGCCTCGGGCAGACGTTTGGCGCGTCTAAGGGATGCCCTCAGCTCATCGGGTCGTCTGGAAAGCCTTTTTTCTTATTTCCGATATCTAACAGTTTAGATAACAGGTGATGATTCGGGGACCGCAAGGCCCCCGAATGC
>URWW01000008.1 GCA_900551665.1 uncultured Collinsella sp. | reverse complement strand
CCCGATCCGCGTGGTGGACCAGTGGATGTTCCACAGCCGCCTGTACGCCGCGGCGCGTTTTGTGACCATGCGCAACGACCTCGACCTCATCCAGCTCAACTCGTTCGGCTGCGGCCTGGACGCGCTTACCACCGACCAGGTCCAGGAGATCCTCGAGGCGAGCGGCAAGATCTACACCGTGCTCAAGATCGATGAGGTGTCCAACCTGGGCGCCGCGCGCATCCGCATCCGCTCGCTCATGGCCGCCCTGAAAGACCAGGAGGCCGAGCGCGCCGCCGAGGCGGCTGCCGCGGGCGAGGCGTACGAGCAGGGCGAGGCCGCGCCCGTCGCGCCGAGCTCTGATGCGCCGGTGTTCGCCACGCACAAATACGCCCTCGAGCCGCAACGCGCCGCCGCGAGCGCGGCGTTTCCCAAGGTGCCCTTCACCGAGGAGATGCGCGAGGCGGGCTACACCATCCTGTGCCCGCAGATGGCGCCCATCCACTTCGACCTCATCAAGGAGGTCTTCCGTGCCGGCGGTTACAACCTGGAGCTTCTGCCCTCCACCGACCGCGGTGCCGTGGAGGCGGGTCTGCGCTATGTGAACAACGACATCTGCTATCCGTCCATCCTGGTGACGGGTCAGATCATGGAGGCCATCGAGAGCGGACGCTACGATCTGTCCAAGACCGCCGTGGTGATCACCCAGACTGGCGGTGGCTGCCGCGCCACCAACTACATCGCGCTCATCCGCAAGGCCCTGCGCGACAGCGGGCACCCCGACATTCCGGTGATCAGCCTCTCCGCCGTGAAGCTCGACGAGAGCAACCCGGGCTTTAAGCTCACGGTCCCGCTGCTCAAGTCCTGCGTGTACAGCGTGCTGTTCGGCGATCTCATGATGCAGATGCTCTATCGCACGCGTCCCTACGAGGCGGAGGAGGGGGCTGCCAACGAGCTGTTCGAGGACTTCATGGAGCGCGCTCGTCGTCTCGCGCCGACATTCACGCGGCGCAGCTTCACGAAGCTCTCCCGCGAGGCCATCACGGCGTTCGACACGCTGCCGCTCACGGGTGAGGGCTCCAAGCCGCGCGTGGGCGTGGTCGGCGAGATCCTGGTGAAGTTCCATCCCACGGCGAACAACCACGTGGTGGACGTCATCGAGGCAGAGGGCTGCGAGGCCGTGGTGCCGGGCCTGCTCGACTTCTTCCTGTATTCCATGAGCAACGCGCAGGTGCAGAAGGACGAGCTGGGCAGCTCAGCCGCGGCGCGCGCCAGCATGGACGCTGCGATCGGCCTGGTGGATTGGATGCGCAAGCCCGTAGACGAGATGCTCGAGAAGAGCGATCGCTTCGAGCGACCCGAGCCCATCTCCGTGATGCAGGACAAGGCACGTCGGATTCTTTCCCTGTGCAACAACATGGGCGAGGGTTGGCTGCTCACTGCCGAGATGCTCGACCTGATCGACCATGGTGCGCCGAACATCATCTGCACGCAGCCCTTCGCGTGCCTGCCCAACCACGTGGTGGGCAAGGCCGTGATCAAGGAGCTGCGCCGCCTGCACCCCGAGAGCAATATCGTGGCCGTTGACTACGACCCGGGCGCGAGCGAGGTCAACCAGCTCAACCGTATCAAGCTCATGATCAGCGTGGCCAAGGAGAACATGCGCGCGGGCAAGGGGTTCGTGATGGAGCCCATCGCCACCATCCGCCGCGACTCGGTGACGAGCCGCATGAAGCCGCATCACCTCACGAGCGATGCCGAGGTGGAGCGCGTGGCGAGGCGCCTGGGCCGCGGCCTGCATTGGAAGCGCGCGAGCAAGAGCGACGGCGAGGAGTAGCCCGCGCGAATCGCGCGTGCCATGTCGCTGCTCGCCATGCGTGACGAATTTGATAAGGGGAGGAAGCCGTTCGGTTTCCTCCCCTTTGCCATGGGTGTGCGAGTTATGGGGGCCGCCTAGTGGCCGCGCGTCATCAGGAAGACGGAGATCTGCGGGGAGGTGTACTCGTCGAACTCCTCCTTGGGTTCTGTGTCAAAGAGAACCCAAGCGCGCAGGGTGCCGGTGTCATCGAGGTCCATGTCGATGGCGGTGTAATAGTCGCCGGTGAGGAAGGTCTGACGGAACTGATCGGGCAGGACGGGGGCGTTGACGAGCCCCGTGTCCAGCAGCTCGATTCCCTCCGCCTCGACGTCCACGCTGGAAATCGCTTCGTAGAAGCGAGCGAAGTTCTCCTCGGCAAAGGCGAGGTTCTCCTCGGGTGTGCGTGCGATGTCCACGTCGGCGTTGTAGACCACGCTATCGACGGCGCCGCGCTCATCCGTCTCGACGGAGACATTCGCCACGATGTCGCCGTCTTCATCGGTGATGTTTCCGCTCACGAGGTAGCCGCCGTCCTGACGGTGCTCGAGCGGGTCGTCGGCGAGGGTGTAGCTGCATACGGGTTCGAGCGCAGTGTTGAATGCCTGGATGGCGCGCGCGGAGGCCTCTTGGGATTCCGAGGATTGCGCGGCCGAGTCGATGAAGCGCGGTACGAAGGAGAGCGTGAGGAGCAGGAGCGGCAGGCCGATCACCAGGAAGCGCGTGCGGCCGGGTCCGGGGAGCTTCATGCCGTGGGCGTGTGCGACTGCGGCCGCGGCCCTGCTCATGCGCCGCATGGTGTCGAAAAAGCCGTATGCGGACATGGCGGCACCGGCGATTTCCAGCCCTGTGCTCAGGGCGTCGAGGTCGTCGTCGTCCAGGGTGTCGACCAGGCGCCCCGGGGCCGCCACGCCGATACCGCCCGGGACGGCGGCGCTCGTCCCGATGTCCGCGTTGCTGCCGATGGCCTCGCGTTCGAGCTCCTGCCAGTGGGCACTGCCGAGCCCGTGTCTGGCGGTTACTCCGCAGGCGATGCACACCGCGCCCTCGGCGATCATGAGGGCGGCCATGGCGATCAGCTGAAGGTCCCCAAAACCTTTGGAGCCCAGCCCGATGTTGTCGATCATCACGAGCAGGATTGCGAGTCCGCCCGTGAGGAACAGGGCGACCAGGGAATACCAGGCTGCCTTGGGGAGCAGGTAATAGCGCTTCACCAGTTTTGCATCGCGTGCGTTGAGCATGGGGCCTCCCGGGTTTGACGCTGCATTTCCATTTCCGGGGCGCGACGCCGTGCTGTTCCTCTTTTCGAGGGCGCGTCTTCGCACCTCGGTTCTTCTGAGTATGGCGTAGGAGGGGCTGACGTATCATAGGGCGACGTTTCCAATCCGCGAATGGAGCGATAATGCCGCTGCTCGTTGTGATTGCCCACTACCTCCTATAAAACAGCTCGCGCGCCCGCTCCTTGAGGTTCGTCGCGCGGATGATTCCCTCATACGCTTTCAGCTTGATTTCCGGGAACGCGTTGAAGAAACGTAGCTCACGGCGGGTGAGGACGGTCTTCAGCTTTTCGGGGGTGGAAGTCTCGGCGCGCTGGGCAATGCTGCGGGCATGGCGTACAACCAGCCTGAGGCTCTGCCCGCCCTCGGCCATGAACGAGGGCAGTTCGATCTTGTTGCGCACGGTTTCAAAGGCGCTGTCCGACATCTCGGCGAGCCATGAATTGACCGCTTGGCTTTGCGACTTCAGCTCCGCCGCGGAGTCGAGAGCGCCCTCGGGCACTTTGTCCAGCAGGGTGGTGGAGGCGTTCTTGAGGGAGTCGTTGACCTTGTCGGCCATCTCGATGCGAAGCAATTCGAGCTTCTGCGAAAGCTGCCGCCAAGTGACCACGGCGAAGACGGTGTCGATCGCGATGCATGCGGCGCAAGCACACGCGATCGCCACGAGGCCGGGTCTGGGCATGAGCTCCAATGCGTCGAACAGCGCTGGTTCGGCGATGCGGCAGATGAAGACTGCCCCGGCTCCGAAGAGCGCGGCGCCATATAGACAGACCCTGCCGTTGATGTTGAAGGGGAACTTGGAGTAATCCCAGAAGCGCGCGCCGGTGATCTTCTCGAGCAGCGCACCCACGCCGTACTCGATGACGCTGCACAAGAGCGCCGCTGCGAGGAACTGAACGGCGGCGTTCGGGATATCGCGCAGTAAGAACCAGCATGCGAGCGATCCCACGCCGTAGATGGGACAGCATGGGCCAAGCAGGAATCCGCTGTTGGCAAAATGCCCGTAGTTCGCAAGGGCGCAGATGGTGGATTCGTACAGCCATCCTACGAACGAGAAGACGACGAAGGACAGGAACAGCGCTGATAGGGGAGCGCCCGTCGAGTTCAGTTCAGGGATGATTCCGCTCAAGCCCGTCATCATCGCGATACCTCCTTGCGGCCTGTGGGGCGCTTAGGTAGCCGCCCTGCGATGGTCTCATGGAGCGCACAGGCCTTGTCGGCCAGGCACACCAGCCATGCTTCGCGGCAGGTGGGAGGGATGGGAACCAGTGGGAACATGTGACGGGAGATGATGTTGCACTCGCGCGGGGTCAGGTCGTCGAAGTCCTCCTCCGCGCGGGCGAGCGCGGCGAACGGGTGCGTGAACCCATGCAGGCGATGCGATGGGTCGGGGTCGTGCCAGTCGTAGAGGAAGTAGTCGTGAAGGAGCGCTCCGCGGATGAGCGAAGCGCGATCGATGCGGATCCCCAGGCGCTCGAGTCGATCGGCCATGGCGAGGCTGGCGTGTGCAACGGAGATCACGTGTGCATGCACGCTCATGGTGCCGTGCTGGATAAAGCTTCGCGTGAGGCCGAACCTGCCTTGCGTTTCCAAGGCCTGGGCGATGTGGGCGACTTCGTCGATGGGGCTGGTTGCGCAACGCATGGGGCAGGCTTCCGCGCAGGCCTTTCGCGATTCGCGCATCGCGCGACCCTCAAGCTCATTTGTCATCGAGTGGCTCCTCACGGGTGTCCCTTGGGCGCAAACCGACACGGTTGCCCAGCGTTAAAGACACAACGTTACCATTCGGATGCACATGCTCTGTAGATGGGGTGCTCGTTCATAAAAACTAATGCCGTGCCCCTGCTTTCCACATATGAAAAAAGACCCTGGGGCGAACCCAGGGTCTTTTGCGATCCGTTACGGAAAGCGTTTTGCGAAGCGTTGCCTCGGTTTAGCCGAAGTAACGAGCCAGGAGACCAGCGAAGGCCTTGCCGTGACGGGCCTCGTCGCGGGCCATCTCGTGCACGGTGTCGTGGATGGCGTCCAGGCCAGCGGCCTTGGCACGTTTGGCGAGGTCGAACTTGCCGGCGGTGGCGCCGTTCTCGGCCTCAACGCGCATCTCGAGGTTCTTCTTGGTGGAGGTGGTCACGACCTCGCCCAGGAGCTCGGCGAACTTGGAAGCGTGCTCGGCCTCCTCGTAAGCGGCCTTCTCCCAGTACAGGCCGATCTCGGGGTAGCCCTCACGATGGGCAACGCGAGCCATGGCCAGGTACATACCGACCTCAGAGCACTCGCCCTCGAAGTTGGCGCGCAGGTCCATGATGATGTCCTCGGTGACGCCCTCCTCGTGAGCAACGCCCACGATGTGCTCGGCGGCCCAGGTCATCTGGCCCTCCTCGACCTTGGTGAAGCGGTCGCCGGAGACGCCGCACTGGGGGCACTTGAAGTCGGCGGGCAGCTCCTCGCCGTCGAACTCCTCAACGAAACCGCAAACGGGGCAAACGAACTTCATGTTTGTTCTCCTTTGAACACAGGCGAATGCGCTTCTTGGGGCGAACCCGCGGTCGCGCTTTGACATCTGCATTATGGCACAGTTCCAGAATCATATGGGTCTAAAACGGAAACATATTAGGATTCATTCTCAAATAGTTCACAAATGAACGAATGTGCAGTTCAAGGCCTTAGGAAGATGGCTGTGGAATGGCGATCGGCGTGTTGACGGGGCAGATGGGGAGTCCAAGCAGCTCGCCTGAACAGATCAGGCGCTGATTGGGCCCCTGCTTTTGTCTGGGTGCTCAGGGGGCCGGCGGGTGGTTCTACAACGGCAAAATGGCGCGCGAAAAAGCGCTCAAGCCCACATAAGGGGGTTATAAAATATGCGTTTTGGAGAAAGTGGTCAAAATACCCTGATTGTGCGCTGAAAGCGAGGGCAAAACGCTCGTGCATATTTTCTCGCGCAGGGCAATCCTGGGGTTTTGTCGATGGCGGCTGGAGGCAATGGGTGCCAGGGCGCGTGGTCGGCGGAATCAGTTTGCCCAATCCTGGGCAAACGCGACGGCGTCACTGATTGCTCGGCGCACAATCAGGGTATTTTGACCACACTGAGCAAAACGTATCGGGCCGAGGGGGCGACGGTCATGAGCGTATGCATTTTTGGAGAGTCAGCGCTCGAATTTATGCGATCGAGCGGGCGATTGGCGCCGGAGTTTTTGGATAGGCCGCGCACGCAAAAGCTGGACGGCTGCGGCATATCGCCAAAAGCGATGTTTGCGGACGACATGGAGCGTTTGGGTGTGAAAACGCGCCCCGTGCATATCCTGGTGTCCAAAGAGTCGGGCGCCCGCAACCGAGACGACATCGTGTGTCACCGCTGTGCGGCGGAGTTGCCGCCTCGCTCGCTGATTTACGTGAACAGGGATGTCTTAGTGACGAGCCCGGCTCTGACATTTCTGCATCTTGCAACGGTGGACCTGCACAAGAAGCAGCAGCGCACCGTCGAGGAGCTGGCGATGATCGGCCTCGAGCTGTGCGGAACCTACCTCCTGGATGATTCATGGGATGGCCTTACCAACACGGCGAAGCCCCTGACTTCCGTCGAGCAGATCGCACGCGTGTTAGATGCGATGCCCGGAGCGCCGGGGATCGTCCGGGCCCGCGAGGCGCTTGAGCTGGTCGGCGACGGTTCCAACTCGCCCATGGAATCCGTTCTGTGCGCATTGCTTACCTGGCCGCGGCGACTCGGTGGTTATGCCCTCGGGCCCGTCTCGCTCAACCATCGCGTCTCAACCGCCGACGGGGACCGCTATGTGGACGTTGCATTCTCAGGCCATAAGGTCGGTCTCGAGTACAAGGGTCGCAAGTTCCATGCAATCGAGCAAGCCGGCCGCGATGACCGCAGACAGAACAAGCTGGTCGGCTCAGGTTGGATCATTTTGAACGTCTGGTACGAGGACATTGTCGAAGAGCATCTATATAACCAGCTCGTCGCGGACGTTGTGCGCGCGATGGGCATTCGGCTGAGAATCCGCAGCGGCGGTTTCGATGCTCGTCGCAATGTGCTGCGCATGCAGCTCATCCCCGCATTCAAACAGTACGCTGCGGCGTTGGCGCGGTAGTTGGCCAAAATACAAGAACGCCGCCAATCGCGAGGTCGAGAGAGGCGGCGCGGGGTGAGATCCGTGCGCGGGCATGGGGCCTGTCTCCGGCGGGTCATCGGGGCGAAAGGCCGCCGCAAGACGAGGCCCGAGCCCGGTTACAGGATTTGCACCTGGCAACTGGCCATGGTGGCGATCGCGGCGTCGTGAACGGCGGGCGCGACGCCGGCGCACAGGGCGGGATTCACCGCGAGCGGGACCTCGGGCAGATGCGCCTTGATGGTGAGGGCGTTGCTGACCACGCAGATGTCGGTGCATAGGCCGCAGAGTTCAATGGAGTCGATGGGCGCGGCGTTGTTTTGCGCGACAAGCCAGTGGGCGAGGTCGAGCGAGCCGAACGAGGGCTTTTCGAACACGGGAGCACTGCGGCGGGCGCGAACCGTTTCGAGGGCGGGCGCGAGTTCCCAGCCGGTCGTGCCGGCGATGCAGTGGGGAATGGGCAGGTTGCGGCCTTCTTGCGTGGTTGCGTAGTCGCTGCCGTGGGTGTCTTTGGTGAAAACGACCGTGCCGTCGAAGCTGCTGGCGCGTTGGGCGACTGCCTCGACGATGGCCTGCGCCTCGGGCGTGCCCAGGGCGCCGTCGATGAAGTCATTTTGCATGTCAACGACGATGAGGTAGGAGTTGGACATGGCGAGGGCTCCTTTTGCGTGGGAATTGCGTTAATCAATATTGTATAAGCGATGCGAAGTGAATGCGGGCGAGCACTGGCTTCCGTCAGTGCGACTGCACCTGCTTTGAGGAACGTCTGTTCGATCGGTACAATACAGCGATCGAACAGACGTTCCTTATAAGGTGGGAATCGTGGACGCAGCTCTGGAATACGACAGCTCTTCAATTGAGTCAATTCTTGCGTACGCCAAACGTCTTGAAGGTCATACGCTCAGAGAGGAATGCCCGGGACTGGAGCGAGTCGAGGATCCGCATAAAAGAAGGGGGTCGTTCGGCAATGCGGTTGAAAAGTATTACTTTCACTACGAGATCAATAGCGATCCTAATGCAGATTTTGGCGAAGTTGGAACCGAGTTAAAAACGACTCCCCTTAAACAATTGAAAGATGGGAGGTTTTCGGCTAAAGAGCGTTTGGTAATCAGTATGATCAACTATATGAGCGTTGTTGATGAGACCTGGGAGACGAGCTCACTTCAGAAGAAGCTGCATCAGATCTTGCTCATTGCGTACCAATATGACAAGGACCTCAATCCCGTTGATTATCTCGTCAGGCTTGTGGAGCTCTGGGGGATTCCGGATGAAGATATCCCGACGTTCAAAAGGGATTGGGGCGTCGTCGTGCGAAAGATTCGCCGAGGCAGGGCTCACGAGCTGTCCGGTTCGGATACCTTGTATCTGGAGGCGGCGACCAAAGCGGCGAATGCCGCGAAGCGAACGGAGCAGCCGTACTCTGATGTTCCCGCTAAGCCGAGGGCTTGGGCAATAAAGCCTTCGTACATGACCGTCGCACTCAATGGCATGCTTGAAGCGCAGGCAATCCGCAGAGACAGTGGAAGCGCGGGGCTCGATTTGCTTGCGTTGGTGAAGCGTAGGTTTGAGCCATACATGGGCCTATCGGAAAATGAGCTTGCGAGCGTGTGCGGATATGGGTGGCAGGGAAATAGAAAGCCTAAGAACCTATGTGCGCTCATAACGAAGCACATCTTGGGCGTCGATGGGGATTCTCGCATCGCGGAGTTTGAGAAAGCGGGCGTGAAGCCAAAGACGATGAGAATCAAGTGCAATGGCATGCCCAAGGAGTCGATTTCATTTCCGACGTTCGATTACTGCAAACTTGCGACATGTGAATTTAATTCGAGTGACTTTAGACGTTACTTGGCTCAGAAGTATCTCTTCGTTGTGTATCGGGAGGACACAGCTGATAGGGGTACGTTCAGATTGGCTGAAGTGCTCTTTTGGCAGATGCCCGATACCGATCTGCTGGAAGCGCGCCGCTGCTATGAGGAAATGCAGCGGCGGGTGAGATCCGGTCATGCGGACCAGTCGGTCAAGTCAACGGAAAATCGGTGCTGCCATGTGAGGCCACATGGCAGAAACAAAGCAGATGTGCTCCCGACACCTTATGGATCGTTCGAGACGAAAAAGTGCTTTTGGCTGAACGCGCGCTATATCGGATCCGAGATCGATAGAGTAAAGCGGGATTTGCGCGCTCCGACTGATGAGGCGCTTGAAGAGAGACTAGGACACAGCGGAATGACTGGAAACGTGATTCGAGTTGCGGAATTGTTCGCGGGGGTTGGCGGTTTTCGCCTGGGTCTTGAGGGCTATAGCAATGAGGATCACCCGGAGTTCGAAATGCCCGCTGCGGGGCCGTTCGTGACGGTTTGGGCAAATCAGTGGGAGCCCCAAGGCTCTCCAGCCAAGCAGTTTGCCGCACGTTGTTATGAAGAGCGATTCGGCTATGGTTCCGTGGTCAACGAAGACATACATGCGGTCTTGGACGCTTATGAAGCGGGAGAGATCGATATTCCCGATGTGGATATGGTTGTCGGCGGATTCCCCTGCCAAGACTACTCCGTGGCCAAACCTCTGTCACAGGCCAGCGGTATTGAGGGCAAGAAGGGTGTTCTATGGTGGGACATCTATCGGTTCCTGCGTTTGAAGCAGCCCAAGTACTGTCTGTTCGAAAATGTTGATCGCCTGCTCAAGAGTCCCGCGTCGCAACGCGGTCGCGACTTCGCAATTATTCTGTCTTGCTTGGCTTCGCTTGGATATTCCGCGGAATGGCGTGTGGTGAATGGAGCGGATTACGGGTTCCCGCAGAAGCGCCGCAGAGTGTATATCTACGCAGAGCGGACGGAAGACGCTTGGGATCTGAAGGAACGACTCCGCGCGGGTGTTATGGCGGATGCGCTTCCGGCGCGTGGCACTTCGGCAGAAGCGACGTTTTCGATTTATGATGACCCTTTTGAAAACACGGAGCGCTTCGGTGCGGGACTTAAGGTATCCCCGTTTCAAAATGCGGGAGTCATGCAGGGCTGTACAGTCATGACCGCAAAAGTCGAGGCAGCGTATGAAGGGCCGAGCAAGACGCTCGGTGACGTTCTCGTTTCCGATTCTGAGGTGCCGGAAGAATTTTTCGTCGACGAGGCGAAGCTTGCCAAATGGCGCTATTTCAAGGGTGGGAAGAGCGAGCCGCGTGTCAATAAAAAGACAGGCTTTACGTATCGATATTCTGAAGGTGCCATGGCATTTCCCGACCCCGTGGACGCACCTGCCCGAACCATCCTTACCAGTGAGGGGGGGGGTCGGCTTCTCGCAGCAAACATATTGTTGAGGTTTCAGGCGGAAGGTACCGTCGGTTGGTGCCAGATGAACTCGATCAGCTGCAGGGCTTCCCGAAGGGCTGGACCGATACCGGCATGACGGACATAAACCGAGCATTCTGCATGGGGAATGCGCTTATCGTGGGCATTCCCCATGCGATTGGCAAAGCGATTGCAAAAAGGGCAATCTAGGGAAGCAGCGGAAGCGATTGGATTGTTGATCGAGGTATTCCATCTCTCTTCGAGAGATCCGCCATTCGTCTATCGTTTTCCAGGCACGTTGCCTTATAGCGCTTAATGAAGCGTTTTGATCCTAAATACATCTTGGGACGCGTATTGGTTAGAATTGCATTCCATTCTGCCGCGAATGCGGAAAAGGCCGAGTCTTTAAGGAACGTGTACAGAGAGTTCAGAAGTCCGTCTTCCATTTGATGATGGCTAATAAGCTTCTTATCAGCTCCGTGTTCAAGCCAGAAATAGACATCAGGGATATCTAGGATTCGTTTTGATGTTTCCGGAGTAAGGGGACCATACTTGTTGATGAGGACGAACGCGGCAACTTCGGTTAGAACGTATGTCATTTGATTGAGCCATGACGCTTGTTGGTATTCGTCATCTTGCGCCAAGGCGGCGCTAATCTCATTAGGGCTTGCAGTCATACTAAGTTTCCCATTGGAAACGAGTCGATTGATGGCGTCAGTTTTGAGTTGGCGGCTTCCGATGCGCTTTACATGGGCTTCAATGTATTTGCTGACTGCAAAAGCAAGAAGTAGCTGATAGCTGCTTGGGCTTGTGGCGGCGAACTCCTTAGAGCTGAATTCGAAATCTGGGCGAGCCTCCTGTTCCCAGTGGAAGTCCATTGGGCGGCTCTCGAAGATTTTCGAATAGATGTTATCCGAGAAATACTTGAGGGACCCGGCGTTGACGGGAGAGCCATTTCCAATCCAGGACCACCATATTTTTGCGAGGTCCTCATTGTCAAGGTGACGATATCTGTTGGCTTTTCTACGGGTTGATCCAGGAATCTCAAATTCCCTCTTCTTTGGGGATCGCGAGTCACTTTCGAGGTAGGCGTCAAATTCTCCATCTTTTCTAATGTAGTAGTAGCGAAGGCCTTGTTTTACCGAGGAACGATAGAAAGACGCCTGAAGCTGAACTTGCTCTGGGGAATTTGACTTGAGGTTGCGTTCATTCATTGGATTTTGATTGTTGGATGCAACAATTATCTCGTCGAGCAGCCTGTCCCTAGAAATGGATTTTCCGTTGATCACTTTAATGAAAAGTTGAAGGTTGTTTATCAGAGAGACCTTCTCGTCTTGGTTTGCATCGAAATAATAGTCCCATATTGTGCTTAAGGTCTGGCAGCCATTGATGACCTGCGCCCCATTGATTGTTAGGGTGGATTCATCGCTAGACAGCCTGTAGTTATTACAGGAGATTACAAGTCCATTATTAAGATGGACAAAATGTTTCTTGCCCTTATCTGTCTCCAAGCTTCGCTTGATAGAAACGTTAACCTTGGAATTGCTTAGCTTGGCACGAACATTGAGGTCGAATAGCCCATTTTGATACTGTTTCATTCCGGCGATTAGTCCGTCAATTTTAACAACAGCACAGAGCCATCCGTGCATTTTCATCAGCCCATCTTTGCAGATGTTGAGCTTGAGCTTAACATCGCTCGGTTTTTTCAAATTCTCGAAAGCATGCCACTTTTCAAAAAGCCGGCCTTCATCAATGAGACGGATATCGATGTTGGATGCCTGATATTTTCGCTTGAGACCCTCTAGCCGTTCTGCGGCGCTGGGGCTGAGGCGCCCATCGATGGCCAACGTTGCGGTCAAATGATTCTGGTCTGGATCAAGGCGATAGATGCCTTTCAATTGCTTAATTTCGTACGAGGCGGTTCGTTCCTCATGAAGGAGGTATTCGATGGCTTCCTCTAGTTGATTTACTGGATCCGAGCCAAATGTTTTGCCTTCAGGATTAGACGCATGATCGATGGATTTGCATTGATAAATGTTGAATGACCCATCAGAATGAGTGTAAAAATCGATCCCGAGATCATTTGGACCATCTGTATAAACGAACTGGCCCTCATCGAGTGTCTCAAACATATCTGCGATTAGGTATGAAAACGCCACTTCATCGGTGGTGTCCAAGGTCAGGCTCGAACACTCTTCCTTAATCGCATCCAATTTGGAAAGCAAGTCTGCAATGTATTCGCTTCTGTCGAAATCCATAATGCAACCTCCCAGATACTATTGCCTCCTTTACTAGATCACGTTTAAGTGACTAGATCAAGATCTGGGAAGTAGAACAGTGCAGGCAGCCTCTGTTTTAAATCCAGGTCATCGAACGGCGCTGATTTCCGTTCGCTTAAGGGACGGACGTGGTGCCAGCACGCCAATTCAGTTTCTGTCCGCACGGGGTCGTACCTTTAAGCCATGAAAACGGCCGCGCTCGCAAGGCGCGGCGCAGGGCTTGAAGGGAGTCCCATCATGTACGAGCCGTCTCGCAATCTGTTCTCGTTCCATATCGCCGGGTTCCAGCACCACGATGGTGCGCTGGTTCTGGGCGATCTCAAGGCCGGTGACACTCTGGGGCTCGTGCCCGAGCGCGACAACCCCTATGACGCGGAGGCCATCGCGGTCAAATTCCGTGGCACCATGCTCGGCTACGTTCCCGCAGACTCGGTGGGCCCGCTTTCGACCCTGTTCTTTTACGGGCATGGCGCTGCCTTCGAGTGCCGCGTGCTCCAGGTCGCACCCGAGCGCAGTCCCTGGCATCAGGTCCGAGCCGCCGTGTTCGTGCGCGATGCGCGATAAAATGACGCATGGTCCATTCGAGCCCTTTGGAGGAGCGCGTGACGCCAGCAATGCGCATCGAGCCGGTCCACCGCGATCGCGAGCGATATCGCGACTTGCTGCTGCTCGCCGACGAGCAGTGGGACATGGTCGAGCTTTACCTCCACCGAGGCGAGATGTTCGCGGCGTATGCGGAGGATGGGACCCTCACCAAGGCAGGCTCCGCGCTTGTGCCCGATCGCGCGCTCGGGTGCATGATTGTGACGGATGAGGGCGTTGATGAACGGGGGCTCCGCATCGCCGAGGTCAAGAGCCTTGCCGTTGATCCGGCGCATCAGCGCAGCGGTATTGGCCGGGCTCTCCTGGAATTCGCCGCTCAACATGCGGCCCGCGAGCACGACATATTGCGGGTCGGTACTGGCGACAGCCCCCTGACTGTTCCCTTTTATGAGGCGTGTGGCTTCATGCGTTCGCATGTGCTGCCGAACTTCTTCATCGAGAATTACGATCATCCTATCGTCGAGGCCGGAGTTCAGCTTAAGGACATGGTCATATTCGAAAGGCGACTGTAGCTGCGGAAGTCGCGTTCGACGTCCTGACTCGTCGCGGTCACCGCACCCCGCTGGGCCGGTCTCGAACGGCCCGTACGGCCTTTTGTCCGCATGGGCGGGTATAGTCTGACGGTAAGGAATATGCAGCGGTGTGCGTAGGGCACATCCGGGCGTTGCGGCGGAGCGAGGAGCGCATATGAACCAGATTACGTGCCCCAAGTGCGGGACGGCCATCAATCTCGATGAGAGCGATTACGAGGGTATCGTTCGCCAAGTGCGCGACGATCAGTTTGCCCATGAGGTGGAGGAGCGCGCGGCCTCGCTGCGTCGCGAGCACGAGCAGGCCCTTGAACTTGCCCGTTCTCAGGCCAAGGCTGAGCTCGACCGCGTGATAGCTGCCCAAAAGGCGGAGCTTCAGGAGGCACTCTCCCGCAGCTCTGCCGAGCTGCAGGCGGTCAAGGCTCGCAGTGCGTCAGAGTTGCAGGAGGCCCGTGCCGCCAGCGCCGCGGCCCTGCAGCAGGCCCAGTCTGCCGGGGCCGCTCAGCTCGCAAAGGAGCAGAGCGAGCGTACGGCCGAGCTCATGCGCGTCCGCGCCGAGGCGGATGCCCGCATCGCCGAGCTCTCCGCCAAGCTCGAGTCCGCCGTTGAGGAGCGCGAGTCTGCGGTGAGGGTCGCCGCCCAGCGCGAGCGCATGGTTGCCCAGCAGGACGCCGCCGACCAAAAGGAGGAGCTCCGCGAACAGCTGGCCGCGCGCGATGCACAGATCGCCTCGCTCAAGGCCCAGTTGGATGCCGGCGCTACTCAGCGCGACCTTGCGGTGACGCAGGCGGTGACCGAGGCACGTACAACATTTGAGGAGGAGCGCGCCAAGCTCGCCCGCGACTTGGACGCCGCCCGCTTCGAGCTCTCCCATGAGCAGGAGGTCCGCGCCGCCGAGAAGCAGCAGATCGAGACCGCCCATGCGCTCGAGATCGAGCAGGCCCGTAAGAGCGCTCAGGACCTCATCCGCTACAAGGACGAGGAGATCGAGCGCCTGCGCGATATGAAGGCGCGCCTCTCCACCAAGATGGTGGGCGAGACCCTCGAGCAGCACTGCGAGACCCAGTTCAATCAGCTGCGCGCCACGGCGTTCCCGCATGCCTACTTCGAGAAGGACAACGACGCCTCCGACGGCACCAAGGGCGACTTCATCTTCCGCGAGTGCGATGAGGCCGGTAACGAGATCGTCTCGATCATGTTCGAGATGAAGAACGAGAACGACACCACGGCCACCAAACACAAGAACGAGGACTTTTTCAAGAAGCTCGATTCGGACCGCAAGAAGAAGGGCTGCGAGTACGCGGTGCTGGTCACTCTGCTTGAGCCGGAGAGCGAGCTGTACAACACGGGCATCGTGGACGTGAGCTATCGCTACGAGAAGATGTACGTGATTCGCCCGCAGTTCTTCATTCCCATGATCACGCTGCTGCGCAACGCCGCCATGAACGCGCTTGCCTACAAGCAGGAGCTCGAGCTCGTACGCCAGCAGAACATCGATGTTACGGAGTTTGAGGAAAAGCTGCTGGGATTCCAAGAGGGCTTCAACCGCAACTACGACCGGGCAAGCCGCAAGTTCCAGACGGCTATCGACGAGATCGACACCACCATCAAGCACCTGCAGAAGGTCAAGGACAACCTGATTTCGAGCGAGAACAACCTGCGTCTGGCGAACGACAAGGCCCAGGGGCTCAGCATCCGCAAGCTTACCTGGGGTAACAAAACCATGAAGGCGAAGTTCGACGAGGCTCGCGAGGAGGCGGAGCGCGCTGCCCGCGAGAACGTCACCGTCGAGGAGGCACCGGGCGCCGAGCCCGATCTTGCGGATAGTTGCGAGGTGTAGCAGATGATGGAGAAGAGTGAACCGCGTGTGACGGCCGATGCGTTGAAGCGCAAGCGCGAGCGCGAGCAGGAAATCGTAAGCCGGATGATCGCCTTGTACTGCAAGGGCAATCATTCCGCGCATCGTTCGGCGCCGCCGCGGGAGCGGGGCGGCGAGATGCAGCAGGTGCGGAAGGGGGCGGCCCTTCGGGAGCGGGGCTCCGGGGAGCGGCGGGACCTTTGTCCCGAATGCGCCGAGCTCGAGGCGTATGCCCACGCCCGCAGCGAGCGCTGCCCGTTCATGGAGGAGAAGACGTTCTGCTCGAATTGCACGGTGCACTGCTACCGGCCCGAGATGCGCGAGCGCATCCGCACGGTGATGCGGTACGCGGGTCCGCGTATGCTCTTCCATCACCCCGTGATGGCGATACGCCATATGATCGAGTCGCAGCGCGAGCGACGGCGCATCCGCTCATCGCGATAGAAGAAGCAATCTGGTCTCGAGCGAGAGCAACCTACGTCTGGTGAACGACAAAGCCCAGGGGCTCAGCATCTCCAAGCTCACGCGGAACAACCCCACCATGAAGGCCGCGTTTGCCGAGGCCCGCGAGGGGCGTGCGCCCCCGGACGTCTACGCGTCCCGCTTGGGCGTGAGCGCAAAGGTCATCACGAGGAGCAACGCCGTGAAGGTGACGACGAACGGCCAGCGCGTGGGATCTGAGATGCTCGACAGGCCGATGGCGAGCGAGCTGGCGAGCGCGATGGCCGGTGCTGCGGCACGGCGGGCGCGTGTGAGCGCGGGGGCATCCTCGCGCAGCGCCCCGCGCAGGGCCTCGATGTAGTACAGCGGCAGGATCAGCATGGTCATTGCCACCACGACCTCGGAGATGTCGCCGTTGGGAAGCAGTCCAAGAGTGCTCACCACCGTGTGCACCCCCACCCAGAACAACGTGGTGGCGAGCGCGATCACGGCGCTCACCACCGGGAAGCGCAGGGTCTGGTTCATGCGGCTCACGGTGTGCTCGAACGGCATCATGTGGTGAAGCGCCAGGGACTGGGGCATGCGCAGGGTTGCGAGCACCATGCCGTTGGCGCCTCCAAGCACGG
This sequence comes from uncultured Collinsella sp., assembly GCA_900551665.1. Classification (GTDB taxonomy): domain Bacteria; phylum Actinomycetota; class Coriobacteriia; order Coriobacteriales; family Coriobacteriaceae; genus Collinsella. The sequence continues at coordinate 35,152 of URWW01000008.1, read as the reverse complement.
CGATGAAGGCGATGACGTTGGGCAGCGCGCCAGCTTGCTCGCCAAAGAGCTTGACGAACATGAGCGAGAGGCTGGCGTCGCCCGCCTCGATGACGGTCTGCGGGCCGAGGAAGCACGAGATACCCACGAAGTACCCCAGATAGAGCACGAGGATGATGATGGGCGCGGCGACGAGGGCGCGGGGTAGGTTGCGCCGTGCGTCCTTGAGCTCGGGGGCGATGCTCACCGCGGAGCTCCAGCCGTCGAAGGCGAAGGCGATGGGCGCGGCGGCTGCGATCCAAGCGGTGCCGGCTGCGGGGGCGGCGGCGATGTCGGAGCTCAGTTGAGCGACCGGGTCGTTCACCATGAGGCCGATCACGCCTACAAGCACCAGCGGTAGGGCCTTGGCCAGTGTGGTGAGGTTTTGGAAGTAGCCGCTCAAGGTGGGCCACAGGATGTTCCACGCAGTGCAAGCCAACAGGAAGACCAGGCCGATGCCCATCTGCCGGGCAAACGTCCCGGGCAGGTTGAAGGTCATGCACGCGTACACGCCCACAACCCAGCTGAGCACGGAGCAGACGACGGGCATGTACAGAAAGGTGAAGTTCCAGCCGATGAACGCGGCGCGGCGCGGGCCCAGGAATTCCTCCGCGTAGGCGATCAGGCCCCCGTGGCCGGTGGTGCGCGCGGCAAAGCGGGCCAGGGTGAGGCCGCCGAAGATGATGGTCGTGGCGGCGAGCAGCATCATGGCGACGCCGAGCGCGACGTTGCCGCCGGTGGCGATGAGGATGTTGTCGGACTTGAAGAAGATGCCGGAGCCGATGCAGATGCCCACGATCAGGCAGATCGCGGTGAACAGCGAGTAGCGCTTCACTGGGGCCGCGTCGGCGTTGACGGCGGTGCCCGCGTTGGCGGAGGAGCCTTCGGCGGCGGACTTGGAGGAAGAGGTCATGGTTTCCTATCCCAGGCGTCGCATGCGGACGCTCATGTCGATGGGCTTGGCGGTGAAGGGCGCGGTGGTGGCGAGTCCGTCCACGCCGGTGGCGGCATATTCGCCCGCGTTTTCGGGGCTGACGCCCCCGGCGGCGATGATGGTGAGGCGCGGGTCGAGCGCGCGCAGGTTGCCCACCAGTTCGGCGAGCTCGTCGACCGCAACCTTATCGAGCTGAACGCCGTCGACGCCGGCCCAGGCAACAGCCCCGCGCGAGGCGGCGCAGGCGCGCGTGCAGGCGGCGTTGTGCCATGCGAGGGCGAGCGCCTGCTCGGCGTTCACCTCGATGAACAGTTTCTTCTCGATGCAACGCGAACGGATTTGGGGCAGCTGCTCGATGAACGCGTCGATTCCCCCCATGAACGAGAGGTGATGGTCGAACACGAGGACGGTCTCGGACAGGCCCAGGCGGTGGGGGAACGCCCCGCCCGCGATGGTGGCCTCAACGAGGAGGTCCTTAACGCCCGGCATGCTCTTGCGCGTGGTAAGGATCTCGCAGGAGGGATTCGCGGCGTGCGCGGCATCGACCATCGCGCGGGTCTTGGTGGCCACGGCGGAAAGATGGTCGAAGACGTTGAGGCAGACCTTCCAGGCCTGATGGAGCTGGGCGGCGGTTCCGCCGATCGTCATGAACGACTGGCCGGCCTCGAGCGCCGTGCCGTCGGGCAGGATGTTGGTGACGACGCATCCGAGTTTGGTGGCGATGCGCGACGCGACCTCGCCTCCGGCGAGCACGCAGGCCTCGCGGGTGAAGTACTCCATGGCTCCCGCTTGGGCGTCGATTCCCAGAATATGGCTGGTCAGGTCGATATAAGGCACGTCTTCGGCGATGAGCTCGTCGATGCGTGCGTCGGATAGGGTGACCATCGGTCCTCCTTTTGAAGATTTCTACGGTGGAAATCGTATCATTGCCGCGCGATTCTCCTGCATCTATCACGCGGAAAAGGCATAATGCTGTGTGATATATGACGTCCCGCCTACAAGACGTCCCGTCGCGCCCGCTGCGCGCGCCCTTGAAAGGAGACCCATGGATCTGAACAAGCGCCCCGACGACATGGTCCGCATCACCACCCCTGAGCTCGCTCAGGCTTTTATCGAGGAGCAGGTTGCCGCCTGCCGCGAGCAGATCGGTGATAAGAAGGCCCTTCTGGCCCTGTCCGGCGGTGTCGACTCCTCCGTGGTTGCCGCGCTGCTGATCAAGGCTATCGGCAAGCAGCTCATCTGCGTGCACGTGAACCACGGCCTCATGCGCAAGGGCGAGTCCGAGCAGGTCGTCGACGTGTTCCGCAACCAGCTCGACGCCAACCTCGTCTACGTCGACGCCACCGACCGCTTCCTGTCCCTGCTCGACGGCGTCGCCGAGCCCGAGGCCAAGCGCAAGATCATCGGCGCCGAGTTCATCCGCGTGTTCGAGGAGGAGGCCCGCAAGGTCGGCGACGAGGTTTCCTTCCTCGCCCAGGGCACCATCTACCCCGACATCCTCGAGTCCGACGGCGTGAAGGCCCACCACAACGTCGGCGGTCTGCCCGATGACCTGCAGTTCGAGCTCTGCGAGCCCGTCCGCCTGCTGTACAAGGACGAGGTCCGCGTCGTCGGTCGCGAGCTCGGCCTGCCCGAGAACATGGTCGAGCGCCAGCCCTTCCCGGGCCCCGGCCTGGGCGTGCGCTGCCTCGGCGCCATCACCCGCGATCGCCTGGAGGCCCTGCGTGAGGCTGACGCGATCCTGCGCGAGGAGTTCGCATCCGCCGGGCTCGAGGGCAAGGTCTGGCAGTACTTCGTGTCCGTGCCCGACTTCCGTGTCACCGGCGTGAAGGACGACAAGCGCCTCTACGAGTGGCCGGCGTTCATCCGCGCCGTCAACACGGTCGACGCCATGACCGCCGAGGTGCCCGAGCTCGACTGGGCGCTCCTCAAGAAGATCGGCGACCGCATTGCCTCCGAGGTCGACGGCATCTGCCGTGTCCTGTACGACCTCACCCCGAAGCCCTGCGGGACCATCGAATTTGAGTAGTCTGAACTGACACTTCGTCGTATTTCGCGCGTAACGCGCGTCGACGGGGGAAAGGCCGGCCCACAAGGGTCGGCCTTTCTTGTTTTGTTGCAGTGGACCAAGGGATTGCTAAGTAGACGCGATGATCCACGAAGTTACTACCTGCGGTTTTCTTCTTGAGAATCGTTTTGGTACTCGATCTGCCGCTCGTTCACTGCAACAAAACGCTTAGTGCTGCGTCACCGTCAGCGCGCCCGCTTCGATTTCCCAGGTGATGCTTGTACACGCTCGCAGGAACGCATGGTCGTGGCTCACGAGGAGCAGCGCTCCTCCGAATTGCGCAAGCGCTTGCTCCAATGCCTCAACCGAATGCAGGTCGAGGTGGTTGGTGGGCTCGTCCATGATGATGAGCGCGGGGGCGTCCAGCAGGCCGAGGGCAATCATCAGTTTTCGCAGCTCACCGGGGCTGGTTGCAGCGCCTTCCATGATGCGGTCGGGTTCTGAGTTCAGCTGCGCCACGCAGCTGAATACATGTCCGCGGTCGGTAGGGGAGAGGGAGCGGACCTCTTCGAGTATCTGTGACCGTTGCTCCCGACTCGGCTCTTGGGGTATGTCGAGGATTGTGAGGGCGTGCGCATCTCGGTGTTCTGCTTGCAGATGCAAGAGCGCGCGAAGATGGTCGAGCAGGGTGGTCTTTCCGGCACCATTTGGCCCAACCATGCCGATGCGCTCCGTATTTCCCACAAAGAGCTCCGGCAGCTCGAGTTCGCTCTCGCCGCACGGGATACGGCCCGCGGGAATGTGGAGCACGGTCTTGCGGGGGCTGGGCTTGGCGTTCAGAAACAGGCTGCCATCGTAGCGCTTGGGTACGAACGTCGCGGCAGCCCTGTCTTGCGCCGCGGCCATACGCCCGTCCATCTGTCGCAGCAGCTTGCCGCGGGCTCCGTCCTGGCCCGTAAAGATGGCGAGGTCGATCTTGGCGCGTGCGCTTTTGTCCTTGGGGTCGAGCCCCCGTTTCGAGCGCCTGGCATCCGCCCGCGCAGCCTCCTGAGCGCGCTGCTCGCGCTCAGCGGAAAGGCGCGCGAGATGATCCTTCGCCCTCTTTCGTTCGTCTATCGCGGTCATTCGCTCGCGTTCCGCCTGGCTGCTTGCTTGCGAGTATCCGCCGGGACGGATGACGATGCGAGTCTCCCCGCGGTGCCCACTTGCCTCGAACGACGCGCAGCGCGATGCGAGCGCATCCAGCAGCTCGCGGTCGTGACTCACGAGGATGCCGACGCCGGTGAAGCTGGCCAGCAGTCCTGTCAGTTGGGTACGGGCCTCGCGGTCGAGGTGATTGGTCGGCTCATCCACAGCGAGCACATCGGGTCGTTGCCAGAGCGAGCAGGCGATCTGCAGCTTCTTGCGCTCGCCGAAGCTGAGCTCGTCCCAGCGCCAGGGCATGTCATCGGTGAGACTCAGGCGTTTGCGGAGACTACGGGCCTCGCGGCCAAAGTCGAGCGCGAAGTCCGCCAGGATCGCGGGCGCTTCGTCTGCCTCCTGTGGGCAGTAGGCGGCGAGCAGATTGCCCGAAACCGCTCCCGAGTCGGGTTTCAGAAGGCCGCAGGCGATTTTGGCGAGGGTGGACTTGCCGCAGCCGTTGTCGCCCAAAAGCCCGGTCCAGCCTTGCGGGAAGGCAATGGTCACGCTATTCAAAATGGGGTCTTGCGCTGCGGGGTGCGTGTAGGTCACACGCGAGAGTGCGAGTTGCATAAAGACATCCCCTCCTTGTTTGATCGGAGGCCAACAGAATCGTTGAGGTGGATGTCTAAAAGCGCATGGTCGCCTTGTCTCTTCGCGGTGGTGCCCTCGCATGGGGCCCGAATCCATCGGGCGGGCGAGGGTGAGTGTAGCACGGCCGAAGCCGACGGTCCATCGCCTTGCCGGCGGGTATGAGATGGTTGGGTGCCCGATGTCCGGCAAGCGTCTGCCGCTCGATTGGCTGATGTCTGAACGCGCTGCCTACTCCTCTGGATCCTCCCATGCGCGGTAGGCGATGCTCTGTCCGAGCAGCGCGGCGATTGCATCGAGGACATTATGGTCGAGCTGGTAGTGCATCCAACGGCCGTCCTTGCGGGCGCGGACGATCCCCGCATCTCGGAGCGCCGCCATGTGATGGGAGAGCGTGGGCTGCGAGATCTCGAGCTCCGAGAGGAGGTTGCAGGCGCACTGCTCCTCGCCGTCCCATAGCAGCTCGACGATGCGGAGCCGGTTGGGGTCGCCCAGTGCCTTGAGGTTCGATGCGAGCCGCTCGCGGTCGAACTCGCCGGCCACGATGCGGGCTCGGAGTCCGATGACGCGTTGCTGGATGACGCGCATCGTGCGCAGGAACGCGTCATCGTCCTTGCCGGTTGGATCTTCCAGCCCCCAGTCCTCACGGTACATCGCCGGCAGGGAGGGGCATTCAACGCCGCACCCCATGGTGATGAGGATGTCGACATCGGGCAGGCTTGATAGGGTCTTGGGTTCGAGCGATTCAACGTCAAAGCCATATTCACTTGCCAGCAGACGCTCGGCATCGGGATTGACGGTCTTCACCGGGTGCGTTCCCGCGGAGCAGGCGCGCATGACATCACCCGCGAACTGATGCGCCATCGCCTCTGCGATTTGGCTCCGACAGGCGTTGTGCGTGCAGACGAATGCCACGACTGGCTTGCCCATACCCTGACCCTCCTATATCTACCTGCAATTACTCAATATCGATATCTGTCGATATGATAACATATCGACAGATATCGATACTTGAGCGGAAAGGCGGGCCACATGGCGAGCTCAGACGAAAGGACATGGGTTCACGAGGTGTGCTTGGCGTGGCGGGGCGAAGATCCCGCGGCGCTGCTGGAGGCGCTTATGTCCGATGAGCGCTGTGCCGCGTTCGGACCCGTGCATCATTTCCTCGTTGGCGCCTCGGTGCTCACCTGCGCGTGGCATTCCGTTTACCACGACGGCGCCGGCCTTTCCGAGGCGTTGGCCGAACTCGACTCCCGTGCGGCATGTGTGCCGGGAGCTACATGCGCGAAGTGGGGTGTGTGCGGGGCGGCAGCTTCGTGCGGTATGGCATTCGCCGTTCTAGCCGGCAATGCGCCCCTGCGCCGCGAGGGTTGGAGCGAGGGGCAGCTCATGGTCTCGGAGGTCCTGTCCGCCATCGCCCGGTCGGGGTCGCCTCGTTGCTGCAAACGCGATTCGCGCATCGCCGTTCGCACGGCCGTCCCATGGTTTAACGACTATTTTGGGTTGCGTCTCAAGGTCGGTGAGCAGGTGCCGGAGTGCGCCGTGGCGTCGTTGAACAAGGCGTGCCTCGGAAGCGAATGCCCTTACCACGCTTAAGTTCAAGAGGGCCGTGGGCGGCGTCTGAGTGCCGGTGGCTTGCGGCTCTCGTCCGAGCGATGGTCGCGCGCTTCTACCTCGGATGGCTTGTGAGGTGCCATCCGTTGCAGTAGGGGCAGCGGTAAGCCGAAAGGCCCCGGCGGCCATGCTCGGCGCATGCGGCTATAGCGTTCTCCGCTTCCGCTTTGCTCGAGTAGCGGTTTTTGGACTCGCAGGCTTTGCGGCGGAGCGCGGCCTCGTGTTCGGCGTCGAGGCGGTCTTCGCGTTCCCGCTCGCGTGTGAACAGGTCGCCCATGGCGTTTCCGTCGAACCCGGCCTCAAATGCCGCGCGCTGCTTGGCGCGCGCCGATCTTTTGCTGCTTGCCACAGAGCCCTCCGTTCATCGAAAACAGGGCCGAGCGCGAATGTGCGCTCGGCCCGGACAGTCGAGATGGCCCATCTAATGATGGCAAGCGTGCTCCGGCCCCATGGCCTCGAGCTGGCCGGCGGCAACTCGCTCAGCGGCGGCGCCCACGGTGGGGGATTCGGCGTCGTGCAAGACGGTGATGCCGGCTGCGGCGAATCCCTGCATGGGGCGCATACCCATGCCCACGGCGACGATGGCGTCGATGCCCGCGTCGGCGAGGATGCCCACGGGTCGCATGCAGCCTCCCTCCTCATGCGGGGGATTGGCGATGGTGCCGTCGAGCGCGACGGCACCGTTCTCGATGTTCAGAATCGTGAAGCAATCGGCGTGGCCGAAGTGGGCCGAGCGCTGGGCGTCCAGGCCGCCTCCGCCGACGGAGGGAACTGCGAGCTTCATAGGGATAACCGCCTTTCGAGGGAGCGCGCGTGCGGCGCACAAAAGTGTTGACTCGTCTCATGGTAGCTCGTTTGCGTGTAGAGGGCTCGCCTCGCCCCTTAGCTCGTAGCTAATGAAATGGCGCGCAGGGGTGGAGATAATGGGCATCGCCGAAGTGGTTTGAAGGAAAAACCGCTGCAATGGGAGGGAAAACGTGGAAATTGAACAGCCGAAACGGCCTCGATCGGGGCTTGCCATCGCCGGCCTGGTGCTCGGAATCATCGCACTTGTGACATCTTTGATGCCGATCATCAACAACATGTCGTTTTTCGCCGCGCTTGTCGGGGCGGTTCTCGCCATCGTGGGCCTGGTTGCCTGCATGCGCGGCAAACGCGCGGGGAAGGGCCTTGCAATCGCTGCGATCGCCGTGAACGTCATCTCGGTCGTCGCGGTTATCGCCAGTCAAGGTATGTACAGTGCGGCGATTGACGATGCCGTGAACGGCCCGCAGGCGGTGCGGGAATCGCAGGCCGAAGATGCGTCGGACGATGATGCTGGGGAGTCCAGGGCCGACGAGCCTGTCAGTGGGAAGAAGCTGTCGGTTGGCGCGTCCGTCGAGCTCTCGAACGGCATGACGATTTCTGTTGACGAGATCGTGCCGGGTCTGGCCAACTACGATGGCACGACCGTGACCGGCGTTCGCGTCACGTATTCGAACAATAGCGACGAAGCGCTCTCGTTCAACTCGTATGACTGGAAGGGGGAGAGCGCGAGCGGCGTTCAGAGCGATGCGACGTATTATTCCGAGGCGGCCGAAGAGCTCTCTTACGGTGACCTGTCCGCAGGCGGAACGGTGAGCGGTTATGTGTATTTCGAGGGGGACCTCGCGAATGTCTTGTACTTCTCGTCGCCGTTTGCGGATGGGCCCGCGGCGACATGGGGCATCGCGTAGGCAGGTTGCGCGGGCGGCGCTCGGGTCCATGTCGAGGGGCGGACAGTTCGAGTGTGCTGATTCCCGGCGGGGTCCGCTCGCCGGACCGCCCCGATGGTCTGACGTGCCGGGCAAGGGGCGCATCGAAGGGTGCGCCCCTTGCCCGCAATGCATTTACAATGAGGACGGGAAAATGTGGTGGAGGGACGCATGACGGAGCGATTGACCGAGGAAGTGCTGCAGGAGCTGCTCGAGGCGCCGAGCCTCGACGGCTTTATCGGATCGCACGATTTTCCCGCTGCCACGCTCCCGGATTTTCTCGAGCACATGCTTCAAAAGAAGGGGCTCAAGCGTTCGCGCGTGGTGCGTATGGCGGACCTCAACGAGACCTTCGGATACCAGATATTCACGGGCGCACGCAACCCGTCGCGCGACAAGGTGCTGCAGATCGCGTTCGCCATGGCGTTGTCGTTGCGCGAAACGAATCGGGCGCTTAAGGCGGCGGGCGCGAGCTCGCTCGACCCTAAGTGCCGCCGCGATGCGATCATCATCTTCTGCATCGATCAGGGCTGTTCGCTGCAAAAGGTCAACGAGGAGCTGTACCGCTTAGGTGAGAGCACCGTCTGCTAACCGTCCGTACGGGCTGCTATGATGCTGCTCATGAAACACATGGGTGACATATCGGAGCAGTGGGCGCCCTTTGCTTCTGGCGATGGAGGGTCGGTGGCCGAAGGGGCGCGTGCGGCGATGAGCGGCTCCAGCGAGGCGGGCGTTTTGTCTGACGACGTTTTTCAGCGCGAGCTTGACGCGTTTGTCGCGCGTTCAGCTCAGGCCACCACGTGGCGCGTGGAGCGACTGCTCAAGCAATCGGATTTCGAGACGACCGAGCTGGTCGAGGGCGAACCCAGGGGAAGTGTTCCTGGCCGCTACATTCGGAAGCGCATCGACATGGTCGTCGGTGCGGGCGCCGTGTATCACGCGCTATGGGATGCGCAGCGCACAGGGAAATGTCCCGCTTGCGTTCCCCGGCTGATTGAGCTGGGTGTTCAAGGCGATGAGCTGACTGTGGTCATGGAGTACGTCGCGGGCAGCACGATCATGGAGCTCGTCGCCTCGCTCGGAGCTGGCCAGGCGACTGCCGCCTTGATCATGCCCGGGCTCTGCGACGCTGTGGAACTGCTGCATCGGGCGTTTGAGCCTCCGTTGATCCACCGCGATCTCAAGCCGAGCAACGTGATCATGAGAGAGGGGAAACCGGTCATAATCGACTTTGGTGCCGCCCGTCAGTGGCGTGATGGCGCGAGTTGCGACACCACGCATTTCCTCACACGTTGCTATGCCCCGCCGGAGCAGTTCGGCTTCGGCCAGACCGATGAGCGAACAGACGTGTATGCGTTGGGTAAGGTGCTGTATTTCTGCCTCGTCGGCGAGAATCCTCCCAATGTGTGCGATGCGAGGGCTTGCGAGGCCGCGGGGATATCTCGTGGTCTTGGCGAGGTGATATGTCGTGCCTGCGCCTTTGATCCGGATGGCCGTTATGCGAGCGCCCGTGCGCTGGGTGATGCCGTGGAGGGCGCCCTGCTGTGTGCCGAGATCTGTGGGCAGGTGGTCTTCCGTGGCGGTGAGGGCTCTTTCGCGGTCGGTCCCGAGCGCGTCCGGAACGCCGATGCCCAACATCTCGCGGTTCATGCGGAGATGGGCCGCGCTGACGCCCGGTCAGATTCGCCTGCGATTCCCTCGTCGCGCACGGAACGCGCTTCAAGGTCGATTGCGTCCAAGGGGTGGGCGATGCTCGAGTCCCTCTCCACGAAACATCAGCGTCTGCTGCGAATGCCTTTGGCGGTGTGGAATGCGCTGTTGGCAACGGGGTGCGCCTTGCTGGCTATTGGGTCCGTGATGGCCATCGTCTCTCCCAATGCCCATGATGCCCAACTTCCCCTATGGTTCAGGGTCCTCGAATATGCAGGCGTGGGGATGGTGTCCCCTGGGGCATTGGCCTATCTGCTGAGCGACAAGCGATTTTTACGGGCGCACATACCGGGCCTCGCCGGCATCGATCGTCGCAAGGAGACGATGTGCGCCGCTGCGGCATTCCTGGTGGGAATCTTGGTGCCCATGGTGTTCGGCATGGTTGCGGGGCTCATCTAGGCGCTGAACGCCCACAGATTCGCGCACTGGCCAAGGATCCGGTCGAGGTCCCAAGGATGATCGCCGTTGGCGGCGCTGTTCGGGTCCCGTACCATGACCTGTCCGTCATCGGTCAGGCCTGCGAGCACGATGAAGTGCCCCGTGCTGGTAAAGTCGCCGGGTCGCACGCTGCATATGATCGGTCGCCCCGCCTCGAGTTCGGCACGGACGGCATCGGCGCTTGCGGAGAGTTCGGCACTGCGAAGGCCGAGCATTGCCGCTCCGTCCGTCATAAGCGCCCATGCCGTCATGCCGTCGACGGTGAAGCCGTTTTGTTCGCTGAAACGCGCCATTGCCACGGGATCGAGGTCGGTCTTTCCCGTGAGCGATATGTAGACCATGGAAAGGCAGGTCGGGCCGCATCCGTTCTCGTGGATGCTTCCTCCCGCATAGGGTTCGTCGGACCATTGGGGGTCGATTTGGTACAGGAACGGGACCTCTCCCTTGCGCCAGGCGTGTGCCGGTGTCGAGTGGGCGGTTTCCTCTGGGGTTGGTGCGCTCCTTCGACCCGTTCCAACATTCTGTTGCATGAGCGATTGAGCTGCGAGAACGAAGGCGATTACGATTCCGAGGCCGATGATTGCCATCTTTCCCCTGCGCGATTTGGGTCTCCGTGCTCTCGGCGCCGTACCGGGCCTTCGATTGGCCGCGGCGAGCTTTTGTTGAGGTGCGCCGGTTCTCTGCGGTGCGGCGGCACGTCGTTGCCGTGTCCCGTGATCGGCTCGGAATCTGCCTCCCTCAAGGGGTCCGTCAAATTCCCTAAGAGGGCGCCGGTCGTCATTTCTCCCATAGATACCCATGGCTCAACTCCTTGGATGCTTGCTATGCCAACCATGATGAAGAGAGCCCCATGCGTTCCCGTGACGCCTGCGTGACAGGTTGGTCACGGTGCTTAATGGGAGGTTAAAAACGACTTAATACGGCGCATCGCCGGCCCAATGAGAGCGGGCCGGCGATGCACGGGAGAATCGATGGGAGGAACAGGGGTTAGCGAACGAGGTCCTCGATCACGCCGGCCCGGTAGTTCTTGAAGACGATGCCGTCGCCGTCTTGCGTGGCGTCCAGGTCGACGTCGGCCATGATGCCAAAGTCGTGGTCGCCGTCCGAATCGTGGAATACCTGGTGCACGTGCCAGACGTGATCGGTCTGCTCGTCAGATTCGTCGATTTCGAGGAACGCGGCGGATCGCGCATCGGCGTCGATGAGCAGGTCCTCGTGTGCTTCGTAGAACGCATCGAGCACGCGTGCCCAACGGTTCTCGCCGAAGCCCCAGTCGACGTCGAGGTCGCCGAGGGCGTCGGCGCGGTCGAGGGCGGCCAGTCGCACGCGCTGGAACAGGGTGTTGCGAACCATGAGCGTCATGCCGCGACGATCGGCAACCACCTCGTCGCCGTGCTTGATGGGTGCCGCACCCGGCTCCATACCCGCGTTGGCCCATTCGTCCACAAGGCTCGAGTCGACCGAGCGCACCACAAGTCCCAGCCAGGACACGATGTCATCGAGCTCCTCGGTGCGGCGCTCCACAGGGACGGTGCGGTCGAGCGAACGATATGCCTCGGTGAGGTAGCGCAACAGGATGCCCTCGCAGCGCGCGATCTTGTACTGCGCGATGTAGCTCTTAAAGTCGCAGCCGGTCTCGAGCATGTCGCGCAGGACCGACTTGGGGCTGAGCTCGTAGTCGTTTGCCCACGGGACCTGCGCGCAGTACGTGGCGAACGCAACGTCGAGCATCTCCTCGAGCGGCTTGGGGTAGGTGACGTCCTGCAGGCGGTCGAGGCGCTCCTCAAAGTCGACGCCCTCCGCCTTCATGGCGTTCATCGCCGCATCGCGTGCGCGACGTTCCTGCGCTCGCAGGATCTGCTTGGGGTCCTCGAGCGTCGCCTCGACCATGGAAATGAGGTCGAGGGTGTACGTGGGGCTCTCCGGATCCAGCAGCTCGAGCGCCGCGAGCAAAAACGGCGAGAGCGGCTGGTCGAGGGCGAAGTCCTCAGGCAGGTCGACCGTGAGGAAGTAGTTCGCCGCCCCGTCGAGGGGGTGGCCCGTCGCGGTGCCCTCCTCGACGATCGCGCAGCTGACCTCGTCATTCGCGCCGTCCTCCTTATCGCGCTCGGCGTCGAGTGCCCTGAGCTCCTCCAGGTTCTCGGGAGCCTCGGTGAGCGAGACCGCAGGAATCGAATCGACGTTGCCGTCATCGGCGTCCGCGTCCGCCCCGCAGGCCTCTCGGACCACGACCCCAGCGTCGATGAGCGTGGCGAAGATCTCGGCGGCACGGCCCTTCAGCTTGGCCTTTTCCTCGGGGGTTTGAAGCGACGCGTCGATGAGCGCCAGCACACGCTCCCATGCGTCGCCGCCCTGCTCGACCTCCGCGAGCACCATGGAGTGCGTGATGCGCAGACGGGGCTTGAGGGTCTCGGGCTCGCTCTCGATCAGACGGGTGAAGGTGTCTTCGTTCCAGGTGACAAAGCCCTCCGGCGGGCGCTTTTTCTTGAGCTTCTTCATCTTCTTGGGGTCACCCATGGCCTTGAGCTCGGCCTTGTGGTTCTCGATCTCGAACTCCGGCGCCTCGGCGATGACCACGCCTTCGGTGTCAAAGCCCGAGCGGCCCGCGCGCCCGGCGATCTGGTGGAACTCGCGCGAGCGCAGGCGGCGCTGCTTGTAGCCGTCGAATTTTGTAAGGCCGGTGAGCAGGACGGTGTGGATGGGCACGTTGATGCCCACGCCGAGCGTGTCGGTGCCGCAGATCACGGGAAGAAGGCCCTGCTGGGCGAGCTTCTCGACGAGCAGGCGGTAGCGGGGTAGCATGCCGGCGTGGTGTAGGCCCACGCCGCTCGAGATGAGGTGCTTGAGCGTTTTGCCGAACGCCGTGGTGAAGCGCCCTCCCTTGATCGCCTCCTTGATCGCCTCGCGCTGCTCTTTGCTGGCAACGCCGTAGCTCGCCAGTGCGCGGGCGGATTGCAGGGCCGCGTCCTGGGAGAAGTGCACGATATAAAGCGGTGAGTCGCCTTGGCGAAGTGCGAGTTCGACCGTCCCCTCCAGGGCGGTTTTCACGTATTCGTAGGAGAGGGGCACCGGGCGCGGAGCGTCGGCGATGAGTTCCAGGTCGCGGCCGGTGGTGCGGGTGAGGGTATCGCCGATGGCGGTCATGTCGCCCAAGGTGGCGCTCATGAGCAGGAACTGCGTGTGGGGCAGCGTGAGCAGCGGGACCTGCCAGGCCCACCCGCGGTCGGGGTCGGAGAAGAAGTGGAATTCGTCCATGGCGACGCAGCCCACATCGGTGTCTTCGCCCTCGCGCAGCGCTTGGTTGGCAAGGATCTCGGCGGTGCAGCAGATGACGGGGGCGCCGGTGTTGATGTGCGAGTCGCCGGTGATCATGCCCACGTTGTCACGGCCGAGGATGTCGACCAGGTAGAAGAACTTCTCGGAAACGAGGGCCTTGATGGGTGCCGTGTAGTATGCGCGCTGTCCGCTGGCCATGGCCATGAACATCATGCCGAGCGCTACGAGCGACTTGCCCGAGCCCGTGGGCGTGCCCAAGATCACGTTGCTGCCCGCGGCCAGGGAGAACAGCGCATCTTCTTGGTGTTCCCAGGGCTCAATGCCGCGAGAGGAGACCCATTCCATGAATCGCTCGTATGCCTCTTCAGGCGTCAGCCAGGGCTCGGGCTCCGAGGCCTGTTCGCCTTCATCGGATTCCGGCTCCCACCAGCTAGGTGCGAGCGAGCCCAGGGAGCCGTGGGCAAAGGGGTCGGTGGAGTTGGTCGCGTCAGGCATATGCGTTCCGTTTCGTCGATGTTGCTGTGCTTATTATGACCGAACGCGGCGTGTTGGACTTGCGCTTGAAGCGTTGCGCGCTGGTCGATGGTGGTTTAGGGCGTAAAAGCGAGCCGTTCAGGCTGCGATAGGGGGTCGCTAAATATATGAAATCACCAAAGTGGTCAAAATACCCTGATTGTGCGCTGAGAAAGGCACGTCGGGAGGCATGTATATCCCCACTGCTAGAAAAATCCTGGGGTTTTGATACCGCCTGACGGTCAATCCGTTTCAATGCGGTCGTTGCCAACGCGGTCGCCCGATTGAATCCTGGGCATTTGTTGCGCGCCGTGTGCAGCTTCGCCGCACAATCAGGGTATTTTGACCATCATCGGGAAAACGTACGCCCATTACGCGGCAAACGAGAAAAAGATATGCGGCGGCAGCTTAATAGATAATGGTTTTATGCATTTTGCCGCGCTGCGAGATGCTGGCGACGATTGCGGAGGTTGTCGACGGCGTAGCTCATGCCGTAGGGGATGTAGTCCTCGGCGAAAAGGTCCTCGGGCAGGTAGTCGATGAGGCTTTGGGGCATATCGAGAGCGGATTGGAGCTGCTCGGGCGTGGCAGGCTTGCTCGCGGGCCTCGCATAGACCGCGTGCACAGTCGCGCCCTGTTCGGTGAGGCGCTGCTCGTACTCGGTGATGGGCTGCTCGGGATGGGCGATGCGATCGTCATGCGTGGCGCACACCACTTCCCATCCAATAGCTTTGAACTGCGGCAACGAATACTCATACAGCGGCAGACTGTCGGTGCGAAGCGTGAGCATGCCGCCCTCGGCGATGAGCGGGCGATACCCGTCGAGATGTTCGGCCGTGGTTACGCGAAGTCGCGCATGGCGGCGCTTGGGATGGGGCGTGGGGAAGTTGATGGAGATGCTCGAGAGCTCGCCGGGTGCGAAGATTCCGGCGAGGTTGGCGGCATCGCCGGGAATGACCAGCGCGTTTTTGAGGCCCAGGTCGAGAACGAGCTGGGCTGCGTGCACAACGCACACGGGCTCGCTGTCCATGCCGATGAACAGGGTGTCGGGGTGGCGCTGCGCCATGGCGGCGATATAAGCGCCCTTGCCGCAGCCCAAATCGAGATGCACATGATCGAAGCGCTCGACGCCGCCCGGGATGAGCGGGCAGCATGCTTCGGCCCAACGGCCCCGGTACGCCGCAGCGCCGGTCTCGATGGCGTCGGACGCGCGTTCGATGCGCTGGTCGAGGACGAAGTTCTTGGGCATACGTGCGTGCATGAGGGCCTCTCGGATGGGATCGGGGCTTCTTCTGGTCGGAGCGGGTTGATTATGCGACTCGCTCGAGCATAAGGTACCGATTGAGGGTACCAGAGCCCCCGTCCGCGGAGTAGCGCGCGACCTCGCGGGCGTGTGTTCCCACAGATGCTACAAGCTCGTCGATTTCCGATTCGTCAAAATGATGGCAGTAGCGCAAGGGGGAGGGGTCGGATTGCCAGCCGAGGAAGTGGTCGTTTTCGTCGAGCGGGAACGTGCCGCTCTGCGCGGACTCGCGGGCGGCGGAATCGGCTGCGAGGGCCTTGCGCGCCAGTCTCTCATCGCGCATGAACTGCCAAAATGAAATGATCGCAACCCCGCCGAGCGCGGTGCGCTCAACGATTGCGTCGAGCACGGACGCCCTCATGTCAAACCCTGGGACATGATGCATGAAACCAAAGCAAACGGCCAGGTCGCACTCGGGGATGCCGGCGTCGGCAAGGCGGCGATTCGGGGTGGTGTGTCCAAGGGTGCCGAGCCGTGCCCAGTCATCGAGAAGGCTCCCGAGAACATCCATCTCGTAAAAGTCCGCGCCGGGGATTTGGGAGGCGCCTTCCGCGAGGTCGGCACAGGCGTCGACCGCGTGGAATCGGAGGTCGACGTCGGGAAGGGCGTTGAGGAGGAACCGTTCGAAGCGCAGGTTGCCGCAGGCGAGATCGAGGACGAGCGGCGAATGGCGGTCGCCGCCGCTGTGCGCTCGAGGCCAACGGAGCTGCGTCAAGAGCTCGGCCGCATGATTCCAGCCCTCCCACGGCGCGCTGCGCGTTGCGGAGAATGATGCCGCGTGTTCGGTGTAAAAGCGGTTGTTGAGCTCGATGAGTTCGTGCGCAGTGGTGAGGTCCATGGGGCTCCCGGCAAAAATGCGGTCATATCGGTACGGCTATTGTAAAGCGGAACGCAGGGACGACAATGTGGCTCGGCTCGCATCCGTTGGGGCGGCGGCGCGGGGCTCATATACAATGGGCCCATGGAACAGATTATTCTCGACATACTCGAAGAGCTGCGTGCCGGCCGGAACGTCGACGATCGCACCTTGCTCAAGATGGGGCACGCGGCGGCGCGTCGTTCCGGCTCAGACAAGCGCGCGTTCGCCAAGCGACGTTTGCTGCCGTTTTACCAGCAGGTGAAGAGTGATGACCGTGCTCGCTGGGAGTCGTGGGGCGTGATCCCCGAGCTTGAAAAGCAGCTCCTTTCCGTCTTGCGCATGAAGCCGCGACGCAGCGCCTCGGGCGTGGCGACCATTACGGTCATCACCAAGCCCTGGCCGTGCGGCGGTGATTGCCTGTTTTGTCCGAACGATATCCGCATGCCCAAGAGCTACCTGCATAACGAGCCTGCGTGCGAGCGCGCCGAGCAGAACTGGTTCGATCCGTATCTGCAGGTCACCTCGCGCCTGACCGCGCTCAACCAAATGGGTCACGCCGTCGACAAGATTGAGCTCATCGTGCTCGGCGGAACTTGGAGTGACTATCCGCGGGGCTATCAGGTGTGGTTCATCGCGGAGCTGTTCCGCGCGTTGAACGAGTTCGAGCCCGCTGTAGACGGGGCGTGCGGTTCCGCCGCACGCTCGTCAGATGATGGGCAGCCCCTCGCCCTCGCCCGTTCGAGTGCCGAGGAACGCAGAGAGCTATACCGAACGCTCGGATTCCCCCAAGACGGTTCGCAGTTCGATCGAGCGGCGGAAGATATCCAGCGGCGGCTGGACGAGCATGCATGCTCTTACAACCAGGCATTTTCCGAGCTCTACGGTGCCGGTTCTCCTTGGCGCGCCGTCGCAGCCGAGCAGGTCGCCACATTCGATGAGCTCGAACGGTTGCAGCGCGAGAACGAAACCGCCCGTTGCCGCGTGGTCGGACTTGTGGTGGAAACGCGGCCTGACGCCATCACCCCCGATTCGCTGACGATGATCCGCCGCCTTGGATGCACGAAGGTGCAGATGGGCATTCAGTCCCTTGATCAGGCCGTTTTGGATGCGAACGATCGCGGTATCGAGGTCTCCCAGATCGAGCGGGCGTTCGAGCTGCTGCGCGTGTTCGGGTTCAAAATCCACGCGCACGCGATGGTCAACCTGCTGGGTTCCACGCCGGAACGAGATAAGGACGACTACCTGCGCCTTGTGCGAGGCTTGCCGTTCCAGCCCGACGAGATCAAGCTCTACCCGTGCGCGCTTATCGAGGGCGCCCGACTGCAGGAGCGCTTCGAGGCGGGGGAATGGACGCCTTATTCCGAGGCGGAGTTGCTCGACATTCTGGTGAGCGACGTCGCCGCAACCCCTGCGTTTTGCCGGATCTCCCGCATGATCCGCGACTTTTCCTCGCACGACATCATGGCGGGGAACAAGAAGCCGAACCTTCGCCAGCTCGTCGAGAACCGCCTGCGTTCTCAGGGGGATGTGCGTGGCATCCAGGAGATTCGTTTTCGCGAGGTCGCTACGGGCGACGTGCCTGTCGACGAGCTGCGTATGGAGGGCGTCTCGTATGGGACATCGAACACGTGCGAGCACTTCCTGCAGTGGGTGACGTCCGAGAACCGTATTGCGGGTTTCCTGCGCCTGTCTCTGCCGGACGAGAAGTATGTGCGTTCGTTTTCCGCTCCGCACGAGGCGGGCCTTGAATCCGAGTCGGTCTGCTTTGGGGGCGGGCGCCTGCCCGTCGCGCCCGGTGAGGCAATGATTCGCGAGGTGCATGTGTACGGCATGGCCACGCAGCTCGGTGCGGGTGGAACATCTGCCCAGCACCTGGGCTTGGGCCGCCGTCTCATCGAGCGAGCCTCTGAGATCGCTCGTGAGGCGGGCTACAGTCGTCTCAATGTGATCAGCGCGGTGGGCACGCGTGAATACTATCGCCATCTCGGCTTCATCGATCATGGCCTGTATCAGCAAAAGGAGCTCTCATGACTCAAAAGCCCTCGAACGCTTCTTCGGGCGCTGGAATCGCGGCGGGGGTGGCCCTCGGCGCCGTCGCTGTCGGCGCGGCGGCGATTTTTGTAGGGTCTCAATGCCTGCAGCTCGTGCGCACCAGGTCGGGCATGGCGCGGGTGAAGAAGGTTCGAGATGAGGCGGGCAACCAGGTTCGCGTTCTCCAACAGGGCGGCGTGTATCAGAGCGCCACGTATTTGGATGAGCGACGCTTTGAGCCGGTGTTTGCCTACTACCGGGCGTTCGACCGCATGTTCGATGCCGAGGCGCCCAAGCGCGCGGCAACGGGTAGCGGCATCGATCGCGTGCTCGTGATGGGCGGCGGCGGATACGCGTATCCCAAGCACGCGCTCACTGCGCATCCGGCCCTCGATATGGATGTCGTTGAAATCGACCCCTCCATTACGAGGTTGGCTCGTCGGTGGTTTTTCCTCGATGAGCTCGAGCGCATCGCCGCCGATCGGCTGCGCCTGATCACGGCGGACGCACGCACGTTCATCTCCCAGGCCCTTGCCGAGGGGACGCGCTACGATGCAGTTGTGAACGATTGCTTTGCGGGCTGCGAGCCCGTTCGCGCTCTCGCCACGGTGGAAGCTCTGTGCCAGGTCAAGGTCTGCCTGAATCCCGGAGGTTTGTACCTGGCGAATGTCGTTAGTTCCGCGGGTGGGGAGAACATCGATTTTCTCCGCGATGCCACCGCGACCGCCGCAGCGGTATTCTCGCATGTCCATGTGGTCCCTTGTGAGGATGCCGCGTTTGGCGCCGAGGACAACTACCTGCTCATCGCAACTGACGGCGCGTATTCCTTCCATGGTGAACTGCCTCTCGATGAGGCCTTGTACGGCGAGGTCATGCGCGATGTCTAAGAGAGAGGCCCTTTTTGGGTCCCATTTCGGTCCCAATCGCCCCGATGCCCGATTTGACCGTGAGGACGGTCCTGCGTGTGCGCCTCCCATTCACTCTGCGATGAACGAACGGCCTGGGTTTGCACTTTCCGGCGGCATGACCCGTCGCAGTTTCCTGGCAACCGCCGCAGCGGGATTCGGCATGGTTGTGACAGCATGTGCGACGGGCTGTTCGGGGCTCCCCGATGAGGTGGGATCGCGCGACTTCGACGCTACGGGGCAGGCCTCGCTTGCGACGGTCCAGGACAGCGAACGGGGCGCGCATCGTATCTCAATCGTCATGGGCGGAGACGTCTTGGCGCATCGCGGCATTTGGATGAGCGGCGAGCGCGCCGACGGCACGCGCAATTACGACAATCTTTTCAGTGCGATCGCACCCACGTTCAAATCCGCCGATATCGCGATAGTCAACCAAGAGACGGTACTGGGCGGGGTGGAGATGGGCCTGTCTGGCTTCCCGACCTTCAACAGTCCCCAGGAGCTCGGCGATGCCGAAGCGGCCGCCGGCATCGATGTCGCGCTCGCTGCGACTAACCATGCGCTCGACAAGGGCTTCGAGGGGATTGAAGCGACCCTGCGTTTTTGGCGCGAAAGGCATCCTGAGATGCTCGTGCCGGGCATTGCCGATTCGAATGAAGCGGCAGATAGACCGCATATCGTCTGGTTGAGGCGGAGGTGGACGCGATCATCGGAACGCATCCGCATGTCTTGCTGCCCGTTGAACTCATGCATCGACCAGATGGACGGCGTGTGCCGGTCTTCTGGTCGCTTGGCAATCTCATCTCACGTCAGATGGAAGCGCCTCGGACCGTCGGCGGTCTCGCCGGTCTCACGGTGGAGAAGATCGGCGATGTATGCGCGATCACCTCGTGTTCCATCCAGCCGACCGTAATGCACAAGACATCTCGATCGGATACGGAGATGCGAGTCTATCGTCTCGCCGACTACAGTGACGAGCTCGCGGGCGGGAACAACGTGGAGACGACTGAGGATTTCCCCTCGTTCACGGTGGCCGGTTGCCATGACTTTGCGTCGAAAGTCCTCGGCGCTTCATATGACCGCGCGTCATCGTCTCTGCTGCTTGAGGTCAATCCGCTGTAGCCCCATCGATCGATCTTTGCCCCGCCTCTCCGCATCTTGCTGCGCGCTCTTTCCGTACTACAATTCCCTTCCCCGCATCATCGCATCGCGCCAACCGATGACTCTCCGACGCATGCCATCTATGTCGAGCACGCCTTCGGCAAAGCCCTTGCGGACCAACTCGGCGGGCAAAAATTCGTCGTATTTGTCGAAGTAGGGGACCTCGCCGGGATATAGGAGCTCGATTGGGTCGAAGTCCATTTCGGCTTCGGCTGCTACCACCTCGAAGAACGTGCGCGCATCCGCTTTCATGCGAAGCTGCATGAAATAGGGGCGGGACGGATCGAGCCCCTTGATTCCCAGTTCGGCTGCGCACTTGATTTTGAGCAGTCGTTCGAGCGCAAGAAATGCGTAGCTACCCAGCCATGGGAAGAGCGCCCATGTGTCTCCGCCCAGGTTGATGAGAGGTCCCGCTCCCATTGACGGGTCGACCCCGGCCTCGTTTGCCATGCGCGTCTCGTCTGGGGTCCGTGCGTCAGCTGGTGCGACCGCGGAGCCGACGCAATGGATCGTGCCGTGTTCATCGGCCTCCCAGATATCCTCGGCGTCATCGATGCGGTTTTTGGCGCACACGGCGATTGAGCCGCGGTTCCTGCCGGCTATCCCTGCGTTGGCTGCGACGTGGCGCGCCTGCGCGAGACGTGCGCGGGCGTTGCCCATCAGGTATGGATAGATGTCGTTCTCCTCGAGTGCGCGCCGCATGCGCTCGAGCACATGGGTGTCGATGTCGCCCGCGCAATCGCCGAAATAGGCGGGAACGCGACCCTTCACCTGGGTGCAGTAAACGAGATGCCGCTTCCAATCAACCTCTTCGACGAGCCAGCAGTGGCCTGCAATGGCGATGCGTTCCCCTGCAGGTGGCGGGTTCACAATCGTTCCGAGTTCCGCGGATTCACATCGTACGGTGAATTCCTCGTTTTCTTGGAACACCGCGTAGAACTTGAAGGAGTTGGTGATTCGCTCCCCGGATAGCCCGACGATGAGACCCCCTCCCTCGGTGACCTCGATGTGCTCTGTTTCGATGAGGTGGCGCAGCAGGCAGCGCAGGTCGTCGGCGCTGATGCGATGGAAGTACGAGAGGGTGAGCACGCGGTTCGCGAGCTCTGCTGGTGTGAGTTCGCCGCAGCTCGCGAGTGTGCTCATGACCTGGTGATACAGCAGGCTGTAGGGCAAGCGGTCGAGCGCCGGGGGTTCGACCCAGTGCTCTTCGCGGTAAAGCTGGACCAAGGCGATTCCCTGGATCAGCTTCCAGGGAATGGTCTCGGGCAGCATCGCTCGC
The DNA here is from genome assembly GCA_900551665.1 of uncultured Collinsella sp. GTDB lineage: Bacteria > Actinomycetota > Coriobacteriia > Coriobacteriales > Coriobacteriaceae > Collinsella. The sequence continues at coordinate 13,600 of URWW01000008.1, read as the reverse complement.
GGTTCAGGTTGCTCTTCTCGCATGACGAAGTGCATCTCGGGCGGCAGGTCGCGCCGGCCCGTGCGCCCCATCCGCTGTAGGAAGCTCGACACGGTGAATGGCGCGTCGATCTGGAAGGCTCGCTCGAGCCGACCGATATCGATGCCGAGTTCCAGGGTCGCGGTGGTGATGGTGGTTTGGCGTTGCTCGTCATCGCGCATGAGCTCTTCGGCGCTCTCCCTATATGAGGCAGAGAGGTTGCCGTGGTGGATGAGGAAGCGGTCGGGCTCGTGTTGGGCTTCGCAATACGAACGCAGGCACGAGCAGACGGCCTCGGCTTCCTCGCGGGAATTGACGAAGACGAGGCATTTGCGTCCGCGCGTGTGCTCGAAGATGTAGCCGAGGCCTGGATCGGCCTCCTGTGGCGCGATGTCGGTTCGCGCCATGATTTCTCCGCTGAGAAGCGCATCGATGCGCACCTCGTCATCCGCGTAAGCTTTATGCGGGTTACTGCCATGCACCACATCGGCTTCGAGCGTGCCAAGGGCTTCGACGGCACGCTCCGGCGCCTGTGGCCCGGCCATATAGAAGTGCTCCATGGAAAGGCGCCATGTGCGGCGTGGTTCCTCAAAGCGTGGGATGACGCAGCCCTTTCCTGTGCCAGCTGAGAGGAAGGCTCCCGTGCGCTCGGGGTCGCCGATGGTTGCCGATAGTCCGATACGCCGAGGATTGACCCCCGCCATGCGAGATAGGCGCTCTATGAGGCAGAGGGCCTGTCCACCGCGATCTCCCCGCAGCAGGGAGTGAACTTCGTCGATAACAACGTAGCGCAGGTCGCCAAACAGACGCCCGACCGCTGCGTGGCGGTGGAGCAGCAGCGCCTCGAGCGATTCCGGAGTGATCTGCAGGATGCCGCTCGGCTTTTTGAGAAGCTTCGCCTTGTGGGAAGAGGAGACATCCCCGTGCCATCGCCAGACCGGGATGTCCGCTTCCTCGCAAAGGGCGTCGAGCCGCTGGAACTGATCGTTGATGAGGGCCTTGAGCGGGCCGATATATAGGGCCCCGACGGTTGCCGGCGGGTTTTCCCAAAACTCGGTGAGGATGGGGAAGAAGGCCGCCTCGGTTTTGCCCGACGCCGTCGATGCGGTGAGCAGGACGTTGTATTCGGTATTGAAGATCGCGTCCGCTGCGGCAACCTGGATGGAGCGCAAGTTCTCCCAGTCATGGGCATAGATGAAGTCTTGGATAAAAGGCGCATAGCGGTTGAATGCGTTCACGTCGGCCCCCCTCCCGTCCAAATCTTGGGAAAGAGTATAGCACAAAACAGAACATATGTTCTAGAATATAGAACGCAAGGGGTGCATCGAGTGCCATAAAAAGACCCGCGAACTTGGGGTTCACGGGTCTGGTCTGTGAGAAGTGCCCGATCTGCCGGGCGATACATGCGGGACGGTCGCGCGCTCAATCGGTGCGAGTCGGCGTCCTACAGTACGGTGGAGGCCACGATGTAGATGACGTAGAGGAACACGAAGATGACACCCTCGCGGCGGGTCATGGTGTGCTTGGTGCCCACAAAGGCAAAGCCCACGAGCATGATGGAGAAGATGGCGAGCAGGGCGAAATCGAGGTTGTACCCAGTGGCGTAGGCAACGGGGGAGAACAGCGCCGGCACACCCATGACCAGCAGGACGTTGGTGATGTTGGAGCCCACGACGTTGCCGACGGCGATATCGGTGTTGCCCTTGAACGCGGCGACGACGGAGGTGACGAGTTCGGGCAGGCACGTGCCCAGCGCGATGACGGTGATACCGATGACGCGCTCGCTGATGCCCAGGGCGGTGGCGATGGACACGGAGTTGTTGACCACGTAGTCGGCGCCGAACTTGAGCAGTGCAATGCCGAACAGCACGAGCGCGATGGACACGAGCATGCCCCGGGGCTCATCGGCGTCGGCGTCGTCATCTTCGAGCTCGTGGGGCTCGAGCTGCGTCTCGGGATCGAGGTCGTCGTGGCCGCTATCGCCCTCGCGCAGTCCCAGGAACACGGTGTAGGACATGAAGGCGGCAAAGACGACGAGCAGGATGATGCCCTCGAAGGCGGTGAGCTCTCCGCCCGTGTTGGCGAGCAGCATGAGCAGCAGCACGGAGGCGACGCTCACGGGGATTTCGAAGCGCTGGGTGTGACGTGCGAGGGGCAGTCGCGTGATGACGGCGCTCATGCCCAGGATGAGCAGGAGGTTCGCCAGGCAGCTGCCGGCGACGTTGCCGAACGCCATGTCGGCATGCCCGTCGATCGCCGAGACTACGCTCACCACGAGCTCGGGCATGGCGGTGCCCACGGCGACGACCGTGAGGCCGATAACGCGGTCGGGCAGGCCCACGCGTGCGGCGATTTGGCTGGAGCCGTTGACGAGCAGGTCGGCGCCCCAGACGAGGAGCGCGAATCCTACGATGATGAGGAAGAGTTGCAAAAGCATGTCGGTCTTTCTTGATCGCGTGATACTTACGGTGCGCCCGTTTAAACGGCCGGCGCCCGTCGCTGGTCTGCGACGGGCGCCGGCAATCGCCACACTTGGGTCCAAGAGCGGAAAATGTGCGTCTATACCATCGATTAACAGGCGCGATGATTTAGATTACCGTGAAAAATAACCCCTTGGCAAGAAAAATCGGATCAAGAGATCGCACGCAAAGTAAAGGCTTCGCTGCGGCGAACATGTTCCTGGCTCGCGACGGATGCGTTTCGCGGTTCGCGCCACGTGCGTCTTAATTCACCTCGACGCCTTCCGTCCAGGCGGCCATGTCCTCGATGCGGATGGCATTGGCCACCTCGCGCACGGCTCCTTCGCCGTGAGCCATCTCCGCGAGCGCATTCGTCATGGTTTCCTCGCGGACAACTCCCGTGACGAGCGCGAGCGACCCGTCTTCGAGCGCCATGACCTGCTCGGTCGCGATGCCGTGTTTCGTAAGGACCTCTTCGGCGCGCGCCCGGGCATCGCCCGTGTCATCGGGGACGACGCGCACGTAATATCGGGTCGAGAGACCGCGGATATCGCGGATTGCAAGCTCGCGTTTGAAGGGTTCGGGCTCGGGAAGCGGGTTCGTGCCGACCGAAAGGGGCTTTGCGAGTGCCAGGACGTCACCCACCACGGCGCTCGCGGTGGGGAAGGCGCCCGCACCAGCGCCGTAGAACATGGTCTCGCCCACGGCGTCGCCCACGACGTACACGGCGTTCATCGCGCCCGAAACGCCGGCGAGTGGGTGCGATGCGGGGATCATGGCGGGGTGCACACGCACATCGATGCCCGAGTCGGTACGGCGGCCGATGGCGAGCATCTTGATGGCGTAGCCGAGTTTGCGAGCGACCTCGATGTCCTGGGCAGAGATTGCGCGGATTCCCTGTGCATGCACGTCATCGGTGGTGATGCGAGTGGCGAATCCGATGGAGGAGAGGATGGCGATCTTGCTGGCGGCGTCAAGGCCGTCGACGTCGGCGGTGGGGTCGGCTTCGGCGTAGCCCAAGCGCTGGGCGTCGGCCAAGACCTCCTCGTAGCCCAGGCCCTCCTCGGCCATGCGCGACAGGATGTAGTTGGTGGTGCCATTCACGATGCCGGCGACGGTGATGACCTCGTTGCCGGAGAGGTCGTGCTCGAGCGTGTTCACGATGGGGATGCCACCGCCGCAAGACGCCTCGCAGCGAAGTTGGACGCCGGCCGTGCGAGCGGCGGCGGCGAGCTTTTCCATATGGCGGCCGAGCAGGGCCTTGTTGGCCGTCACCACGTGTTTACCGGCAGCGAAGGACTGTTCGAAAATCTCGGTCGCGGGGTGCTCTCCGCCGATGACCTCGACCACGATATCGATGGACGGGTCGGACACGACGTCGCGCCAGTCCGAGGTGAACTGCTCGGGATCGATGCCGAGCTCGTGGGCGCGCTTCTCGCTGCGGTTGCACACGCGCGCGATACGCAAGTCGATGCCGAGGTTCTTGCGATAACGCTCGGCGTGAGTCGTGATGAGACGATAGACGCCCCCGCCCACGGTGCCCAATCCGATGATGCCGACGTTGACGGTGCGGGTGCTCGGCTGCATGGAAGGCTCCTGTTCTCCCCGGGCGTGCCGCCTTGTGGGGCTGGGTGTGCTTGTGTTCCCAGCATTCTACTCGCTTTGAGGTGCGCACGGTTCAAACGTGAGGCGGGTGGCGTGTAGCACAAAAGCGGGCGCGTGGAGCGTGGGCCATGTGAGTGGCGAGTGCTCGCGGGCAAAAGGCATGAATTGTTTCGCCGATATTTCAAATGACCCCTACGACACTTTTCTTTGGTAAAGCGTGTAAGCTGAAGCGACCTTGCTGGCAAATCGCCGTGAGGGCAGGTACATCGCCCGTGCACTATGACGGGCCGCATTTGAAAGGAGAGCCGCATGTCGAGCCTCACCGGTAAGTCATTCAATCCTGTTATGAATCGCAGGAGCGTTATCGCAGGCGTAGCAGGTCTGGGGGCGTGTTCCATTATTAGCGGCTGCTCCGATGGCGGCTCGGCCGCAGGCGGCGGCTCCGATTCCGCCGGGTTCAAGATCGGCTCCATGGGTCCGCTGACCGGCCCTGCCGCTTCTTATGGCACCTCTGTCACAGGCGGTGCCGAGCTGGGCTGCAAGGACTTCTCCACCGATGAGCTGCCGCTCGTCTTCAAGGCTGAGGACGACGTCGCCGATGGCGAGAAGGCCGTCAACGCCTTCAACAGTCTGGCGGACTGGGGCATGCAGGTTCTCGTGGGCCCCACCACGACCGGCTGCTCGCTGGCGGTCGCCCAGGAGGCCGAGAACGCCCATCTGTTCATGCTCACGCCTTCCGCCACGGCGCCGGATGTCACGGACGGCAAGACCGTTGTGTTCCGTGCGTGTTACAGCGATCCCGCGATCGGTGTCCACTCCGCCGAATGGCTCGCGCAGAACTTCCCGAATGAGAAGATCGCGACCTTCCATAACGCCGGCGACACGTACTCCGCGGGCGTTCACGACGCCTTCCTCGAGAAGGCCGAGGAGCTCAAGCTCGATATCGTGGACAAGGAGACCTTCAAGGACGACTCCGCCACGAGTTTCACCAATCAGCTCACTAAGGCCAAGAACGCCGGTGCCACGCTGATCTACGCCCCGATCTACTACACCCCTGCCTCGGTCATGCTCACCAATGCCTCCGACATGGGCTACGACGTGAAAGTCATGGGCTGCGACGGCATGGACGGCATTTTGGGCGTCGAGGGTTTTGACGCCGCGCTCGCCGAGGGGCTGTACCTCATGACGCCGTTTTCCGCGGACGATTCCAAGAACGCCGATTTCGTTACTGCCTACAAGGACGCCTACGGCGAGGTCCCCGATCAGTTCGCCGCCGACGCCTACGATTCGGTGCATGCCGTGGCGCTGGCGCTCGCAGAAGTCGGCCTTGGCGCCGATGCCGATCCGGCGGAGGTCGCCGATGTGCTCCCCGAGGCCATGACCAAGATTACCGTCGAGGGCCTTACCGGCACGCTCACCTGGAACGACAAGGGCGAGGTCGAGAAGGAGACCACCGTGTACGTCATCAAGGACGGCAAGTACGTCCTGGCGTAAGGCGCTCCCGATAACGTCCGTAAACACACGTCGAACCCGACGCAGGGGCAGGGCCTGGACGCTTTGTCCCTGCTTTCGGTTGCGGGAGCTCCGGTTCCCTTCACGCGAAGAAAGGGGGATTCGCGCATGACGGTCTTTTTGCAATACCTCGCCAACGGCCTCACCATGGGCAGCGTGTACGCGATCATCGCGCTCGGCTACACCATGGTCTACGGCATCGCAAAGATGCTGAACTTCGCCCACGGCGACGTCATCATGATTGGCGCGTACATCTCGTTTGTGGTGACCTCCTACATGGGTCTACCCGCTATCGTCTCGGTGCTCGCTGCCGCTGCGGTGTGCACGGCGCTCGGAATTCTCATCGAGGGCCTGGCCTACAAGCCCTTGCGCCAGGCCGGCCCGCTTGCCGTTCTCATCACCGCCATCGGCGTCTCGTATTTCCTGCAGAACGCCGCCCAGCTCATCTGGGGCGCCACGCCCAAGAATTTCACGTCCATCGTGAGCTTCCAGGTGCCCGAGGCCCTGCGCGCCTACAACGTCTCCGCGGTTGGCATCGTGACCGTCGTGGCGTGCTTGGTGATCATGGCGGGTCTCATGTGGTTCACCGGCAAGACCAAGATGGGCAAGGCCATGCGCGCCTGCTCTGAGGATAAGGCCGCCGCGCAGCTCATGGGCATCAATGTCAACCGCACCATTTCCATGACCTTCGCCATCGGCTCCGCGCTCGCCGCCATCGCCGGCGTGCTGCTGTGCTCCTATTCGCCGGTCTTGCAGCCCACCACGGGCTCCATGCCCGGCATCAAGGCATTCACGGCCGCCGTGTTCGGCGGCATCGGTTCGATCCCCGGTGCCTTCGTCGGCGGTATCCTGCTCGGTATCATCGAGGCCATGGCGCAGGCGTACATCTCCACGAGCCTTGCGAATTCCATCGTGTTCGGCGTGCTCATCGTCGTGCTGCTGGTCAAGCCCGCGGGTCTGTTCGGCAAGTACGTCCCGGAGAAGGTGTAGGCGATGGTCATGATGAAGTGCTTGCAAAACAAAAGGACCCGCCGGGACCTCATCACGTACGCGCTCGTGATCGCCGCTTTCGCCGCCGTTTACTTCCTGCAGGCGAACCGCATGATCCCCCGCATGATCGTGGGCCAGCTCGTGCCGATCTGCTCCTATGTCGTCATGGCGCTTTCGCTCAATCTGGTGGTCGGCGTTGCCGGCGACCTGTCGCTCGGGCATGCGGGCTTTATGAGCGTCGGTGCGTACACCGGCATCGTCGCGGCCATGAGCCTGACGGAGGCCGTCCCCGATGATGGCCTGCGTCTGGTCATCGCGATGATCGTCGGCGCCGCGTCGGCTGCGCTGGCGGGATTCGTCATCGGGATCCCCGTCCTGCGCCTGTCGGGCGACTACCTCGCCATCGTGACGCTTGCGTTCGGTGAGATCATCAAGGAAATCGTCACCTGTCTGATCGTGGGTGTGGACGAGCGCGGTTTGCACGTGCTGTTCAATCTCACGGGCAGCCTCTCAGTGAGCGATCTCAACCTCTCCGAGGGGGGCACCGCGATTATCAAGGGGGCCCAGGGCGCCTCGGGTGTGGAGACCATCTCCACGTTCATCGCCGGTTTTCTGCTCGTCATGGTCGCCCTCGTCGTTGTGCTCAACTTGGTGCGCAGCCGTACCGGTCGCGCCATTATGGCCGTGCGCGATAACCGCATCGCCGCCGAGAGCGTGGGTATCTCGACTACCAAGTACCGCATGATCGCCTTTGTGGTGTCCGCCGCGCTCGCGGGAGCCGCCGGCGCCCTGTTCGGCAACGGCTTTTCGCAGCTGTCTGCCACGAAGTTCGATTTCAACACCTCGATTCTGATCCTGGTGTTCGTGGTCCTGGGCGGTTTGGGAAACATGCGCGGATCGATCGTGGCCGCCGTGGCGCTCACCATCCTGCCCGAGGCTCTGCGCCAGTTCTCCGATTACCGCATGCTCGTCTACGCGGTCGTGCTCATCCTGGTCATGATCGTGTCGAACAACGATGCGATCAAGGGGGCCGTGGGGCGCCTCAAGGCGCGGTTCACATCGCGTGAGAAGGAGGCGGGCGCAGATGTCTAAATTCGAGTTCGAACGCGGCAAGATGGTGCCGGTGCCGAGCCACTCCATCGTGCCCGAGCGCGACGTCGACTCCGCCCCCGTCCTGGAGGCCCTGCATCTCGGCATCGACTTCGGCGGTCTGAAGGCGGTCGACGACTTCAACCTCACCATCGGCAAGACCGAGATCGCCGGCCTCATCGGACCCAACGGCGCGGGCAAGACCACAGTGTTCAATCTGCTCACCAAAGTCTATGCGCCCACGCGCGGGACGATTCTGCTCAACGGCAACGACACGAGCGGCAAGACGGTCCACCAGGTCAATCGCATGGGTATCGCCCGCACGTTTCAGAATATCCGCCTGTTCGACACCATGACGGTGGAGGAGAACGTAAAGGTCGGTCTGCACAACACCGAGGCGTACTCCACGCTCTCCGGCATCCTGCGCGCGCCTGCGTATTGGAGGCGCGAGCGCGAGGCGCACGAGCGTGCGCTGGAGCTGCTGTCGATCTTCGACATGCAGGACCTCGCCGACCATCAAGCCGGCAGCTTGCCCTACGGTGCTCAGCGCCGCTTGGAGATCGTCCGCGCACTTGCGACCAACCCGAGTCTGTTGTTGCTCGATGAGCCCGCCGCCGGCATGAACCCGTCCGAGACAGTCGAGCTCATGGAGAACATCGTCAAGATCCGCGACACCTTCAACATCGCGATCATGCTCATCGAGCATGACATGAACCTCGTCATGAATATCTGCGAGGGCATCTGCGTGCTCAATTTCGGCAAGGTGATCGCCAAGGGCACCGCCGAGGAGATCCAGAACAACGAGGCCGTCATCGAGGCGTATCTCGGCAAGCGGAAGGAGGCGTAAGGGCCATGGCCGATTGCATTCTGAACGTCGAGGACATCAACGTATATTACGGCGCGATCCATGCCATCAAGGACGTTTCTTTCCGGGTGTTCGACGGTGAGATCGTGGCGCTCATCGGCGCGAACGGCGCCGGCAAGTCCACTGCGCTGAAGACCGTCTCCGGCCTTTTGCGCTCCAACACCGGTTCCATTGAATTCATGGGCGAGGATATCATGCGCACCCCCGCCGACAAGCTCGTGTCTCGCGGCTTGGCGCACGTCCCGGAGGGGCGCCGTGTCTTCGCCCAGATGACCGTCGAGGAGAATCTCGAAATGGGTGCCTATACGCGTCCCAACGCTGAGATCGCCCCCGGCTTGGAGCGCGTCTACGCGCATTTCCCGCGCCTGAAGGAGCGTCGTAGGCAGGTGGCCGGTACGCTGTCCGGCGGCGAGCAGCAGATGCTCGCCATGGGTCGTGCCCTTATGAGCAGCCCCCATCTACTCATGCTCGATGAGCCCTCCATGGGCCTGGCGCCCATTCTCATCGAGCAGATCTTCCAGATCGTGAAGGAGCTGCACGAGGCGGGTACGACGATTCTGCTCGTCGAGCAGAATGCCCAGATGGCGCTTTCGATCGCCACCCGCGCCTATGTGATGGAGACGGGCAAGGTCACGCTCTCCGGCACGGGCGAGGAGCTCTTGCACAACGACGACGTCCGTCGCGCTTATCTCGGTGGCTGACGTTTGCCTCGGATCCGTATCCGAGACGAGCGTCCTTGCCTCAGCGCGCCTCCCGCAATGCCATCCGGCGGGAGGCGCGCATTTTTATGCGTCGCCGCCGCACGGGAGCGCGCGTTATTGGGAATCAGCGCGAATCGGAGTACGTCCAATGTCGCAATTTGCGCCTGTTCCCGATCGCGACGCGGGGGCGTGCGCTATCCTGGGGGCAAACGTTTCTACTTTGGGGAGACCTTATGCTGTTCGAATATTGCGCCGAGAACTTCACCAATATCGAGGCGGCCCTGCGGGCCGGTGCCGATCGCATCGAGCTGTGCGACAACCTCGCCCAGGGCGGTACCACACCGTCCGCCGGCGTGATCGAGCAGGCCGTGCGCATCGTGCGCGAGCACGAGGGGGCCGAGCTCCGTGTGATCATCCGCCCCCGTCGCGGCAACTTCGACTATTCCAAGGCGGAGATGAGGGCGATGGAGACCGACATCCGCTACGCGGGCGCCAACGGCGTCGACGGCGTTGTCCTCGGTTGCCTCAAGCGCCGCTCCAAGGGCAAGGGCTTCGAACTCGACCTCGATGCCACCGGCCGTCTCGTCAAGGTCGCTCAGGGTGTGGGCGAGATGCGCGGCCGCGAACTCGGCATCACGTTCCACATGGCGTTCGATGCACTCGATGAGGCCGAGCAGCTCGCCGCGATCGATGCGCTGGCGGAGCTCGGGGTCGACCACATTCTCACGCACGGCGGTCCGGCCAACACGCCCATCGAGGACAACTACGAGCACCTCCGCACCCTGATTGCCCATACAGGCGATCGCCTCACGATCCTGCCCGGCGGCGGCATCACCGCAAAGAACGCGGAACAGGTTGCGAGTGCCCTGGGTGTAGATGAGCTGCACGGCACCAAGATCGTCGTCCTCTAGCCGCGTCCCTCGTCGCATCGGCCCTCCTGTCCCCGCGGTGCGTTCCCCCGCCCGATCGCGCGAGTCATGGTGCGTCCCACCAGCGACGCCAGTAGCTGCTGGAACAAAGTTCCGCACATGACGGGAAACACGACCTCCCCCGGGAAATAACGCGTGGCGATCACGGCGCCCGACGAGATGTTGCGCAGGCCGCAATCGAAGCTCATCGTCACGGCCGTGGACGCGTTCACGCGCAGGACCCGGGCCATGAGTGCGCCCCAGGCAAAGCCGCTCAGCGTGAACAACAGGATGAACAGCGCGACGCCCAGTCGCGTCCAGGTCATGTGCAGAACGTACTCGCTCATGGCCGTCGAGTTCGACGTGATGATGAGCACGAGGAATATCTTGGAGAGCGGGGCGGCGACGGGAGAGAGCACGTCGCGTCCCCAGCCTCTCGTGAGGTCGTTCACGATCATGCCGACGAGCGCCGGCGCCGCGATCATGAGCGTCATGTCGAACATCATGGCCGGTGCGTCGACGTCGATGCTTGCTCCCATGAGCAGCTTAAGCGTGAGCGGGATGGTGATCGGCGACACCAGGGTGGAGACGAGGATCGCCGTCAGGCCGAGGGCGGTGTTGCCCGAGAACATGCCCACCCACATGAAGCTGACGATTCCTATGGGGACGCTGTACTCGATCAAAATCCCGGTGACGATGTCGGTGTTGCCGGCGAAGATCACGCTCGACAGGAGGAACGCGAGGGCGGGCATGGCGACGAGGGTCACGCCGAGGATGGCGAGCAGTGGCGCCGGATGGCGGAGTACCTCGCCGAGTTGACCCAAGGTGTTACCGAGGGATCCTTGAAACGTCATGAAGGCGAAGAGGGCCGGGACGAGCGGTTCGAGCCAGGCGAGCTCGCGTGGGAACAGCACGCCCGTGGCGACGCATCCCACGACGATGACGGGCATGTTCGCCCCGATGAATCCTCCAAGCCGCTTCCATGCTTCCATGCCGGCCTCCTCATTCGGTCTTTGGGCACCCAGCATACCCCGCGTGCATTGCCGTTTCGTTACGGGCCCCGTGCCGGCCGCTGCGGCGCGTTCGCCGAGCGGGTGAGATTCTTGTCGGAACGCACGTGTATACTTTGACTCGTTCAACGTGCATGCCCGCCGTAGCGGGCGACAAAGGATTTGATCGCATGGCTTCGCTTTCCACCGCGCACCGCTGGTGCATTGCCCCCAACAATCCCGAACTCGAGGAGCGGCTCGCCTCCGCTCTCGGCGTCGCGCCTTTGGTCGCGCGCATCATGGTCGCGCATGGGATCGGCGGCGTCGAGGAGGGCAGGCTCTTCCTCACCCCCTCCCTCGAGCGCGACTGGGCCGACCCGCTCATCATCCCCGGTATGGCCGAGGTGGCCGCCCGTGTGGAGCGCGCCGTGCGCGACGGCGAGGTCATTGCGGTGTTCGGCGATTTCGACGTGGACGGCATCACCTCGACTTGCCTGTTGACCGAGGCCCTGCGTCAGCTCGGCGCATGCGTGCACCCCTTCATTCCCCACCGCTTCGAGGAGGGATACGGCCTCACGGCCCAGGCGCTCGACCGCGTGGTTGAGGCGTGTGAGCCCTCCCTCGTCATCACGGTGGACAATGGAATCGCCGCACGTGACGAGGTGGTGGCGCTTGCCGGCCGCGGGATCGACATCGTGGTGACCGACCACCACGAGCCGTCCGATCTCGTTCCCGTGGGCATTCCGGTGACCGACCCCAAAATGGTCGACGAGAGCCCCAGCCGCGAGCTCGCGGGTGCCGGAGTGGCCCTCAAGCTCGTCCAGATCCTGGGCGAGCGTCTGGGGCAGCCGCAGCTCTGGCGTTCCTATACGGAGGTCGCCGCGCTCGGCACGGTGAGCGACATGATGTGCCTCACGCCCGAAAACCGCGCCCTCGTGGCCGACGGTATCGCGCATATGCGCGCGACCGCCCGTCCCGGTTACATCGCCCTGGCGGCGGTCACCAGGACCGACCTGTCCACCATCACGGCCGATGCGCTGTCCTTCTCCCTCATCCCGCGCTTGAATGCAGCCGGTCGCATGGCGGACCCGACGCTCGCCCTCGACTTGCTACTCGCCCGCGATGCCGTGGAGGCCGGCCGCCTCGCCGCTGCGCTCGAGGAGATAAATCAACAGCGCCGTGCAATCGAGGCCGAGCTCACCGGTCAGGCCGAGGAGCTCGCCGAGCGCACGTACGACGGCGGCCGCGCCATTGTCGTGGGCGGGGAGGGCTGGCACGAGGGTGTGAAGGGCATCGTTGCGAGCCGCCTGGTCAACCGTTATCACGTGCCGGCGCTGCTGTTCTCCATCGAGGACGGCGTTGCCCGTGGATCGGGCCGCTCGGTGGGTAGCGTGAACCTGTTCGAGGCGGTGGAGAAGTGCTCCGACCTGCTCATTCGCTTCGGAGGCCATGCCGGCGCCGTCGGCGTCACCTGTGCGGTCGAGAACCTCGACGCCCTGCGCGACCGCTTGAACGCGGTGCTGGGCGATCTTCCGGCCGAGGATTTCGAGGACCGGGGCGAGATTGCCGCCACGGTGGGGCTCGACGAGCTCGACATCGAGACCATCCGTCAGATCGGAATGCTCGAGCCATTCGGCCAGGGAAATCGCGTCCCCCTGCTGGCCGCCCGCGGTGTGACGATGTGTGACCGCGCGGTCGTGGGCAAGACGGGCGACCACATGCGCTTTATCGCCACGGATGGAGCCGCGAGCGTGCCGGCGATCATGTTCCGGGCGCCCGAGGTCGAGCAACTGGTGAATTGCGATACGGTGGTCGACCTTGTGTTCGAGGCGGTTGCCGAGTGCTGGCAAGGGCGTGTGAAGCCCAAGCTCATGGTCAAGGACATTCTGTGCCGCTCGTGTGAGGAGCCCGTCTCCGCGGACGAGGCCCTTGTCCGAGTCGGAGAGCGGGCGGGGGAGGGGGACCGCGCGTCGAAGCCCGCGTGCGTCCGCCCGTGCGCGATCCCGGTCGACGCCGATCGCCGCGCCGCGTTGGCTCGTCTTCCCTACGACCAGCTCACGCGCAGCCTCATTCACACGTTCATCGGTCCGGCCGAGCCCCATCGCGTGCAGATGGAGGCACTCGACGCCCTCAAAGGTCGTCGCGGTGTGCTCGCCGTGATGGGCACGGGCCGCGGTAAGTCCCTCATCTTTCACGTCCATGCGGTTCGAGAGGCGATACTCAACGGCTCCGCGAGCATATTCGTCTACCCGCTCCGCGCGCTTGTGACCGATCAGGCCTATCACCTGCAGGAGACGCTTGCCTCCCTCGGAGTCCGCGTGGGGGTCCTCACGGGTGACTCACTCACAGCTGCGCGCGACCGTGCGTTTTCCCTATTGGGGGCCGGGAAGCTCGACATCGTCCTCACCACGCCCGAGTTCCTTTCCATCCATCGCGCGCGCTTTGCCGCGTCACGTCGCATCGG
>URWW01000007.1 GCA_900551665.1 uncultured Collinsella sp. | reverse complement strand
CCGGGGTCGGGGTGGGGGCGCCGACCTCCTCCATCTCGACCAAGTACTGGGTTCCGTCGACGGAGATCTTGAATTTACGCAGCATGGCTGCCCTCCTCTTTCATCTTGTAGATGTTCTTGACCGTAAATGAGCTCTTCTCGAGCGCGCCGGCGGCGAGTGCCGTGGCAATGACCGAGACCGTGCGGTACTCGGGATTTGCGACGAGTACGCGCTTCACGCGAAACTCACTGCTGGGGTGATCCCCCGCGGCGATGGCCGACGCGATGACGCACACGTGTTCATGCTCGCGCGGGTCGACGGGGAGAAATGCCGGGAGCGGTTCCCAGACGTCTCCGTCGCGATCGGCGGCGTTGGCGGTGTCGGCCGTCGCCGCGGTGACGGCGATCGGGGCTTCAGCTGAGGGCTTCTGTCCCCCATGACCCGTGTGGCGTTTGATCCAAGAGCGTAGTCCCATGGCCCTTCCTTTCCCGTGCGATGCACGCTCGATCGGAGTCGGCGCACAACCTCACGAAGGCCCATGCTAGCGAGATTTGTAGGAATTGTGGCGCTTGCAAGCTCCATCTTCGGTGACTGGTAGGAATTGACCCGGGCGGTGGTGTTTCGTTTTAGCGCTGGCAAAATGCATCGCACCGCAACAGCGCCGTTTTACCGTCTCAGCCGTCCCGTGCATGTCGTATTGGGTACAACATGAAGACGAGTATCGGCGTTTGGAGGCGAGCGTGGAGCGCATTGCGGCGATCGGAGAGAGTGATCTGTTCACCCGCTGTCTGGCGGGAATCGAGGCCGCGGAGGCTGATCGGGTTTTCTGCCGTCACGGGTTTCCCCACCTGCTCGACGTCGCCCGCATCGCCTGGATCCTCAACCTCGAGAGGGATTGCGGCCTGCAGCGGGATGTGGTCTATGCCGCGGCACTGCTGCACGATATCGGCCGTGCCGCCCAGTATCAGACGGGTGAGCCCCATGATGAGGCCGGGGAGCGCATCGCGGCCGAGGTCTTGGATGCTCTGCCCGAGCCTTTGCGTTTCGATGGGGTCGACCGCGCGGCGATCCTGCACGCGGTGGGGGGTCATCGCGGGTTCCTTGCGGGACGGGAGGAGGATGCGCATGGGGGGTCTGCCACGGCTGATGTCCTCGCGCGTCTCATCAAGGAGGCCGACGGCCGTTCGCGCACCTGTTTTTTCTGCGCCGCCCGCGGCGCCTGCTATTGGCCGGAAGAGCGCAAGAACCTGTCGATTGATATATAAGCGCGCGTCCCGCTGGGGACGCGTACCGTCAAAGGAGCACATCATGGATACGAAGCATCTACCCGAGAACATCGTGGACGACCGCGGCACTCTTGCGTGTCGCGATGCCGGCCTTCCGGCCACGCGCCGGCAGCTCGCGCATGTGGAACCCGAGCACCTTCGGGTCCTCGACCGCATTTCGATTGAGGGCCTTGAGGTGTTCGCCAATCACGGCGTGTTCCCGGAGGAGAACGCCCTTGGCCAGAAGTTCGTGGTGAGCGTGACGTTCTACACCGACACGCGTCGAGCCGGCGAGACCGACGACTTGTCGGCCTCGATTCATTACGGCGAGGCGGCTCATGCCATCGACGAGTTCATGCGCGCGCATACGTTCAAGCTCATCGAGGCGGCCGCCGAGGGTGTGGCCGATATGCTGCTCGGGCGCTATCCGAGTGCGTACGGCGTGCGCGTCAAGCTCGAGAAGCCCTGGGCGCCCGTGGGGTTGCCGCTGAGCTCGGTCTCCGTCGAGATCGAGCGCACGCGCGCGTAACTCGCCGGCCGCATGAGGACGATGGACGAGGAGGTCCCCATGGACAACACGACGACCGGCTCCCGCGTGTGGGGCACATGTAAATGGCTGCTCGCGATGGCGGGGGTTTTCGGCGCGTACCTGCTGATCCAGGTCGTGACGATGGGCCTCGGTAGCGTTGTGGTCGGCGTCGCGGCGGTGCTCTCGACGGGCGACTACGAGTCGTTCGTCGAGTCCCCGGCGTTCTCGAATATGGTTTTGGGCCTTTCCGTCGTGGCGCAGCTGGTCATCATTGCGGTGTTTTGGCCGCGATGGCGGCGCATGCGTCCCGCCTCATTCGTCTCCCGGCGCGAAGCGGTTGCGACCAGTGGCGTCTCGTTTGCCAAATCGCTCGCCTTGCTGCTGGTGATCGGCGTCTCGGCGCAGTTTTTCGTGGGGGGCATTCTGGAGATCGTCGAATTGCTATTCCCTGAGGCCATGGCCGAGTACTCTGAGCTCATGGAGGACACGAGCGTCGGGGTCTTCGCCATCGTCTCTGCGCTGTCGATCGCGGTGCTCGCCCCTATCAACGAGGAGATCGTATGTCGCGGCGTCATGCTCGAGTACGCCATGCGGGCGATGAGCCCCGGCTGGAATGTTGCCGACGGTGCGCGTTACCGCGCCGTTTCCGCGCGGGCGTTTTGGATTGCCAACACGCTGCAGGCGCTCGCGTTCGGCGTGCTGCACATGAATCTCATCCAGGGAAGCTACGCGTTCGCTCTCGGAGTTTTGGAGGGCTGGGTCTTTTGGCGCACGGGCAAGCTTCGCTACCCGATCATCCTGCACTTCGCGCTGAACGCCTCGTCGTATTTGGTTGAGCCCCTGTACCCCTTGCTAAGCGTCGTGCCGACGGGGCTCGTCATCGTGCTTGCC
This sequence comes from uncultured Collinsella sp., assembly GCA_900551665.1. Classification (GTDB taxonomy): domain Bacteria; phylum Actinomycetota; class Coriobacteriia; order Coriobacteriales; family Coriobacteriaceae; genus Collinsella. The sequence goes on along the minus strand of URWW01000007.1, from coordinate 54,408 downwards.
GCCGTGATGTGCGCAGCGGGAATAAGGGAGTTCGGACGGCTCTGGAGCTCGTCCGATGCACTGGATGCCATTGAGAGGCCGCAGGATGTAGCGGCAGTACAGGGTATTTTGCCCGTGGAGGGCGAGGTCGGGGGCCGTCCGACCCCGCCCGACGGATATCTTGGATAGCGCCCCGTGTCGCCGTGCCGTTAATGCCGGTTTGCGCCCTGCCGCCCCTGCGCGGCGCGATTGCGCGCATGCGGGTTCGTGCCTGCGGCGCTCTTGCCGGTCGCGCGCCCGCCCGGCTTGCCGGGACTGGGGCGCCCGTTTTGCTTGGCACCCGTCCGCCCGTTCGGCATGGCCGAGCCCTTCTTTCCGGAGCGTGCCGCGGCGCGGCGCTCGGCGCGATTTTGGGGTTGCGTGGCGGCTTTACCGTCCTCGTGCCTGCTCGTCGCCCTTTTGGACGTGCCGTTGGCAGGCTTGCCCGTTCCTGCTCCGACCTGCTTCTTTCCGCCGCCCGCGCCCGGTTTGGGCGGCACGGGGCGGATCAGGCACTTGGCGCCGTAGCCGATGAGGTCCTCGCGCCCGGCCTTTCGCAGCGCCTCCTTCACCAGTTTGTAGTTCTCCGGCTTGCGATACTGGATGAGCGCGCGCTGCATTGCCTTTTCGTGCGGGTCGCGCGGGATGTAGACCGGCTCCATGGTGCGCGGGTCCACGCCCGTGTAGAACATGCAGGTGCTCATGGTCGAGGGCGTGGGGTAGAAGTCCTGCACCTGCTCGGGCATGTAGCCCATGTCGCGCACGGCCTCCGCCAGCTCCACGGCCTCTTTCATGGTCGATCCCGGATGGCTCGAGATGAGATAGGGCACCACGTACTGCTTGAGGCCGTACTCCGCGGAGAGGCGCTCGAAGCGCTCGACGAACGCGTCGTAGACCTCACGGCGCGGTTTGCCCATCACCGAGAGCACCGCGTCGCTCACGTGCTCGGGCGCCAGACGCAGCTGGCCGCTCACATGGTGCCGTAGAAGTTCGACCAGGAATTTGTCGCTCGCATCGGCCATGGTGTAGTCGAAGCGGATACCGCTGCGCACGAAGACCTTCTTCACGCCGGGGATCTGGCGCAGGTCGCGCAGCAGCTCGGCGTAGGCATCCTCATTGGTGTCCATGTTGCGGCAGACGTCCGGCCACAGGCAGCGGCGGTTCTTGCACACGCCGTGGGTGAGCTGCTTTTTGCACGCCGGCTTGAAGAAGTTCGCCGTGGGACCGCCCACGTCGTTGATATAGCCCTTGAACTCGGGGTCTTGCGTGAGCTCCTCGGCCTCGCGCATGATGCTCTCGCGGCTGCGCACCTGCACCATGCGGCCCTGATGGAAGGCGAGTGCGCAGAAGGAGCACTCGCCAAAGCACCCGCGGTTGCTGGAGATGGAGAAGCGGATCTCGTCGAAGGCCGGGATGCCTCCGGCCGCGTCGTAGTCGGGGTGCCAGTGGCGCGCGTAGGGTAGCTCGGCCACCTCGTCCATCTCGCGTTCGGTGAGGGGCGCCGAGGGCGGGTTCTGCACCACGTAGACGCCGTTGGGATAGGGCTCCACCAGGCGCCCGCCCGTGATGGGGTCCATGTTCTGCTGCTGGATGTTGAAGGAGCGCGCGTAAGTGAGGCGGTCGCGCTCGAGCTCGTCCCAGGAGGGGAGCAGTTCGTAGTCGAAGACGTTGTCCAGCGCCCCCGCGCCGCTCGTGCGGTAGACCGAGCCGTTCACGAAGGTAATCTGGTCCACGGGCAGTCCGCCGTCGAGCGCGTCCGCAACCTCGACGATCGAGTGCTCGCCCATGCCGTAGAGCAGGATGTCGGCGCCGGAGTCGAGCAGGACGGAGCGCTTGAGCTTGTCCTGCCAGTAGTCGTAGTGCGCGAGGCGGCGCAGGCTCGCCTCGATGCCGCCGATGATGATGGGCTTGTCCTTGAAGGTGCGGCGGATGAGGTTGCCGTAGACCGTGACGGCGCGGTTGGGACGTGCGCCCGCGCGTCCGCCGGGGGTGTAGGCGTCCTCATGGCGCGGCTTCTTGTTGACGGTGTAGTGGTTCACCATCGAGTCCATGTTGCCGGCCGAGATGAGAAAGCCCAGGCGCGGCTCGCCGAGCGCGGCGATGCTCGCCGGATCGGTCCAGTCGGGCTGGCAGATGATGCCTACGCGGTAGCCCGCATGCTCGAGCACGCGGGAGATGATCGCCATGCCGAAGCTCGGGTGGTCGACATAGGCGTCGCCGCAGACGTAGACGAAATCGCACTGGTCCCAGCCCCGCGCCTTCATATCGTCGCGCGAGACGGGGAGGAAGGCCTCGCGGCCGGGGCGCCCCTTGGTGCCCGGGCAGCGGGCGGGAGTGGAGGCGTGCTTGGGTTTGGGGCCCTTCGGGGCTGCGTGATTCTTGGGCGGATGCTTGGGCATGCTGCTCGCTTTCATAGTGGTTGATCACGTCCAAGCATACGCCATGCTCGCCATTGGTCGCGGTCGTGCGGCATGCGCCAATCTATAAACCAGAACCACGCGCGGTGTGGGCAGGATGCCGGCCGTTTTCGCCTCGAGCGCGGTTCTAGACGTTGGGCGTCTTGAGACGATCGAGCGCCGCCGGGAGTTCGTGGAGGGTGGTCAGTACCTCTGCGCACAGGGCGCGTATCTCGGGCGTGGGCTCGTTGTAGTCGGGGACCATGATCGTGCGCATGCCGGCCGCGGCGCCTGCTCGCACGCCATTGAAGGAGTCCTCCACGGCGACGCACCGCGTGGGCTCGACGCCAAGGTGGTTGGCGGCGACGAGGTAAACGTCGGGGGCGGGTTTGTGATGCTCGATGTCTTCGTCGAAGACGGCGGCGTCGAACAACTCCATGAGACCGAGGCGCTCCATGCTCGTGATGGCTCGGTCACGCACGCTCGAGGTTGCGAGCGCCACGGCGAGCCCCCGCTCGCGCACCGCGGCGACCGCCTCGGCGGCTCCGGGCTTGAGTTCGAGTTCGTCTTCCCAGGTTGCGTCGAAGATCTCGTGGCGGCGATTGAAGAGGCGCTCGGTGAATGCGGGATCGCCGAATTCATCGTCGATCATCTTCATGGCGTTGGGGATGCTGCATCCCACGAACGCGTGCAAGATGCGCTTGGGAATCTCGATGCGGAAATCCTGCGCGGCTCGCCGCCATGCGGCCTGGCTCACACGCTCCGTGTCGATAAGGGTGCCGTCCATGTCGAAGATGACTGCCTGCATATGTGGGTCCTTTCGGGAAATTGTCTGGCAGCATGGTATCAGGACGGGGTGCGGTCCACGTTTGGCGCGAATACGCGGTGGCCGCGGCTGCGGGGAGGGTGAGGTTTTTCGTACTCAAATCTGGAAAAGCCAGGTACACCTTGAAAGGGCATAGCTCTGACCAGGCCTTTTGTCCGTCATGAGCGGCGATGTATTTCAAAGAATGAGAAAACGATACGAAAAACCTCACCCTCCCCGCGGGATACGCGGTTTCCGAGCGTTTCCGCAAGGGGGTCTTCCTACAGCAGCTCGCCGTGGACGCGGACGTAGAGTGCCTTGGCGATGCTCGTGAGCAGCAGGTAGCCGATCATCATCACGGCGAGGACGCCGAAGAACGCGCTCGGCAGCGGCATCAGGTCGAGAGCCGCGTTCACACCCGGAACGTAGGGCATGGCGGTCACCAGGCCCACGCCCAGAACCGTGAGGGCGGTGAGGGACGCGGCGGGCTTGCTCTGCACAAAGGGCAGGCGCTCGGTGCGCAGCAGGTGGATCACGAGGGTCTGCGTCCACATGGACTCGACGAACCAGCCGGTCTGGAAGACGAGCGCGAACAGGGCGCGCTGAGCTGGATCGGTGAGGGCGTCCCAGGGTGCGCCCACCACGAGCGGGCACACGATCCAGAACATCGCCGCGAAGGTCAGGATGTCGAAGACGGAGCTTACGGGGCCGATCTTGAGCATGAAGCTCACGATGCCGCGTGCGTTCCAGGTGCGCGGGCGGGCGAGGAACGACTCGTCGACGCGGTCCCAGGGCAGGGCGGCGCAGCTTACCGTGTAGGCCATGCCGAGCAGGAGCAGCTGCAGCGCGCTCATGGGCAAAAACGGCAGGAACGCGGCGGCGACGAGCACGGAGAGCACATTGCCGAAGTTGGAGCTCGCGGTGGTCTTGATGTATTTGATGGTGTTGCCGTAGGTGCGGCGCCCCTCGACGATGCCGTGGGCGAGTACGGTGAGATCCTTCTTGAGCAAGATGATGTCGGCGCTCTCCTTGGCGACGTCGACGGCGGTGTCGACGGAGATGCCGCAGTCGCTGGCGCGCATGGCGGCTGCGTCGTTGATGCCGTCACCCATGAAGCCCACGGTGTGCTTGCCGTGCGTGCGCAGGACTTCGACGATGCGGGCCTTCTGCAGCGGGGAGAGCTTGGCGAAGAGCCCCGTGCGCTCGACCTGCTCGGCGAGCTCGTCGTCGCTGAGCAGGTCGACGTCGGCTCCGGTGAGCATATTGCGGGCGTCGATGCCGACCTGCTCGCAGACGGTCGCGGCAACGGCGGCGTTGTCGCCGGTGAGCACCTTCACTGCCACACCCAAATCGCCGAGCTCCTTCACGGCCGCCTTGGCGCTTGCCTTGGGCGGATCGAGGAAGGCGAGATAACCGATGAGCGTCATGTCATGCTCGTCGGCGGCGGTGAGGTCGCGGGCCGGCACGTCGTTTCGCTGGGCCACGCCGACCACGCGCATGCCGCGCTCGTTGAGGCCGCGGACGCGGTCGAGAATCTGATCGGCCTGTTCATCGGTGAGCGGCAGGACCTCGGTCCCGACCTCGACCGCGCTGCATGCGTCGATCATCTCCTCGACGGCTCCCTTGGTGATGAGCTGGCGCTTGCCGGCGGCGTCTTCGACCACCACGCTCATGCGGCGACGGTCGAAGTCGAAGGGAATCTCGTCCACCAGACGCCAATGGTCGCGCGCACCGGCGATCGCCGCGGCCTCGGGGGAGGTCCGTACGCCGGCCTCGCTCGCTCGGGCGTCCATGCTGCGGCCGCCGGCGGCAAGGCCCTCGGCGCGCTCGATGATGGCCTCGTCCATGAGGTTGCGCAGGCCGGTTTGGAAGACGCTGTTGAGATAGGCGTGGCGGAGCACGCGGTCGCTGGGCGCGCCCAGCACGTCGAGATGACGCTCGAGCACGATTTTGTCGCGCGTGAGGGTGCCTGTCTTATCGCAGCACAGCACGTCCATGGCGCCCAGGTTCTGGATGGAGGAGATCTCCTTGACCACGACGTCCTTCGCGCGCATGGCCTCTGCGCCGCGCGCGAGGCAGGTCGTCACGATGACCGGCAGCATCTGCGGTGTGATGCCCACGGCGACGGAGATGGAGAACAGCAGCGCGTCGAGCCAATCGCCCTTGGTGAGGCCGCACAGGACGAACACGATGGGGCACATGACGAGCATGAACCCGACGAGCACGCGGGAGACCGACGCCACGCCGGCATCGAAGCTCGTGGTGGTCGGGCGGGAGTCGAGCGCGCTTGCGATGCCGCCCAGGTAGGTGCGCGCACCGGTGGTCACGACGACGCCCGTGCCCGAACCGCTCTGCACGGTGGTGCCCGCGAAGGCGAAGTTCGTGCAATCGTCGATGAGCAGCGCCCGTCCGGCGGGCTCCTCGATGGCGGCGGGGGTCTTCTCGACGGGGTCGGATTCGCCGGTGAGGGCGGCCTGGGTGAGGAACAGGTCCTTGGCCGAGACGATGCGCAGGTCGGCGGGGATGATGTCGCCCGCGGCGAGCTCGATCAGGTCGCCGGGGACCACGTCCGCCAGCGGGATCTCCGCGGCCCCGGTGTCCTCGCGCACGCAGCGGCAGGTGATGGAGACGAGGCCCTTCAGGGCGTCCGCCGCGGCGGCTCCGCGGGTGTCCTGCCAAAACGAGATGCCTCCGGAGATGAGGACCATGACGCCGATGATGATGGCGGTGGAGGGGTCGGCCTCGCCGGGTGCGGCAAGGTAGACGTTGGTGTACAGCGAGATCGCGGCAAGTGCGAGCAGGATGAGGGTGAACGGCGTGAGGAACGCGCGGGAGAGGCGGGCGGAGAGCGGATCGTGATGCTCGGGGGCGATGATGTTGGCGCCGTGCACCGAGCGGATGCGATGGGCCTGCTGCTCGGTGAGGCCGTGCTCGCCGGTGCCGAGCAGGTCCATGACCTCAGCGGCACCCAGGCATCCGATGCGCGCGATCTCGGGGTCGAGTCCCGAGGTTCGCTTTGCCACTGCAGCCGTGCTCACGTTGTGGCGAACATGCGAGCTCACGCTGCCGATGACGCGGTGGATACCGCGGCGCACGCGGCTTCCGGCCACGTGAAGGTCTGTTCCGATTCCAGTGGTCTCGATACGGTCGATGTGCTTCATCCAGGTCATGAGGCACCTCCTTGACGTTGTCCCGACGTTGCCGGGTGTGCGGTCGAATAAGGGGAGATGCGCCCATGCAGGCATGGGTCGATCGCGGCGATTGCCGCGAGGACATCGATTCGGTTGCGTCGCGATGGCGGATGACGTCCGTGCGTCCGTTATGCCTGGAGACTTATCGTCCGATCAGAAGGCGTGAAAGCGGTCCGCGGGCGCCGTCATGGCGCAATCGGGGTTTGCTAGCCTGCTGGGCACAGCTACTGGCAGGGTGGTCCATGACGCACCTCCTTTTCGGTCGCGGCCGGGGCCTTCTTCGAGATTCGCACGCTAGTGTAGACCGCCCGTTGGAGCTGTCAAGCGCGATTTCAGTCTAATTCACAAATTGGGTAGGTTTGTAAAGAAGGCGTTAAGTGTCTCAATTTGGGGACGGTCTCCAAATTGAGGTTCGGCATGGCATATGCTGTACAAGATCTCCGTTGGGCCGATGTGAGGGGAGGGACACATGGAGCGCGCGAAGCAAGTATCCGAGTCGATCGAGCTCGGCGTCATCCTGGCGTTGGTCGGCGGCTTCATGGACGTGTATTCCTACGTCGGTCGCGGCGGCGTGTTCGCCAACGCGCAGACGGGCAACATCTTGCTCGTGGGCGTGCACATCTCCGAGGGCAACATCCCCCTCGCCATGCATTTCCTCTTGCCGGTCCTGTGCTTTTCCGTCGGCATCATGATGAGCGACTTGGTACACGAACGGTTTGTCAGCGTCTTGCATTGGCGCCAGCTCACCGTCTTGGCCGAGGCTCTCATCTTGCTCGGTGTCGGCCTGCTGCCCCCTGAGCACAACATGCTCGCCAACGGTCTCACCTCGCTTGCCTGCGGTATGCAGGTCGAGAGTTTTCGCAAGATCCGCGGGCGTGGCATTGCCACCACCATGTGCATCGGCAACTTGCGCAGCGCTCTGCAAAACGTCGACGACTACATCATCACGCATGAGCGCGGCTTCCTGGTCAACGGGCTCCTGTACTTCGGTGTGATCGCCGTGTTCGTGTGCGGTGCCGTGCTCGGCAACTGGTGCCTCGAGCGATTTGGGCTCTCGGCTATCGGCATCTGCTCTCTGCTGTTGCTCGCGGCGTTCTTCATGATGTTTTCCGACCGCGAGGCTGCGGGGGAGCGCGAGACGACGGAGGAGGAGCGTTCGTTCGCCCGGTGCACAGGCTACTTGATCGCCCTCACCACGGTGCCGCCGCCCAAGACGATATCGCCTGCGTACACGACAACCGCCTGGCCCGGAGCGATGCCGCGCTCGGGCTCGTCGAAGACGAGCTCCATCCCACCCTTGCCGCACGTCGCCCTGCGCAGGCACGCGGGCTGTGCGGGGTGACGGTAGCGGATCTTGGCGCTCACGGACAGGCCCATCTCGCCCGCCTCGTCCAATAGCTCTTCCATGACGTTTGCCGGCGCGCTCCAAATCCAGTCATCGGCCACGAGGCCGCCCGCCATGAGGTCGGCGACCTCTCCCAGGGTGACCGTGTTCGTCACGGCGTCGATGCCCGTCACGTAGACGGGATGCGCGCATGCCACGCCCAGGCCCTTGCGTTGGCCCACGGTGTAGCGAATCGCCCCGTGATGGCGCCCCAGCACGTGACCGCTTGTGTTTATGATGTCGCCCTCCGGCAACGGCGCTCCGTTGCGCTTCTCGATGTAGGTGGCGAAGTCGTTGTCCGGAACGAAGCAGATACCTTGGCTGTCGCGCTTGCCTGCATTCTCAAAGCCCTGCTCGCGGGCGATTCGACGCACGTCGCGCTCTTTGAACAGTCCGCCGAGGGGCAGCAGGGTGCGCGTAAGGCGTTCCTGCGTGAGTGAATACAGCACGTAGCTCTGGTCTTTTGAGGGGTCGAGCGCGCAGCTGAGGGTGTGGACGGAGCTTGGTGCGCCCGCCCGCGCGGCGATTTGATCGACGAGTTCCTGCTCCTCGTCGCGCCCCGTCGCGCCGCTTCCGTTCCCGGTGAGCGTGTCGATGCGCCCGTAATGGCCCGTGGCTATGAAATCGCAATCGTGTTCAAGGGCGTAGGTGAGCAGGGCGTCGAACTTGAGGTGGCGGTTGCAATCGATGCAGGGATTGGGGGTGCGTCCCGCCTCATAGGTCCGGACGAATTTCTCTACCACATGGCGCTCGAAGGTCGCGCGCATGTCTATGACCTCGTGGGGAAAGCCCAGACGTGCTGAGATCGCGGCGGCGTCGTCGGCGTCCGACCCGCTGCCACAGGCGCCGGGCGCGGCATCGCCGTGCAGCAACATGGTTGCTCCGAGGCATTCGTATCCCTGCTCCTTGAGCAGGTATGCGGTGACACTTGAGTCGACGCCGCCGCTCATGGCGACGAGAACGCGCGAGGTCGGCATCTCTCTCCTCAACGGTCTGACGGCGCGGGTGCCGACTGGTCGAACAGGGCTGTCGAGAGGTAACGCTCTCCGGTGTCGGGCAGGAGGGCGACGATGGTCTTCCCCTCGTGCTCCGGGCGCTTCGCCAACTCCACCGCCGCCCAGACCGCGGCGCCCGAGGATATGCCCGCCAACACGCCCGCTTTGCGGGCGAGGGAGCGTCCGGTTGCGAGCGCATCGGCGCTCTCGACGGCGATCACCTCGTCGTAGATACCGGTATCGAGGACCTCGGGCACGAAGCCCGCCCCGATGCCCTGGATCGCGTGCGGGGCCGCGGCGCCGCCCGAGAGGACGGGGGAGTCCGCCGGTTCGACGGCGACGATGAGGACGTTCTCCTTCATCTTCTTGAGATACCGGCCCACCCCGGTGATCGTGCCGCCGGTCCCGACTCCGGCGACGAAGACGTCGACCTCGCCGTCGGTGTCGCGCCAGATCTCGGGCCCGGTGGTCGCCTCGTGGGCGGCGGGGTTCGATGGGTTGGCGAACTGCCCCGCGATCCAGCTCTTGGGAGTGGAGGCGGCCAGCTCCTCGGCGCGTTTGATGGCGCCTTTCATCCCCTGGGAGCCCGGTGTCAGGACGAGTTCAGCGCCGTAGGCTGCGAGAAGAGCCCGTCGTTCCGTGCTCATGGTGTCGGGCATGGTGATGACGAGGCGGTATCCCCGCGCCGCGGCGAGGGCGGCGAGGCCCACGCCGGTGTTGCCGCTTGTCGGTTCGATGATGGTGTAGCCGGCATCGGGGGCGATGATCCCCGCCCGCTCGGCCTCGTCCAACATGTTGAGGGCCACGCGGTCCTTGACCGAGCCCGCGGGATTCTGGCGCTCGAGCTTCACGAGGACGCGCGCCCTGAGGCCGAGTTCTCGTTCGAACTGGACGAGCTCGAGGAGGGGGGTGCCGCCTATCAGCTCGTCTATTGAGGTGCGGATGCGAGTCATGTCTGCTCCTTCGAAAGGTGACGGTAATTGTACGTCCCGCCGATGCAAGGGTGTTGCCGAATTATAAACATACGAAAATGATAGGATTATTATAGCGGATGGGATAACCGAGTGAAAACAATGGGAAAACGTTCATCGGGACGAGGGAAAATACCCATATGCCACGGGGGGTTATCTGATATCCTGTCGGTATTCGGACACGTCAAGAAGGGGGTAGGGACATCATGCTGGTGTCGACGAAGGGTCGCTACGCGCTTCGCGTGATGATCGACCTCGCGGAACATCGGTCGGAGGGGCGCACGCCACTCAAGCAGATCGCCGCGCGGCAGGGAATCTCGGAGAAGTATCTCGAGAACATCCTCTCGACGTTGGTGCGGCACGGATTGCTCTCGGGCCTTCGCGGCAAGGGCGGGGGATACCGCCTCACGCGTGAACCCGAGGAGTTCAAGATCGGCGAGATCCTCCGTTTGACCGAGGGGTCCCTGTGCCCCGTCGCATGCCTGGAACACGGGCATGACGGGTGCGAGCGCGCGGACCATTGTCGCACGGTGTGCGTTTGGCGGGAGCTCGACACCATGATCTCCGACTATCTCGACGGTGTCACGATCGCGGACCTGATGCACGAGCCCGATCCCGACGGCACGGTCTCGGGCCCCTGCATCTCCTAGACCCCGGTCGGATACCCGCTTCTCCGCGGCGTCAATCGTTGGTGACGACTCCGAGCAGCGTACACACGATGCTCACGATGATGCTGCCGAACAGCGCCGCGCCGAAGCCGCTGATGGCGATGCCGGAGCCGAGCAGGTTCACGGAGAGCCAGCTGGCGAGCTCGAGCATGAAGCTGTTGACCACGAGTTGGAACAACCCGACCGTGAGGCAGGTGAGCGGAAGCGAGATGACCGTGATGAACGGTTTGACCAGAGAGTTCACGATGCCGAGGAACAATCCGACGAAGGCGAAGCTAAGCCATGGATCGGCCGTCCCGAAGGGATGGATGCCGGGGACGATGAACGCTGCCACGGCGATGGCGATGGACGTCAGAAGCCAATTGAGGAAAAATCGCATGTAGGGGCCTTTCGCTTCGATGCGCGCTCGGTGACGGCGCGCCCCCGCCGGTCGACGGGCCGGGACTTGGTGGAGCGACGAGATGCCCGCGCCGCTTCCGTTGTCCCGCTCATTCTACCCGGACTTCGCGCGGGCCCGTCGGATGTGAGGAGTGATATGCAGCGCTACGAATACGGTGATGTGGACCGAGCCGTCCCTCGCGAGGGCGAGGACGGGTCGAGGGTCATATCCTTCTTCATCTTCAACACCGACGTTCATTTCCACGCCTATGCGTCGGATGACGAATCCTCGTCCGACGATGCGGTCCGAGCCCGGCTCGACGCGGCCCTGACCGCGTGCAGGGAACGATGCGCCTATTTCGAGCGACGCCTGTCGCGCACGCTCTGCGATTCGGATATCTGCCGCGCGCACGCCGCGTCCCCGGAGGCGGTCGACGTGTCCCCCGAGACGGCGGAGCTCGTCCGCGCCGCGCTGGGGTACTGCGAACGCAGCCGCGGGACCTTCGACGTCACGATGGGGACGGTGACGCACCTGTGGGATTTCCACGAGGGCGTGGTCCCCAGCCCGTTGGCCCTGTCACGTGCGCTGCCGCACCTGGGCTGTTCCCACATCCACCTCGGCGGTACCTCCGCCGCGCCGACGTTGTCGATAGACGACCCCGAGACGGTGCTCGACCTAGGGGGCGTGGCAAAGGGTTATATCGCCGATGCCCTGGCTGGCATTCTTCTGGATCACGGCGTCGAGCGTTTTGTCATCAACCTGGGCGGCAATGTGCTCGTTCGAGGCGGAAGGCCCCGAGACGATGCGGCCCGCCCGCCCGTGCATGCCGGCGCCCCTTGGAAGATCGGCATCGTCAACCCGCGCGACCCGGCTCATTACCGCGCCATCGTCGATGTCTCGGACGGGTCGGTCGTGACGAGCGGCCTGCATGAGCGACGTTTCACGCGGGGAGGGCGGACGTACCACCACATCTTGAGTCCCAAGGACGGCATGCCCGCGCGCACCGACGTGGCGAGTGCGACCATCATCGCGCCCACGTCGATCGACTGCGACGGCTATTCGACTGCGGCGCTTATGTTGGGCATGGACGAGGGCCCGGCGTTCGTCGAGGGGATCGACGGCGTCGAGGGCGTGTTCATCAGCGATGCGGACGAGGTGCGTTGGACGTCGGGCATTGCCGACAGGCTCTCTTTGGTGCCCACGCTCCCGCGCTGGTAGGGTCCGACGCGCCCTTCACCGACGGCGCGCCCCCGTCCGCCCGCATGGAGTGCTTTAGCGCGCTACTGTGATAAACTGTGCCAAGGTGGCGTGCGCGCTGCCATTTTTACGTTATGGATGCCCTCGGCGCATCGCCAGGGCGGTTGTGTGCCCAATGCGGCAAGGTTGGTGGTTCCGTTGAATATCGAGAAGATGTTCGAGCGTCCCGATGTGGACCAGCTCGTCGAGGCGTTTCAGCTCGTTGAGGGCCCCGATGAGATTCGCGCGTTCCTGACCGATCTGTGCACCCCGCGCGAGATCTGCGATTTCGCCCAGCGCCTGCAGGTCGCCCGGTATCTGGATGAGGGCGAGCCCTATGTCGAGGTCCAGGCCCGTACCGGCGCCTCCTCAACCACGGTGAGCCGCGTCTCCAAGTCGCTCAACGGCGAGTACGGCGGCTACCGCAAGGTGCTTGTCAAGTTCGGCGATCAGTAGCGCGGGCCAGCACGGTCAGACGATTCCGCCCCTCGCGGCCACAAGGTTGCGGGGGGCGGTTTCTCTTGCGTGTCGGGAGGGAGCCCGCACCTTGGTGCGATTGCGCGGGCGCGTGTCCTTCGGAGCGCGATGGTGTCCGCGCGGGCGTGTAGGATAGGGCTATGCAACTTCTACCGAGGATGGGGAGCATGGGGCTGAAAGTCTATACGACGCAATCCGTGACGGCACTCACGGGTGCCGAGATATCGCTGCTCGAGGATGCCGTACGCGCGTGCGGCCGCGCCACGCTGTTGGTGCCCTCGTTCGCCGAGCGCGACGTGTGTCGTCGCGCCTTGGCGGACGCGCGCATCGGCACGGGCGTCGACGTGACAACGCCCGAGGCTTGGATCGAGGGGTTGTGGGAGCTCTTCGGCGATGGCCGTCGCGTGGTGTCTCCGCTTGAGCGCCGCATGCTCGTCTCGGCTCTCATGGGCCGGCGAGATGCCGGCCAGATCGCCCCGCTGCGCGATAACCCGGGAACGACGCACCTCATCTCCCAGGTCGCCGAGGCCCTGCTGCCCGAGATCGCCGCCTCCTCCGTGCTGGGGAGGGGGGAGGCCGAGCCCGGCGGCGAATCTGAGCGGGTGGTGTTTTGCCTGGTGCGCGCTTATGCCGACATGCTTGCCGCGCGCGGCCTCGTCGAGGCTTCGGAGGCCGCGTCCATCTTGGCGGACCTTGTCGGGGATGGCGCCCCTGCGTGCGCGCGCTTCGTCGCCGTGCGCGATGTTCCCCGTCTGCCTGGCCACGTGATGCGCCTTTTGAGGGCCGTTGCCGGTGCGGGCGAGGTCGCCTTGCTCCTCAATCCCGACCAGCGTTCGCTCGCATCGGAGCTCGACGCCTCCGTCGAGACGGTCGGGCTCGATGACGGCCGCCCCGCGTCGCGCTTCCAGGGGGACTCCGAGTTCCTCGAGGTCGCAGGCCCGCATGCCCGCGGCGCCGCCTATGCGCGCGCCCTTGCCGATCTCGTGGGGGATGGGCGCGATGTGGTGGTGGCCGCCGCCCGTCCCTCCGAGGTGTTCGAAGAGGTCTCGCCCCGCCTGGCGGCTCGCGGAATCAGCTCGGAGTGCGCGTTGGTCGCCCGGTTCGGCCAGACCGCGGTCGGCCGTCAGTTCGCTGCCCTGTCCGATGTGGTCGCGCGCATGAAGGAGGCGGGGGAGGACCCCGAGCGCGCGGCGACGTGGTGGCCTGCGCCGGAGCTCGCCGATTGGCTTTACTCGCCGCTTTCCGGCATGGATTCCAATTCCGCCCGGATGTTCGACAAGAAGATCCGATCCAACCGATCTCTGACGCCCGAGGCGGTTCTGCGCACGCTGCAGAGCTATCAGAGCCAAATGACGACCAAGCGTGAGCGCTCCGACCAGTCCAAGCCCTATGCGCAGGTGCCCGCTGTGTGCGCGAGCGTCGTCTCCTATTTGTGGCAGGAGCGTCCGGTCTCGGCCCTCAAAGCCATGTGTGCCGTCGCCACCGCCCTGCCCCCCAGCGCATTCGGTTGGAGGGACGGCTCGGTTCGCGCCGGAGTCGAGGTGTCCATGGCCGCCAAGGCCATCGAGACGTTGACCGATGTCGCTCGCGAGTTGGACGTCCCGCAATCCGCCGCCGTCACGGTGTTGGATGGCCTGACCGTCTCCGCCCGCCGTCGCGCGGAGTCGACTGACTTTGCGCACACGGGCTACGAGGGCGATGCGGATATGCCCTGCGTGCGGTTCATGACGCTCGCCGAAGCGGCCTTGCTGCCCGCCGGTTCCGTGGACGCTGTCTTCGTCGCCGACGTGGATGTCGACAACTTCCCGCTTTCGCATGAGGAGGGCGCGCTTGCGACCCTCGCCGCCAAGCTCGGCGCCGCTCCCGTGGAGCTTGAGCCCGCCGCCCGCCTGCGCGACCTGTTCGACCGCGCGCTGGCGGCCGCACGTAGCCATGCAGTTCTGGCCCGTGTGACGCACGACCGTCAGGCCAAGGACCGCTATCCCGCAGCGATGTGGACGGAGCTCACCGCTGCCGTCCGCGCGGCGGGACGTGCCGTGACCGTGACCTCGGTGGGCGAGGGCGATATCGTGGCCGATCTCGACACCGCCGCCGGCATGGGCCTGAAGCGTCGGAGCGTGGCGTGCCTTCCCCCGCAGGAGCTGGGCGAGGACGCCATCCGCCACCTGGTGCTCTACCAGCGTGACCCAAACGACCCATCGCGCCTCGTGCCGCGTCAGCTGTCCGCCTCCCAGATCGAGGGGTACGTGACCTGCCCTCTGTGCTGGTTCATGTCCTCACGAGTTCGCCCGCAGTCGCTTGATGCGGGATTCGGCAATATGGAGAAGGGCAATTTCGTCCACGACGTCATGTATCGCCTGCATACCGAGCTTGCCGAGGAGGGTGTCCCCCGCGTCACGCCTGAGAATCTCGAGGCGTGCCTGGAAAAGCTCCGGGATGTGTTCGATCGTGTTCGTGCGGAGCACGCGCGCAACAAGACCTCGAGTTCCGCTGCGCTCGTCGCGCACTCGGCTCTCGAGCATGTGCAGGTGGACGAGATCTTGCCGCAGCTCGAGGCGGTGGTCCGTTACGAGGCGGGGGCGTTGGCGCCCTTCGCGCCCGCATACCTCGAGTACTCCTTCAACGGCCTCGGGGTCGAGTACGCCGGGCGTCCGCTCGGCGGGCGCATCGACCGCGTGGACGTCGACGCGGAGGGTCGCGCGATGGTCATCGACTATAAGCACCGCATGGATGTCAACGCCTTCAAGCTGGCGGACCCAACAGTCGCCAAGCGTGACGGCACCGTCCCCGCCGATGACCCCGACTGGCTGCCCGAGCACACGCAGTCGCTCATCTATGCCCAAGCGTTGCGCCATTCCGAGCTCGCGCTTGATGCCCGCGGTGCCCTCTATTTCTCGACCAAGGGCGGCGCTCCCGCCATGCGCGGCGCCGTTTCGGAGGAGTTCGTCGAGGTCGAGTCTGGTGACGGGCGCGTGCCGGGTTTGCGGACGGGCTTCCCCGACGCCGAGCACGGAGGCACCATGGGCTTCGACGAGCTGCTCGATCGAGTCGAGCAGACCATCGCGCGCAAGTTGGACGCCCTCGAGGCGGGCGACGTCTCGGCGGCGGAGAAGCCGGGCGCGCGGTGCGCATTCAACCATGATCTTGGATTCGAGCGGAGGGACGCGTAACCAATGGACCTTTCCACCCTCATGCCGCAGCAGCGCGATATCGTGACGACTCTCGACCGACCGCTTTTCGTCTCGGCGGGCGCCGGTTCCGGCAAGACCTTCACCCTGACGCGCAGGATCTTGTGGGCGCTCTCGCCCGAGTCCGGCCCCTTCATCCACAGCCTCGACCAGGTGCTGGCCATCACGTTCACCAAAGACGCCGCCGCCGAGATTCGCGAGCGCGTCCGCGGGGCCCTCATCGAGGAGGGCATGGACGACATCGCCCTGCAGGTCGATGACGCGTGGATCTCGACGATCCACGGTATGTGCTCGCGCATCCTGCGCGCCCATGCGCTCGAGCTCGGCCTCGACCCCGAATTCAGCGTTTTGGACGAGTCCGTCTCCGGCCCGCTTATGGACCGGGCGGTCGATGCCGTGATTGCGCGGGAACGTGGCGGCTTGCGCGAGCTGCAGGAGTGGTACGCGCTGTCCGGTGAGTTGGACCCGAGCGGCTTTGAGGCGGGCACGAGCGCCAAGCGCCTGGTACGCACCCTGCTCGAGCGCGCAAGCGCCTCGCGTCACGGCTTCGACGATATGCGCCTCATCCGCGGTTCGGTGGATTTCTCGGGCCTCATGGACGCCTACCGCCAATGTCTCGGCGCGAGTGCCAAGGCAGCCGAGACCGCGCGCATCGCGTTGGATGCCCTCGAGGCCTATGGATGCGGTCCGCAGACGCGCGGGGACCTCGCGGCGTGCATGCTCGCCTGCGGCATGCCCCGCCCGAGCAAGGCGTTTCCCAAGGAGCAGGTGGCTTTGCTCAAGGCTGAGGCCGCCGACGCCTTCATCAACGCCTATCTGGCTCTCGGAGGCTCCGCCCTCGACGAGTTACTCGCCCTTGCCCGCGCCGTCGGCGACGAGTATGCCGCGCTCAAGGCGGAGCGCTCGGCACTCGACAACAACGACCTGCTCCGCCTCACCTATGAGGCGCTGCGCGATCACCCCCGTATCCGCGATGCGTATGCGGGCAAATTCGCGATGGTCATGATCGACGAGTTCCAAGACACCGATCAGCAACAGGTCGACCTCATCAACTTCCTGACGGGCGAGGGCGGTCGCGCGCTGTGCACCGTGGGCGACGCTCAGCAGTCCATCTACCGCTTTCGCGAGGTGTTCCGCCGCGCCCAGCGCCGCATCGAGCAGGGGGCCGCTGCGGGTTCCGAGGGGTCCGTGGTCAAGCTCGTCAAGAACTTCCGCAGCCACGCCGAGGTGCTCGAGTATGTCGCACGCGTCTTTGACGACGGACAGGGCGGCATCATGCCCAGCTTCCTCAACCTGCTCCCGCACGACGGGCGCGCCGACGGCCTGCGGGTCGCGGGCGCCTCGCGTCGTCAGGCCCTGCTTGTCGCGGGCGGCACCACCGAGGAGCGCACGGCGGCCAAGGCCGAGGCCATCGCCAAGCGGTTTCGCGCCCTCGCCGATGCCGGTCAACCCGCAGGCGACATGGTCCTGTTGTTGGGCGGCATGACCCGCGCGGGCGTCTATGCGGATGCCATTCGCGCACAGGGCCTCGACTGCGTGATCAGCGGCGGCTCGGTGTTCGCCTCCACGGAGGAGGCCAAGACCATCCGCGCGCTCGCGCATATGCTCGGCAACCTCGCCGACACCGCACAGGGCCTGGCCCCCGTGCTCGCCTCCCCGCTGTTCGCGTTGGGCGTCCAGGAATTTCTCGCGCTGGCAACGGCGTGGGACGCACAGACCGGCGAGACCCGCCGTCGCAATATCGAGCTCGGCATCCTGTTTGACGACGATGCCCCGGGCTTCGGCGACCTTCCGCTGCTCGCCCGCGCCCGCACGGTCCTGCGCCGCGCTCTCTCGCGCCTGGGGAAGGATCCGCTCGCTTCGATCGTGCGCGACGTGGTCAACGAGTCCGGCTGGATGGTCCGTCTCGCCGAGCGCGGGGCGGAGGGTCGCGCGCAGGCAGCGAACGTCCTCAAGGCCATCGACGCGGTCGCGGAGGCCGAGGCGGAACTGGGCAATGCACCGCGTCAGGTGGCGCTCGCCTACGATCGCTTCCTGACGGGTAAGCAGGCGCCGGGAGCCCTCAACGAGGAGGGTGGCAATGCGGTCCGCATCATGACGGTGCATGCGTCCAAGGGCCTCGAGTTCCCCGTGGTCGCGGTGTCCGAGTGCTTCGGCATCCGCTCCAATTCCGCGCGCATGCAGTCGGTGCGCCGCGATGACGGCACGCTCGACCTCGTCGCGCTGCCGGGCCGTTTCCCGGACTGTCGCGATTCGCTCGGGTCGCTGATAGAGGGCGCCGAGGTTGAGAAGCAGTTCAAGAAGTACCTGAGCGGCTCGGGCGCCACGGGTCCCTGGCTCGACGCGAGCCTGGTCGATGACGTGTGCGCGACCGGGTCGGCCGCCGAGGCATGGTTGTCCATGCGCGACGAGGAGGACCGCCTCGCCCTCGAGGAGCGTGCGCGTCTGCTGTACGTCGCGATGACGCGCGCCCGAGAGGTCTGCTTGCTCGCGATGGACGCCCCCGTCGGCCGTGGCAAGGGGTCGACCCTCGCGTTCAAGCCCGAGCTGGACCTCACGCCCACCGTGCTCGAACGCATCCTGCCCGACGCCGGGGCCTCCCTCGCGTGCGATCGCCTCGTGTTCGACAACGCCCAAGCGGGCGATTTCGAGCTGATCGCCCTTAGGGACTTCTCGTATGGCGGTGCCGTATATGAGGCGAACGCCGAGGTCGCCAACGCGGATGCCCCGGTTGCGGATGTCCCGGCATCCGAGCCGATGGACTCCTTCACGCTCGTGGAGCCCGCGAACGTGTACATGCGCGTCGTGCCCGCCGAACGTGGCCTTCGCGATTCCTACAGCTACTCGTCGGTTTCGGCGGAGCTGCATGAGGAGGCCGAGGACCATCCCGAGCCTGCGAAGGCCCTTATTGCGGAGGCGACGGAGGAGGCCGCGGTGCCAGATGGAGTCGAGGCGTCGCACGATGAGCGGGCCGTTCCGTCGCATGGGGGAGACCCGACGGCGCTCGGCAGCGCCTTCCATGCCGCTTGCCAGTGGCTGATCGAGTTCGACCGTGCCGATTTGCCCGCCGAGCGTGCCGACGCCCTGTGTCGCTACTGGGGCTGCACAGCCACCCAGCGCGAGCGTTTCGACGAGGCGATTGCGCGCTGGCTTTCCAGCGACGTGCGCGCCGAGGCCCTTGCCTGGCCATGTTGTCGTGCCGAGGTGCCGTTCTACTCCCTCGGCATGGATGGACTTGTGGAGCGCTTCGGGCCTTATGCCGAGGGCGCCATCGACTTGCTGTGCACCGATCCCACCCGTCCCGGTCGTGCCCTGCTGATCGACTACAAGACCGGTGGGAGCCCGTTCGAGACGCCCGAGCAGCTGCAGGAGAAGCACGCCCTCCAGGCGAGCGTCTATGCCGACGTCTTGCACAAGGCTGGGTACGAGCAGGTGACGCTCAAGTTCGTCCGCGTCGAGGTCCCCGACCCCGCCGATCCCATGCAGCCCCAGGTCGTCACGTACGAGCTGTAGCCGGCTTCATGTGGTCGCTCGCACCCGGGCGCAATTCACCCGGGTGCGGCTTTGCACAACCGAACACACTGTGTGCCTTCCACGAGCCGGGGGCGCACATGCGTTCTGTCCGCGCACTCGGTTAGAATCGTTAGCGTTCGAAAGAACCCCGTCCCGGTGCCCATCCCAAAACCTCAATTTAGGGACTGTCCCTACATTGAGGTTTTGGTCGGGACGGATTTGCGTATTCTCAGCACATCAGTTAGGAGCCATAGCGGATGGCATTCGTTCACCTACACAACCACACCGTCTATTCCATGCTGGACGGAGCGACGCGCATCAAGGACATGGTGTCGCGCGCCGTCGAGCTGGGCATGCCCGCCGTGGCCATCACCGACCACGGCTACATGTACGGTGTCCCCGAGCTCGGCCTCGCCTGCGACGCCGTGAACCACGGCACGCCCGAGTACAAGGTCTGGAGCCACGACAGGTCCTTCTTGGAGAAGGGCCGTCGCGACGAGCTCGAGTGCCCCGATCAAGAGTCCGATCCGCGCGGTTACGAGCAGCACATGAAGGACCTCGCGATGTGGGACGAGAAGGGCAATATCGACGAGCTCAAGCCGCCGCTGGTCATCAAGCCCATCTTCGGTTGCGAGGTGTATTTCACCCCCGACGAGACCCTCGCGCGCGACCGCAAGCCCGAGCTCTACCACATGGTGCTCTTCGCCCAGAACGAGAAGGGCTACGTCAACCTCATGCAGACGGTCTCCGAGGCCGCCGTGCAGGGCTTTTACTACAAGCCGCGCGTGACGCTGGACAACCTGCGCCGTCATCGCGAGGGCCTCATCGCCAGCTCCGCGTGTATCGCCGGCATCATCCCCAAGTGCATCGACCGCGGTGAGATGGCGACCGCCATCGAGTGGGCTGAGACCTTCCGCGACACGTTCGAGCCGGGCAACTTCTACATCGAGATCCAGGAGCACGGCATCACGACCGATTCCGGCATCACCGACGAGGAACTTTCCCGTACCCTCATCCAAATCGCCGAGCAGGTGGGCGTCAAGGTCATCGCAACCAACGACTTCCACTATCTCACGCGCGAGGACGCGCCGGTCCAGGACGTCGTCATGTGCATCGGTACGAACTCGAAGATCGACGACCCGAACCGCATCCGCATGGAGGGTTCGGAGTTCTACATGAAGACCGAGGAGGAGATGCGGGCGCTGTTCCCGTATTGCCCCGAGGCCTGCGACAACACCGTCGAGATCGCCGAGAAGTGCAACGTCGAGCTCGACTGGGACAGCATCATCCTGCCGAACTATCCTCTGCTCGACCCGGGCGAGACCCATGAGAGCCAGTTCCGTCGCGAGTGCGAGGAAGGCCTCGCCAAGCGCTACGGCGACGATTGGGACGGGCGCGAGATCGGCGGCGTCGACATCCGCGAGCGTTTCGAGTTCGAGTACAAGGTCATCTGCGACAAGGGCTTCGCCGCATACTTCCTCATCGTCGCTGAGTACGTCCGCTGGGCCAAGCAAAACGGCATCGGCGTCGGCCCGGGCCGTGGCTCGGCTGCGGGCGCCTTGGTCGCCTACGCCATGGACATCACCACCTTCGACCCGCTATCGAACGGCCTCATGTTCGAGAGGTTCCTCTCTCCCGAACGTACCGAGATGCCCGATATCGATATGGACTTCGACGATGAGCGGCGCCTCGAGGTCATCGAGCATGTTCGACAGCTCTATGGCCCCGAGAAGGTCACCCACGTCATCACCTACTCCACCATCAAGGCCAAGCAGGCCATCAACGACGCTGCCCGCGTGTTGGACTATCCCGTCTACATGGGCCAGCGCCTCTCCAAGATGGTCTCCGCCGACCCGGGCGTGAAGCTCAAGCAGGTGCTCGAGAAGCAGCCGGGCAAGGAGGACCTGTACAGCCCCGATTTCGTCGAGGCGTATCAAAAGGACGAGGACGCCCGCCGCATCATCGACACGGCGCTGTCCATCGAGGGCCTCACGCGCGGCGAGGGCGTGCACGCCTGCGCCGTTCTGATCTGCCGCGACGCGGTCAACGAGCACGTGCCCACCAAGCTCGATACCAAGGGCGGCGTCGAGATCACCCAGTACGAAGGCCACACGGTCGCCGACATGGGCCTGCTCAAGATGGACTTCCTGGGCCTGCGCACCCTCACGGTCATCTCCAAGGCCAAGGCCAACATCAAGAAGAGCTTCGGCATCGATATCGACGTCGACGCCATCCCCTTCGACGACCCCAAGATCTTCGAGCTCATGAGCTCCGGCCGCACCGCCGGCGTGTTCCAGGTCGAGTCTGCCGGCATGACGGCCACGATCAAGAACATGAAGCCCACCGAGTACAAGCACGTCGTCGCTCTGATCGCCCTGTACCGCCCGGGCCCCTTGGGCGCCGGCATGGTCACGAGCTACATCAACCGCATGAACGGCAAGGAGCCCGCGGTCTCCTACGACCCGCGCCTCGACGGCATCCTGGGCGAGACCTACGGCACCATGGTCTACCAGGAGCAGGTTATGCTCATCTCGGTCGAGATGTGCGGCTTCTCCAAGGGCGAGTCGGACTCGCGCATCCGTAAGCCCGTGGCCAAGAAGAAGATCAAGATGCTCACCGACCAGGTCTTCAAGTGGTCTGACGGTGAGGATGAGACGATCTACGACCACTGGATGAACGGAGCGGAGAAGAACGGCTATAAGCGCTCGGTCGCCCAGAAGATCTGGGACGACGTTCTCGAGTTCGCATCCTACGCGTTCAACAAGTCCCACTCCGCCGGCTATGCGATCCTGGTCATGCAGACCGCCTGGCTCAAGGCCCATTATCCCAACGAGTACATGGCGGCCGTGCTTACCTCCTACACGGGCAAGACCGACAAGATCGTGCACTACGTCTCCGCTTGCCGTCACGACGGCATCGCCGTCCTGCCTCCGGATATCAACGAGTCCGGCACCGAGTTCACGGCGACTTCGGAGGGCGTGCGTTTCGGCCTGGCCGGCATCCGCGGCGTGGGCGAGGGCGTGACCCAGGCGATCATCGAGGAGCGCGAGAAGGGCGGCCCCTTCAAGAACCTGCACGACTTCGTCGAGCGCGTGGATTCGAGCCAGGCCAACCGTCGCGTCATCGAGGCACTCATCAAGGGCGGGGCCTTCGACTCGACGGGCTATCCGCGTCGTCAGCTCATGCACTTCGTCGACCGCGACAATCCCGAGAACATCATCGATGCCGCGGTGAAGCGTCAAAAGGACCGCGCCGCCGGCCAGACCTCGCTGTTCGACGTGTTCGGCGATGTCGAGGGGTCCGGTTTCGAGGTCATCGTTCCCGAGCCCGACGGGCAGGAGTGGGATCGACATATGAAGCTCTCCTTCGAGAAGGAGGTGCTGGGCATCTACGTCTCCGATCACCCCCTGCGCCCGTATGAGTACGCACTTGCCAAGGCCCGTGAGTTCACGCTGTCCCAGATCGACACCGGCTTCGAGACCATGGGTCCCACCGGTAACGCGGTGAACCAGGAGATTCCCGAGGGCAAGCCCTATTGGTGGGCCGGCATGGTCTCGGGCGTCGGCAAGCGCGTCACCAAGAACGGCGACCCCATGGCCATCGTGCAGCTCGAGGACATGGAAGGCGAGGCGACGGTCGTCGTGTTCCCCAAGACGTACAAGCAGTGCGAGGGCTACCTGTACGGCGAGGTCGACCCCGAGACGGGCGCGCAGCTCTCCGATGCCTTCATCCGTGTCAAGGGCAAGCTCGAGCGTTCCGACCGCGGCGACCAGATCATCGCCCAGGAAATCGAGCCGCTCGTGCTGAGCGAGGAGAGCAATCGCCCCAAGGTCTTCGAGATTATGGTCCCGAGCTCGCGCTTCTCTCAGTCCAACATGGCGCGTTTGGCGACGGTCCTGAACACCAACCCCGGTGGTGACCGCGTGGAGCTGTTCATCGAGCAGGCGGATGGCCAGACCATGCGCGCCGAGATCCCCACACGCGTCAACGCCCGTTCGATCCCGCTGATCGCCGAGGTCAAGGGCATTGTGGGCAATAAGGGTCGCGTGACGGTGATCTAGCCCGGCCGGTCCGAGGTCGGGGAATGTGTGCCGTGGACGCGCGTCTCGTGTAAGATGCGCGTCCATTCGGGCATACTAGGAAATAGTTGCATCTGCAGCGAAGTCTGAAAGGATTGATACATATGGCTACGTTTTTCAAGAATGACGAGACGGGCAAGTTCCTCGCCGCTGTCGACGCCGACATGTTCGTCCCGGCCGGCTACACCGAGGTTGCCGCCAACTCCGTCGACGCCGCCGTCGAGAAGCACGTTCCCGTCGTCGAGCTCCAGCGCGAGGGCCACGTCTTGAACGTGACTGTGGGCGAGGTCGAGCATCCCATGGAGGACGCGCACTACATCGAGTGGATCGCGCTCGAGGCCGCCGGCCGTTTGGAGATCCATTACCTCAAGCCCGGCCAGGCCCCGACCACGTTCTTCGCGGGAGGCGTCAAGACCGGCATCGTCTACGCTTACTGCAACCTCCATGGCCTGTGGAAGGCGGAGTTCTAAGATTCCGCCAGGGGCCGTGCGGCCCGTGCCTTGTGGTGCGAACGTATCTACGCGGGTGGCGAGGGGCGTAACGGCTCCTCGCCACCCGTTATTTGCATCATCTCCCGACGTGATGGCTGTTGCATGGTGCAATGTGAGCAAGAAAGGTTGACCCCACCGATGAAAATCGCCCTGGCCCAGATCGGCGCCCGCCTTGGAGATTTCGACGGCATCTGCTCTCGAGTCGAGCAGCAGGTGCGCCTGGCACAAGATGCCGGGGCCGACCTTTTGTGCGTGCCCGCGCCCCTGATGTGCGGCGTCACGCCGGGGGCCCTGGTCGACTACCCGAACTACGAACATGACCTGCTGAGGGCCCTCGATCGGCTCGCGGCGGCCTGCGATGCGGCCGGTGTGGCGTGCATCGTCCCCGCCGTGCTCTCCTTGGAGGTCGGCCAGCTGTTCGAGGCGTTTTTGCTGCGCCGCGGACGTGTGGTGCCACTGCGCCTGACCATGATCAGGCATCAGGAGGGCGTTCCCGTCTCACCGTGGTCTCCGCCGGTGTTCGACATCGCGGGCACGCGCATCGCGGTGACGTTCGACGCCCAGCGCGATCTTGCGTCCCTTCCCGGCGGTTGCGACCTGCTGTTGCATTTCCCCGTCAACGGTTTGGATGTGACGGATTGCGATTCTGCGGCGGCCGCCTCGCTTCCTGCGGGCCAGATGACGGAGCGGGTCGCGCGTGCCGGGATTTGGATGGCGTGCATGGCCCCCGTCGGCGGTTATGACGATGCAGTCTACACGGGTGGTTCCTATGTGCTGGACGACGGGGGACGTGTCGTCGCCCTTGCACCGTGTTTCGAGGAGTCCCTGCTGGTACAGGACGTGGTGCGCGGGGTGCCCTGCGAGGCGGTTGAGGATCGCAAGATCCCGCGCTTCGATCGCGGCGCCTGGATGTGGAACGGCTTGCGCCTGCATCTGCGGGATTCGGTCGCAGCGCAGGGCGCCGGGCGCGTGCTCGTCGCCTTGGACGGTGGCCTGGCGAGTAGCCTGCTTGCATGTCTGGCCGTCGATGCCCTGGGGTCTCGGTCCGTCATCGCGCTACATGTCGAGCATGATGGGGCACCCGATGGTACCGCCCAGGAGTTCCATGCCTTGCGCTCCCGCCTTGCGAGGGAGGTGGCCTCTCGTCTTCATATTCGCATGGTCGAGCGCGTCGCCCCCGATATTCGCCCGTTGTTGGATGGCGATGAGCCCGGCAACCCCGGCATCTCCGTCCCAAGCGCACAGGCGCGCGTCGACGCTCTGATGATGGAGGATGTCGCCCAATTCGAGCATGCGATGCCACTCAGCGCCCTCACCAAGACTGATTACGCGTTGCGCCCGCGGGTCGGCGCGCGCGCGAATGTGGCGACGCTCGCGCCCTTCGGCGATGTGTACCTGACGTCGTTGGAGTGGCTTGCCCGCGCGCGGAATCGCACTTCAGCGGTCCTTCCCGAGGAGCTGCTCGGTCTCAACGCCGTCGCCGGCGATATGGCCACCGTCCTGCGGGATGCGGTGTGCCAGCTCGGCGCCGACGGCGATATCGCCGATCGAGCGCTGTCCTCGCTGCTCGCGCTCGACCCCTCTCAGATCGACGGCGCGCTCGAGGCGCATGTCG
The DNA here is from genome assembly GCA_900551665.1 of uncultured Collinsella sp. GTDB lineage: Bacteria > Actinomycetota > Coriobacteriia > Coriobacteriales > Coriobacteriaceae > Collinsella. The sequence continues at coordinate 29,002 of URWW01000007.1, read as the reverse complement.
ACCGCAATACCGTCCTGGACGATCTGCCGCTGTTCGCAAGCGATCCGGAGTCGGCGGCCCTCATCCTGATGATCGTTCGGTCGGGAGAGGCGTCGCGGCGCCTTCTGCCATCGTGCCCGATCGTGTCGTCCCGCTCATTTGTGGAGCGCGCCTGGCCGTCGATGCTCGGCTGGTCGGACATGGGCAGGCATGGGCAGGAGCGGCTTCGTGCGGCTGATTTGGCCGATGCGGAGTTCCACCGCCTCGAGAAGCGCGGTGCCGCTCGCGCCGAACGCGCCCGGGGCGAGATCATGGACATGCTGGCCGACTTGCTCGGCATCACGCCGGAACAGCGCCGCGAGCTCATGGGCGAGGAAGGGCTCGAGCGTATGGGCGAGCAGCTCAAGGATGCCGAGCAGTCCGTCCGGGAAGCGCTGGGGCGGATGGCCTCCGAGGGGCTTGGACCCGAGGCGTTCGGGCTCGGGTCGCAGGACGGCGACGCTGGCGCTTCTGTGCGCGCGGGCTTCTTCTCCCTGAACTAAAATCGCCTCTCCTCTCGTCCTCATGCATGGTATAGTAGAACAAACGTTCGAGATATCAAGGAGACGGATTGGTCATATTGGGGATCGACCCGGGTTTGGCTAACACCGGGTGGGGCATCGTCGAGGAGCGTCGCGGCGAGGTGCGCTGCCGTGCATACGGTTGCATAGAGACCTCGTCCGGCTCTGACTTGGCGGCGCGCTTGCGGCGCATCGCCGACGAGCTCACCGCAGTGGTCGACCGCTATCGCCCGCAGGAGGCGGCTGTGGAGGGCATCTATTTCGGCGCGAATGTTCGTTCCGCCATACCCACCGCCCATGCCCGCGGCGCCGCCCTCGTCGCGTGCTCCCTGTGCGGGGTCGAAGTGGGGGAGTACACCCCCATGCAGATCAAGCAGGCAGTTGTTGGCACGGGCGCCGCGGATAAGGCGCAGGTCACCTATATGGTACGCACGTTGCTCCATCTCGATCACGACCCAAAGCCCGACCATGCCGCGGACGCGTTGGCGTGCGCGGTGTGCCATGCGCACCTGCATCGGACGCGGGAATTGAGCGGTGGTGCCTACACGCAAGAGAAGGGAAACCCCTACGCATGATCTCGATATTGAATGGCACGCTCGTCGAGGCGACTGCGGGAACGGCCGTCATCGATGTGAACGGCATAGGCTTCGAACTCGGCATCTCTGCAACCACCGCCTCGAGCCTCGCGCAGGTCGGCTCGCCCACGCGCCTGTACACGCGCATGGTCGTGCGTGAGGATTCGTGCACCCTGTTCGGGTTCGCCACAAAGGACGAGCGCACGATGTTCGACAAGTTGGTCTCGGTTAGCGGCGTGGGCGCCAAGCTCGCCCTCGCGATTCTGTCCTCATTTACGGTGCCCGAGCTGTATACGCTGGTGATGATGGAGGACGACAAGGGAATGGCGACCGTGCCGGGCGTGGGCAAAAAGACCGCGCAGCGCCTGATTCTCGAACTCAAGGGTGTTTTCGAGAAGGATCGTTCGCTCGCAGGTTCGGCTGCCCCCACCGCGCCGCTGCCATTTGCCCCCGCCTCGCCCGCGGCTCCTTCGGCGATTGAGGATGCCACGGCTGCCCTGCTCTCCATGGGCTTCACCGCTGCGGAGGTCACGTTGGCGCTCGATGGGTATGATGGCAAAGATATGCGCGTCGAGGAGTTATTGGCTCTGGCGCTCAGGCGGCTGGGAATGGAATCGTGATGTGGGAAGTAGACGAGTCGACTGACCTGTGGGGCGATGCGCCGTCCCGCCATGCGGCGGGAGGCGAGACGGAGCGGTTCGTGACGGGGGAACTTACCTCCGACGATCTCGACGTCGAGCGCGGCCTGCGTCCGCAGCGCCTTGAGGACTATTGCGGACAGGAGCACATCAAGCAAAGCCTGCGCATCCTCATCGAGGCCGCGCAGAGCCGAGGGGAGAGCCTCGATCATGTGATCTTCTCAGGTCCTCCGGGCTTGGGTAAGACCACGCTGGCCGCGGTCGTTGCAAACGAGATGGGTGCTCAGATCAAGACCACCTCGGGGCCCGCCATCGCCCGCACGGGAGACCTTGCGGCGATTCTCACCAATTTGCAGCCGGGCGACGTTCTGTTCATCGATGAGATCCATCGCCTCAACCGCCAGGTCGAGGAGATCCTCTACCCGGCGATGGAGGACTTCTCTCTCGATATCGTGATCGGCAAAGGGCCCGCTGCCCGATCGATTCGCCTGGATATCCCTCGCTTCACGCTTGTGGGCGCTACCACGCGCTCCGGTATGCTCACGGGTCCGCTGCGCGATCGTTTCGGCATCTCGTATCGTTTGGATTACTACGGCATCGAGGACCTGGCCGATATCGTCTGCCGTTCTTCGAGCATTCTCGGTGTGTCGATCGACCGAGAGTCCGCAAAGGAGATCGCCTCGCGTTCCCGCGGTACGCCTCGCCTCGCGAACCGCCTACTCAAGCGCGTGCGTGATTACGCCCAGGTTCGCGGTGAGGGGTCCATCGAGCTCGGTATCGCTCAAGAGGCGATGCGCTTCTTCGAAATCGATGAGCTCGGCTTGGATTGGATGGATATCCGCATCCTCGAGACGCTGTGCAAGACGTTCCGCGGTCGCGCCGTCGGTCTGTCGACCCTTGCGAGCGCAACGGGTGAGGACGCCAACACGCTCGAGGATGTTTACGAGCCCTATCTGCTGCAATGCGGCCTGATCGTCCGCACTCCGCAGGGCCGTATGGCAACGCCTGCGGCGTTTGAGCATCTGGGAGTCGAGGCCCCCGGATTGTAAAGCCCGTGGTGCATGATTGGCCGTGCTATCCTGAACGCGTTACATGACTGAAGAGAAGGGACCCTTCATGCCGACTGATATCGAAATCGCCCACTCTGTTGCGCCGTTGCCGATTCAGCAGGTCGCTGAGGCAGCCGGTGTCGATCCCAAGCATCTGATCCCTTACGGTTTCGACAAGGCCAAGGTGGATTACTCGCTGCTCAACGAGCCGAGCGACCACGAGGCCAAGCTCGTCCTCGTCACTGCCATCAACCCCACGCCCGCGGGTGAGGGCAAGACCACGACGACCATCGGTCTGGCCGACGCTCTGCGTCGCCGTGGCGTCAAGAGCGCCGTCGCGCTGCGCGAGCCCTCGCTCGGCCCGGTCTTCGGTGTCAAGGGCGGTGCCGCCGGCGGCGGATACGCCCAGGTCATCCCCATGGAGGATATCAACCTCCACTTCACTGGCGACTTCCATGCCATCGGTGCTGCCAACAACCTGCTCGCCGCCATGCTGGACAACCACATCCAGCAGGGAAACGCGCTCGGCATCGACGTCAAGCGCATCACTTGGAAGCGCGTCGTCGACATGAACGACCGTCAGCTCCGCCATGTCATCGACGGCATCGGCGGCAAGGCCCAGGGCGTCCCGCGCGAGGACGGATTCGACATCACCGTCGCTTCTGAGGTCATGGCGATCCTGTGCCTGTCGACCTCCATCTCCGATCTCAAGCAGCGCCTCGGGGAAATCGTGGTCGGCTACACCTACGACGGCGAGCCCGTTCGCGCCAGCCAGCTCAAGGCCCAGGGCGCCATGGCGGCCCTGCTGAAGGACGCGCTCAAACCCAATCTCGTGCAGACGCTCGAGCACACGCCGGCGTTTGTGCACGGCGGTCCGTTCGCCAACATCGCACATGGCTGCAACTCCGTCATGGCCACGAGGATGGCCATGCGCTTCGGCGACGTCGCCATTACCGAGGCAGGCTTCGGCGCCGATCTCGGGGCCGAGAAGTTCCTCGACATCAAGTGCCGCATGACCGGGATCCGCCCGAGCGCCGTCGTGGTGGTCGCTACCGCCCGCGCCCTGAAGTACAACGGCGGTGTTGCCAAGGCCGATCTCAATACCGAGAATCTCGAGGCCCTCAAGGCCGGTATGCCCAACCTGCTCCGTCATGTCGAGAACATCCAGAACGTCTTCGGTCTGCCCTGTGTCGTCGCGATCAACCGATTCCCGACCGACACCGAGGCTGAGCTCGACCTCATCGCATCCGAGTGCGAGAAGGTTGGCGTGAACGTTCGTCTCTCCGAGGTCTGGGCCAAGGGTGGCGAGGGCGCACTCGAGCTGGCCGATGAGGTCATGCGCCTTATCGAGGAGCCCCACGAGTTCAAGTTCGCCTATGAGGACGGTACGGATGTAGCAGATGCCCTCGAGGCGATTGCCACCAAGGTTTATCATGCCGACGGCGTCGACTTCGCGCCTGCGGCCAAGCGCCAGCTCGCGGAGCTGCGCGCCAACGGCTTCGGCAACCTGCCGGTGTGCGTCGCCAAGACCCAGTACTCCTTCTCCGATCAGGCGAGCGCGCTTGGTGCCCCCGAGAATTTCCGCATCACCGTACGCGAGCTCAAGGTGAGCGCCGGCGCCCACTTCGTCGTCGCTCTCACGGGCAACGTGCTCACGATGCCGGGCCTTCCCAAGGTTCCCGCGGCCGAGAACATCGACGTCGATGACAACGGCGTCATCACCGGTCTGTTCTAAGGACCGGTATGGCTACGATTATCGACGGCAAGAAACTCGCTGCCGAGGTTCGCGGTCGCGCTGCCGAGCGCGCCGCGAACTTGATGGCGCAGGGTGTCCCGTGTGGTCTGGCGGTTGTGCTGGTCGGCGACGATCAGGGTTCCGCCACGTATGTTCGCGCCAAGTTGCGCGACTGTGAGGAGTGCGGCATCCCGTCCCAGGATTTCAAGCTCTCCGAGGATACGACGCAAGGTGAACTCATGTCGCTCATCGAGCGGCTGAACGCCGATCCCTCCATCGCGGGCATCCTGGTGCAGATGCCGCTGCCGGCCCATCTCGATGCCGAGCAGGTTGTCACCGCGATCGATCCCAAGAAAGACGTCGACGGCTTTCACCCGGAGAATCTGGGCAAGCTCGTCCGAGGTCTTCCGGGGCTTCGGCCTTGCACGCCTGCCGGCATCATGGAGATGCTCGACGCTTATGGTATCGACCCGGCAGGTAAGAACGCGGTGATCGTGGGGCGCTCGTCCATCGTGGGCAAGCCCATGTCGCTCATGTTGCTTGCGCGCAATGCCACGATTTCTGTCGCGCATTCCCATACCGACCCGTGTGAGCTCGCTCGGATCTGCCAGAGCGCCGATATCCTCGTGGTCGCGTGCGGCATCCCAAAGATGGTCAAGGGCCCCTGGATCAAACCAGGCGCCGCTGTCATCGACGTCGGCATGGACCGCGACGAGGTCGGTAAGCTCTGCGGCGATGTCGACTTTGCATCCGCCGAGCTGGTTGCGGGTTCCATCACGCCGGTACCGGGTGGCGTGGGCCCCATGACGCGCGCCATGCTGATGAGCAACGTGTGCCTGGCGGCCGAGCTTCAGCACCCCGAAGCTGCCAGATTCGCGTAGCGTCTGCTCCCGCGCTTTTCTCTGCAGCGTGCCCGTGGCGCGTTCCCGTTTTCTATGTTGAGCCCCCATCGTGTTCGATGCTCCGGCACCGTTCATGGTGGGGGCTTTGCCGTGCCGCTCGTCAGTTCATCGGCGTAGCCTTGCGTTGCCATGGGTACACTGTGGCCAGTGACCGCACAGACCCCAAGGAGGATTCATGGCATGCACCACGATCTTGGTCGGTAAGCACGCGAGCTACGACGGGTCGACCATCGTTGCCCGCAATGAGGATTCGCCCAACGGTAAGTTCGAGCCCCAGAAGATGATGGTGGTCCATCCCGAGGACCAGCCGCGCACCTATACGAGCGTGCTCTCTCACCTGAGCTTCGAGCTTCCGGACAACCCCATGCGCTACTCCAGCGTTCCCGATGTCATTCAGGGTCATGGTGTTTGGGCCGCCGCCGGTTTCAATGAGGCGAACGTCGGCATGAGCGCCACTGAGACCATCACGTCAAACGAGCGCGTGCTCGGTGCCGACCCGCTCGTCGAGTATGTTCCCGCCCATGGTGAGCCCGGCGATCCCGACTATACGCCCGAGGTGCCTGGCGGTCTCTCCGAGGAGGATTTCGTCACCGTCGTCTTGCCTTATGTCCACTCCGCCCGCGAGGGCGTTCAGCGCCTGGGTTCGCTTCTCGAGCAATACGGAACCTACGAGATGAACGGCATCGCATTTTCCGATGCCGATGAGATCTGGTGGCTCGAGACGATCGGCGGCCATCATTGGATCGCCAAGCGCGTTCCCGACGACGCCTATGTGACCATGCCCAACCAGCTTGGTATCGACTACTTCGATCTGTTGGACGCCGAGGGCGAGCAGGTCGAGCACATGGCTAGCCCCGACCTGCGCGAGTGGATGGCCGAGAACCACCTCAACCTCACCAATACGAATCGCCTCGAGCCCGAGGACATCTTGGACGAGGAGTACTTCACGGACGACCTCGACGATCTTGAGGGCGAGGAGGCCGATGCGTATGAGGAGTATCTCGCCGACCTCATGGATCTGATTGCGGATGTCCGTGAGGGCATGCGCTCGGGTGAGATTTTCAACCCGCGTGAGGCCTTTGGCTCTCATTCCGATTCCGACCATGTCTACAACACCCCGCGCGCTTGGTATATGCAGCGTTGCCTGAACCCGCACGACGGCTGGGACGGCCCGGATGCCGCGTTCACGCCCGAATCGGACGACATCCCCTGGAGCCGCGTGCCCGAGCGCAAGGTGACCATCGAGGATGTGAAGTACGTCCTGTCTTCCCACTACCAGGGAACCGAGTACGATTGCTATGGCAACAAGGGCACGCACGCCACGCGTAACGCCTATCGTCCCATCGGCATCAACCGCAACAGCCAGCTCGCCGTTCTGCAGATCCGCCCGTATGTTCCCGAGCCCCTTCAGTGCATCCAGTGGATGGCCTTTGGCTCGAATGCGTTCAACTCCCTGGTCGCGCTTTACGCGAACGTCGATGAGATGCCCTCGTACCTGTCCGATACCACCGAGCGCGTGACGACCGAGAGCTTCTACTGGGCAAATCGCGTCATCGCCGCACTTGCCGACGCCCGCTTCAACGAGACTTCCGCGAAGATCGAGTCCTATCAGGAGAAGATCGGCTCGCTCGGCCACAAGATGCTGCGTGAAACGGATAAGGCCGCTGCCGATCTTGCCGACGAGCAGATTCCCGCCCTGCTTGCCAAGGCCAACGATGCGCTGTGCGCCGATCTCAAGGTCGCAACGGACAAGCTGCTCGGGCAGGTGCTCTACATCACGAGCTGCGCGATGAAGAACGGCTTCGCGATGTCAGACAACGAGCGCTAAGTTCCATCTAACCCGATATTCATCGCGACGGCGGCGAGGTTGCAAAACCGTTCGCCGCCGTCGGCTTTTCAGGCGCGGCGATGGGTACAAGTGTTTCTACGGGAGCGCGCGCAACGGGCGCGCGGTGAATGTCTAGGAGGCTTCCATGGCCACGAAATTCGAAGAGCTCGTCAACGGTATGGTCAACGTCGGCTTCGGTGCCGCGGCGGTGACCGCGGAGAAGGGCAAGGAGCTCCTTGATGGGCTGAACGCGCGCGGCGAGGAGGTCCTGCGCGATCTTAACGACCGCGGGGAGCGGGCACGACACGACAGCCGTTCGTCCGATTTCACGCGCTCCATGTCCGATATCTTCATGGACGCCGGAGGTACGTTCTCCGAGGTGACCGAGCGTCTGAGCGAGCATGGGGCAACCGCCGCCGAGCGCATTCTCGACGAACTCATCCTCGCCCGTGTGCGTTTGCTGACCAAGTCCGAGCGCGTCGCGTTCATGGCCCATGTGCGCGACCTGGTCGATTCGGTCGATGACGGCACGGTGACCGTCGAGGTCGAAGAGACTGTGGTCGTCGACGCCGAGCCCGCCTCCCCTGTGGACGCCGAGCCCGTCGAGGACGGTCAGGCGGTCGAGTAACCGCTCATGACCATCGACGCAGAGGACAAGCGCGCTGCGACACCGAGCGCGCACGATGGGGCGAATGTCGCCCGCAAACCGCTGAGCCCCGAGGACACGGTCAACCTCGAGGGGGTTGAGGAGGCGCTCCGCTCATCATGGCGTATGCCGCGCGCCGTCGACGTCTTCCCGGAGGAGCCGGAGGCCATGGCTCCCTCCGAGGAGGTCAAGCTCACTTCGCGCGGCCGTCGTCAGCGCATCGCTGAGATCCTGTCGATCGTGCGCAAGTACGAGGCATGGCATAATCTCACGCCGCGTCGACTGCGGTGCATGCTTGAGGATTTGGGTCCCATGTTCGTCAAGATGGGGCAGATCCTCGCCAACCGTTCCGAGATTTTGCCGCAAGAGTATTGCGATGAGCTGCGTCGTCTTCGCTCGAACGTGGAGCCCGTCCCGTTCGCCGTGGTGAACGATTGCCTCGTCGCCGAATACGGCAGGCCGCTCGGCGAGATATTCTCGCATATCGACCGCAAGCCCCTGGGAAGCGCGTCGCTCGCGCAAGTGCATCGAGCTACGCTGCTCACGGGCGAGGATGTGGCCATCAAGGTGCAGCGCCCCGGCGCCCAGCGGGTCATGGCGCAAGATATCGACATCATGCGCTCCATCGTGGCCCAGGCGTCCCATTTTGTGAAAACCGACCAGTTCATCGATCTCAAGGGCGTGGTCGAGGAGCTGTGGCAGTCGTTTCGCGAGGAGACGAACTTCCTCATGGAGGCTCGCAACCTCGACGAGTTCCATCGGTTGCACGAGGATGACGGGGCGATTTCCTGCCCGCGCTCATATTTGGCGTATTGCACCGAGCACATCGTTGTCATGGATTACGTCGACGGCATCTCCATCGCCGATCCCGAGCGTCTGGTCGAGGCGGGGTACGATCTTGAGAAGGTCGGGTCGTCCATTGTCGATGACTATGCGACCCAGGTGCTTCAGGATGGCTTTTTCCATGCCGACCCGCATGCGGGGAACATCATCGTGAGGGACGGCATCGTTTATTTCATCGATATGGGTATGGTGGGGCGTATGTCCAGCCATGACCGCGGCATCGTCAAAGATATGATCTACGCGGTCGCGACGGGCGATGTCCCCAAGCTCAAGGACTCGCTTATGCGCTTCGCCGTGACGAGGGGCGATTCCGCCGAGCTCGACCACTCCACGTTCCTCAGCGACCTCGACTTCATCATCGCCGATTTTGCCGGCCTGGATTTGAAGGACCTCGACATCGGCGAGTTCCTGACCTCCCTCATCAGCCTGGCGCGCAAGAACGATGTCGAACTGCCCAGCGTGGTGACGATGTTCGCGCGCGGCATGGTGACGCTCGAGGGCCTGCTCACCGAGTATATGCCCGACGTCAACATGATTGAGATCATCACTGAGCATATCAAGCATGAGAAAAGCTCGTATCGCCGTGCCCGCGAGGCCGCCGATGAACTGACGCACGCGTCGTACCGCGCCCTCAAGGGTCATCTGGAGATGGCCGAGCAGCTCGGCTTGGCTTCCAGGATGCTCACACGCGGTCAGCTCAAGATGAACATGCAGGTGCTCGGCAGCGAGCAGGTGCTCCGACATGTCGGCGGCATCGTGGACCGCCTGTCGATGGCGATCGTCATCGCGGGCCTTTTCATCGGCTCATCCGTCGTGTACTACGCCAAGATCGAGCCGGTCATCTTCGGCATCCCCGTTATCGGCTTTTTGGGTTATGCGAGCGCCTTGTTCCTGGCTCTTGGCCTGGGACGAGAGATTTGGCGCAACAGTCACGGCGGAAAGTGAACTGAGCGCAGATGATCTCGGCGTCGACGGTGATGTGCGTCAGAGAGTCGAGATCGAGGACGTGCTCCTCGATGCTGAAGGCCACGGGGCTCATGCGCACCAGGTCGAGTGCGTCTTCCGCCTGAACGGGAGACGTTTGGGTCACGCGGGCCCGACTCACGACGTTCATATGGCGCATCAGGTGCTCGGAAACGCCGTGGTCGACGAAATCGGCCTCGGATAGCTGCTCACCTGCAAGTTCGCGCAGCTCGTGCATATGCTGCGGGGCGGGGATGACCTTGACGAGCATTCCGCCCGGTTTGAGGACGCGTTTGAATTCGTCGTAGTTGGCGGGTGTGAATACGTTGAGGATCGCGTCGGCCGCGGAATCGGAGAGCGGGATGTTCGCAAGGTCGGCGACGAGCCAGCGCACCGGACCGCCACCGCGAGCGGCGACGCGGATCGCGTCCTTTGCGATGTCGAGGCCCAAGACGGTCGAGTGGGGGAGCGCGCGAGCCGCGTCCTTGGCGTATGATCCCTCGCCGCACCCGGCATCGATGACGGTCGCCGTGCTTGCGAGCTCGTTTAGAGAGGCGGTGACGGCCTGATGCACTTCGCGATAGTAACCATGCTCCATGATGCGCTGGCGGCTCGCGAAGAACGTTTCGTCGTAGCCCTTGAGGGGTTTCTGATGCGGGATGAGGTTCAAAAAGCCCTTCGCCGAGATGGCGAAATCGTGGCCGCTTTTACAGGCGACTGAGGATTGCCGCGCATGCATTTCTGTTCCGCATAAAGGGCAGCGAAGGAGCTCGGCGATGTCGAAGTGCTTTTGAACGCCCGGGCGCGCCATAGGTTAGAGGACCTTCTCGAATGCGATGCGCAAAGGATCAACTTCGCCGGGATAAGGAAGCGTGATGGTGCCGCAGTGGGTGTAGCCGAGCTTACTTACGAGTCCCTGCACGGGGATGTTGCGCTCGTGGGTGTCGACGCGGATGCTCTGAGATCCGTGTTCGCGCGCGATGCGCTCGCCCTCCTCGAACATGAGCGTCATGATGCCGCGGCGGGCGGCGGCGGCGCTGATGGCGCAGCGATGGATGACGGCATAGCGGGGTTCGCGCGAATCCGATTCGGTCAGCCAGGCCCCGTCGATTTGGTCGTAGGTCTCCTCACCCGAGAAGGAAAGCGCCATCACGGCGAGCACGGTGCCGTCCTTGCCGACCGCCACATATGAGGCATCTTCGGCCATGTCGGCCTCGATATCGAGATGATTGGGGTAGTCGCCCAGCCACTGGGGGATGTCCAGCGCCGCAAGTGCCACCTTGCCGTCCACGAGGCACTTTTCAGCCGCTTCAACGTCGGCGGCAACGGTTTTGCGAATCGCGACTCTCATGCACGAGTTCCTTCCAGTCAAATTCGTCCTGAGCGAATCTCCCGACCATTCTTCTGCGCAGCCAGGTCCCGGGGCGGGGCGAAGGTTTTTGTAGATTCCGCACGAACAGAAAGCCCAGTGGGCTTTCGTCGCGAGCAGGACTTGACCGAGCAAAAACCTTCGCCCCGGGACCTGGCGGGCGGTCCGTTAGAACTGCGACGGGTGCTTCGCGAAGAAATCGAAGCGCGGCGGCAGCGCCTTGATGGCGTGCGTACCGGGCTGCTCGCCCAACTCGGCCGTGAGCTCGTCATTCGTCTTGAAGATGTTGTCCCAGGAGAAGAAGGCGACGGGGTCGATGGCGAAGTGCTCGCAGATCAGCTCGCAGCCCGTGGGCACGATGCCGTGCATGAGGACGGTCGCCACGCGCAGCTCGTGGAACGCGTCGACGAGCGCCTGGTTCATGGCGTCGTCGTCCCCGCTGTTCTTCGCGGCCTTGGAGGCGTCGCTCCAGCGCTTGTTGGCGGCGCGCAGGAACTCATCGCACACGCCGAGGGCGTGGTGCAGCTCGAAGGCGTGCATGGCCTGCTCGAACGCGATCGCCGCCTGTTCGGCTGCGTTGCGCGCGGCTTCGGAAGGCTCGCCCGCGGGGATGCACCCGGTGCGGTAGGCGGCCTCATCGCCCTCCTTGACGGCCACGCCGTAGAACGCAGAGCGGGCCAGGCGGTTGAAAACACCGGTGAGCAGCGCGCCCTCCTTGAGGGCGGGGTCGATTACGCGCTTGTCATCGCGGGCGAGGATGGGGTTGCCGTCTTTGTCCTTGCCGGTCTCGCGCAGGTCGAAGGCCTTCGGGGAGAAGCTGACGGGTTTCTCGCCTAAGCCGAGCGACAGCCAGTGCGCGCGCAGCTGCTCGGGGGTGTAGTGCTCGAGCATCTCATGCGCCAGCGGCGGGGGAGTCTGGGAGCTGGAGCTCGCCTTCTTGCCCATGTACAGGATATGGTAGTTGGCGGCAACGCAGGACTGCTGCATGTTCCAGTCGAGTGCCTCCCACATGCCGGATTGCGCGATGCAGTAGAAGTAGATGTTGTCCTGGCCGATGAATTGGTAGGCGCGGGCATCCTCGCTGGCCCACCAGTCGCGCCAGTCGAGGCTGGCGTGCGTGTAGGCGGGCTCGTCCATGATCATGGCCGGGGCATCGTCAACGAGTTGGGCGTCGGCGACGGCGCACTCGGCGAGCTCGGCGGCAGGCGTGCCCGCAGCTTCGAGCTTGGCGGCGTCGCGTGCGAGGACGGCGCGGGTGAAGCTGATGGGCGCCCACAGGCTCTCGGGCCAGACCCAGGCCGTGAGGTCACGGCAGCCCTCGACCTCGGGCAGGGGCACGCCCCACTCGACGTTGCCCGAGATGCGGAGCGGCACGAGCGCCTTGCCGGAGCGGAAGCGCACGCCGGCTCGGTTGAGGACCTCGTGGGCCTCGTCGCGCTCGCGCCAGGTGGGGAAGATCACCGTGAAGGAGCCCTTGTTGCCCTCGGCCTCAATGACCTCGTGTGCGGGCAGCTCGCCGCGGACGGCTTCGAACTCACCGCGAAACTTCACCTGGATGAACAGGCGCGGGGCGTCGAGCCACTCCTGCATGGTCTTGGACACCACGGATCGCACGGTGGGATCGGCGGCCAGGCGCTCGGTGTGCTCCCGCATGTATTCGGTGTAGGCGGGCAGGTCGAAATACAGGTTGTCCACCGGCACGAGCTCGGGCGTCTCGCCGGTGAGCGCGCTCTTGGGGGCGATGAGCTCCTCGGGCTCGAACTGGTGGCCGAGGTCGCATTCGTCGGCGTAGGCCTTCTCGGACTTGCAGCCCTGGATGGGGCAGCGGCCGAGGACCTGGCGGCCGTTCAGGAACTGTCCGGCGGCCGGGTCGTAGAACTGTTTGGTGCTCATCTTGGTGAGCTTGCCCTGCTCGTGCAGGCGCTCGACGATCTCGGCGGTCATGCGCTCGTGGATGTGCACGGCGGGCTCCAGCGCGCTGCCGGCATACAGGTCGCAGGACACGCCGAAGCTGGCGAGGTCGGTCTCCTGGCTGTCGTGGTTCTCGCGCACGTAATCGGAGATGTGCTTGGTGTAGCCGTCTGCCTCACGGCGCTTGCGGAAGCCCTCCATGATGGGGGAGCCGTAGCAGTCGGTGCCGGAGACGAAGATCACGTTCTCGCGGCCCAGACGGTCGCGCAGGAAGCGAGCGTAGAAGTCCGCCGGGACGAAGACGCCTCCCACGTGGCCGAAGTGCAGACCCTTGTTGCCGTAGGGCATGCCGGCGGTGACGACGGCGCGACGCGGCCAGGAGGGGCGGTCGGCGGGAGTGAGGTGTGCGGTCATGTGCGTCCTTCTTCCGAGTTTCGTGGTGAATAAGACGGTGCGAGGCGACGCTGCGCCGCATTCGGGCGCGGCGTCGCGTCATCTCGATCATTGTCCGAAGTCATCCCACATTATCGCACAGGTGTCCGCATGAGACGCTACACTTGGTCGCATGAGGAAAATAGCCGACATACATGTTTTCGAGGACGAGGGCTTCCTGGCTCGCATGCGCTCCTTGTCGGCCACGGTGTTGGTGGCCGGGGTTCTCGCTGCGATCCTGTGGGCGCTCGTCATGGTGGCACTGCGCGAGTTCTTCGATGCCCCGGTGACTCCTTTCGAGCTCGGCGCCGTCCTGGGTTCGTTGGGCGACCGTCTCATGGGCGTCGAGGGCACTGGGCGCGGCGTCGATATCCGCTGGTGGATCTCCCTTGTCGCCGCCATTCCCGCAACGTTTGTCATCCACGAGCTCGTGCACGCGTTGTTTTTCAGGCATTACGCGCCGCCTGGTGCCCAGATCACGTTCGGCTCGAATCTCAAGATGGGCATGATCTATGCGAGCGCCGAAGGGGTTGTGTACCCGCGCGACGCCTACCTTGTCATAGCGTTGGCGCCTTCCGTCATCGTGACGCTGCTGGTCATCGTTCTCGGCATCGGTTTTAGGTGGCCGCTGTGGACCATCGTCGTTGCGACCGCCCACCTCTCGGGGTGCACCGGGGATTGGGGGTATGTGCGCGCCATTCGTTCCGACCCGACCATTGCCTATTGCGAGGACACCGCGTGGGGCGTCTCCTTCTATGGCGCCCCCTGCCGCCTTCAGCCGCGCCGTGTCTCTCCGCCCGATGCACGCACGACGCCTCGGGCTGCGGATGCGGATGGCCCCCACGGTCTTGGTTCGACGGCTTTGCCCCGTCCAGCGAAATCCGATCGGGGGACATCCGGTTTCAGCGTCGTCGAAGGAGGAAAGCGCCTATGACCCCGTTGCTGTTGCATGCATGCTGCGCCCCCTGCTCGCTCGAGCCGGTGCGCTTGCTCGTTGAGGAGGGCTTTGAGCCCACGATATGCTGGACCAATCCGAACATCCAACCCGTTTCAGAGCATGACAAGCGCCTTGAGGAGCTCCGTCGCTGGAGTTCCGATAACGGTATTCGCCTGATCGAGGCGGCGGATGACCGCGACCGCTGGGATGCGTCGGTGGCGCGGTTCGGCGCTGATCGAGAGCGCCGCTGCCGCGCATGCTACGCCCTGCGTCTCGCCGAGGCCTGTCGGGTCGCCGAGCGCGAGGGGTTCTCGCACATCGCCACGACGCTCGCGGTCTCTCCATACCAGTTGTTCGACACGTGCAATGACGTTTTGGAAAAGCTCGCGTCGGCGCATGGGCTGACCCCGGTTATCCGAGATTTCCGGCCGTGGTACCCGCAGGCGACCGTGCGCTCGCGCGAACTGGGCATGTACCGCCAGAATTACTGCGGTTGCCGTTTTTCGGCCGCCGAGGCCGCGCTCGACCGTGCGCGCATGCGCGATGAACGCAAGGCGGAGAAGGTCCGCCGAGCCGCCCTCAAGGACTGATGCCTCACCGCGCCTGCGCTATCATGGACGGCTGTCGAACTCTCAAGTGAAAGGTGGCGCCATGCGCACCGATGATTTTGATTACAATCTGCCCGATGAGCTGATCGCTCAGGCCCCCGCCGAGCCGCGTGATTCCTGCCGCCTCTTGGTGGTGAACCGCGAGCTCGAGGGCGGTCCCGTCCGCGCCGCGGATGCCGTTGCGCTCGAGCATGGCGGCTCCGTCGAGCACCGTCATTTTTACGATATCGTCGACTATCTCGAGCCCGGCGATCTGCTGGTCGCCAACCAGACGCGCGTCATGCCCGCGCGCCTCATCGGCAAGAAGCCGACGGGCGGTGTGGCCGAGACGTTGCTGCTCCGTCGCCGTGAGGACGTCGATCCCATCGGGCATGTGTGGGAGTGCCTGGTAAACCCTGGCAAGCGTCTCAAGCCGGGCAACGTTGTCGAGTATCGCGCCGGCGGCTTGCTCGCGCCGGAGGGCGCGCCCGTGGTGCTCACCGCCGAGATCCTCGATTTCATCGACGATTCGAAGGGCGGCCGCCTGGTGCGCTTCGAGCCCGTGGGCGAGAACGAGGGAGGCGTGCCGCGCACGCTCGACGAGGCCATTCACGCTGCGGGTCATGTTCCGCTGCCGCCTTATATCACCGGCTATGAGGGGGATCCGGAGAAGTACCAGACCGTGTATGCCATGAGCGAGGAACACTCCGCCGCTGCCCCGACCGCCGGCCTGCACTTCACCCCGGAGCTCATTCAGCGCATCAAGGACAAGGGCTGCGGTTGGGCGACGGTCGAGCTCGAGGTGGGTATCGACACCTTCCGCCTGGTGGAGGAGGACGATCCCACCGAGCATGTCATGCACACCGAGCGTTATCACGTGCCTGCCGAGGTTGTGGAAGCCGTGCACGCCACCAAGGCGGCCGGCCATCGCGTGATCGCCGTGGGCACCACCGCCGTGCGCTCCCTCGAGAGCGCGTGGGACGCCGCGGCGCCCGTGAGCGACCCCGCAGTCACGGCGCGCGGCTTCGAGGGCCGCGAGGACGGCGCGGACGTTCGCGGCGAGGGCGATATCACCATGCGCGAGGACGCCACCACCAATCTGTACCTCATGCCGGGGTCGACCTTCCATGTGGTGGACGCGCTCATCACGAACTTCCATGTGCCGCGCTCCACGCTCATGATGCTCGTCTCCGCCCTCGCCACGCGCGATCAGATCATCGACGCATACGAGGAGGCCGTGCGAGAGAAGTACCGGTTCTTCAGCTTCGGCGACGCGATGCTCATCGAGTAAAGCCTCAATGCCGTTCGCCGGCGATAGCGTACCGTTCGCTGGATATTGGCATTCGATTTGTAAGACCACCTATGTCCGGGGCATAAGCAGGATGTACCAAAAGAGTCGCAACGTTACCGCGACCGAGACGGGAGGTGTGTCCGATGGGTTTTGAAGATATAGCAGCTTTCGGGCCCGCCGCCTGCGATACCGAGATCGGGTAGATGCAAAAGCGAGCGCACGCGCCGTTCTTAGTTCCACCGGTTGGTTGGTAGGACGATCGAAGAGGAAACGCGTCGGCGGGCTCGATGAATTGGATAGCCCCATTCCTTCGGTAAAAGAAAGTGGGCGAGTCCACCGTAGGATGTAAGAGAGGCGGCGGTGCCGCCGCCTTTGTCGTGCGTGGGGGCTAAGGTTAGGGTTATAGGACAAAATGTGTGTCCAATTCTGGGCCGTCTACGCAGGTAGGCGGCCCAGAATCAATCATGCAAGCCCAGGCTACAGGAGCATCCAGATCGCCAGGATGGCCAGCAGGGCGATGCCTGTGATCGCGGCGATGAACCGAATGCGCGAGGCGCGCGTTTGCTCGCGCACGTCGCGTTCGGTGTTCGCAAGCTCCTCGACCTCCACCACGCGGTCGCCGTGCTCGGCGCGGTCGGCCTCGAGGGCATGGGCGATCGCCTCGGTCACCTCTGGATGGGCGATGACATCCTCGGCCTCATCTATGACAGCCTGTGCCGCCGACGCCTCGTCGAGCTTGTCCGCATAAGATCGATCCTGCGACTTGAGGGACTTCTCCTCGTCCCCAATGCGCTTCCGCAGCTCCTTTTGCCGTGCCTCAGCGGCCTCTTTTGCCTCGCTGTAGGCGTCACGGGCCTTGTCGGATGCTGCCGCCGCCTCATCGAAAGCGGTCTTTGCGGTCGCGATGGGCTTCTCGGCTGCTGCGACGGCGGCGATGGCCTCATCGATGGCGCGTTGTGTTTCCCGGTCGGTCTGCGGCAGGTCCTCCCGAGCGCTGCGAAGCGCGGCGGCAGCGTCGGAGATCTCGAACTCGAGCTCGCGCGTCCTGACCGAGTACTCTGCTGAGTTGGCGGAGGGGTTGCGCTGGAGTTCTGCGTATTCGGCGTTGAGGGTGGCGAGGCGCTTCTCGGCGCTTGCGATGGCCTGTTCGGATGCGATCAGGCTGGCGCGCCGCTCCTCGTTGAGGCGCTCGAGATCGTTCTTCGCGTCGTCGAGGCGGTTTTGGAGGCGCCGTCCGGACTCCCGCGCGGATTGTTCTTTGTCGGCCGCGGCGTCCAGGGTGACCTTGAGGCGCTTCTCCGTGGTCGCATCCTCCTCGCGCATCTGCTCGAGCTCGCGCTTGAGCTGGCGTACGCGCTCGGCTGTCGCATCGCGTTGGGCCTTCAGGTCTTCGGCTGCCTGCTCGGCATCGCTCTTGCGGGCGCGCTCCCGTTCGATGATCTCGTCGTAGTTCGCCTCGATATCGCGGCGGTGCTCGAGTTCGGCCTCGCGGGCGGCGATGGTGTTCTGAAGACGCTCGAGTTCGTCGCGGGCCTCGGCATGTGCGCGGCGCGCGCTGCTCATGGCCTTCATGCTCGCAACGCCCTCGGAGAACAGGCCGCTGGGACCGGATGTCTCGATGGCCTCCGCGTCTTCGGGCGCGGCGGGTCCGGTGGTTTTGAGCTCACCGCCATCGACGTCTGCGGTGCCGCGACCGTTTTCACCTGCCGGCTCGTCTGGGGTCTCGGCTGCGTGGGTGGTCGCCATCTGGTTCTGGGCGAGGAATGCCGGGATTTGGCCCGACGGTTCATCCTCGGTGCCCTCGACATCGCAGGAAGGCTCGGCAAGAGGTTCGGCTGCGGTGGCACTTACCGGCTGGTCTTGCAATTCGTCCTGGTCGCACATGGCGCGCCTCCCCGTGGTCGTCCGATTCGTCCACCTTATGATAGGGCTTCTGTCGCTGCGGTTGCGCGGTGGTCTCGGTGCACTTTTCACGGTAGAATCACGCGGAAGCAAACGAAAGCGGATAGGGGGACCGACATGGCTCAGCGGGAGATCGAGATCGACGAGGCCCTTGCGGCGGTCGAGGATGCGCTGGATTGTCTCGACGCTGCCGCGCGAGATCTCAAGAGCGCGCGGAACTGGGGTCTTCTCGACATGTTCGGCGGCGGGTTTTTGATCTCCGCGTTCAAGCAGGGCAGGATGCAGGCCGCACAGGAGCACCTCAACGCGGCGCAGCGCGCGCTTTCCCGCCTGGCGGACGAGCTGAACGATGTCCAGGGATTCTCGGGCATCGGTCCCGACGTGGGCGACTTCCTGCTCGTCGCCGATTGGCTGTTCGACAACGTTTTCATGGACGCCATGGTCCAGCAGCGCATCGCCGAATCGCGTGAGCGCGTCGCCCAGGCAATTGCCCAGTGCGAAGACGTGCGCGATCAGCTGCTTGCCCTCAGGCGTTCCAATCGCGGTGCGGGCAACGGTTTGCCTGGGGCCGAGTAGGGGAGTTTTCGATATCTCTCATTGATATTCGAGTCCACACGGAGGGTGATTGAGATGCAAGAAGTTGGACAGCGTGTGTTATCCCTAGTTGTGGCGTGGCCTGTGTGGACTGGATTTCTCCTGCTTGTCTCTGTTTTTGCTATATCAGTTAGAACAGCAGACCTTGTTTCAATGGAGATGTACATTCCATTTTTCGCTCTGGCATGCTTAGCCATTGTTGGGCTTTACGGTGGCTCGGGATTTAATGGGGATAAATCGACCGGGGCAAAATGCCCGTCCCAGCGTCTGGTGGGAATGGTTGGCGGCTGTGCAACGCTCATCTTGTTTCTTTCTATTTTGTTTTGGATGGGTTTGGAAGGCGGGCTCGTTCTGCCTGGTGAGCCGATTGCATGCCGCCAAGTTAACGACGTCGTCATGCTTTTATGCGCATCGATTTCGATTGCTTGCTGGTATCAATTCTCTTTCGGGTTTATCGCGTCACCCGTTTGTGGCGTCAAAGGTCTTCGAGCCCTAAAGATGCTGCTTGTGTTGATCGTTGGTGCCTGGATGTTTGAGTTGGCCCATCTCCTGCTGCGAGCGGAAGCAGTTGAGTTCATTGACGGCACGAGATTCATCATGGGCAGATTTTTTGAGGCTTCGGTAGTTTGTGTGACAAGGGGCTAGCCTAGGCAGCAACGCTCTTCGCTCCCTTCACGCCCTTCTTCCTCGCCTTCACCGGGCGACCCGGGAGCTGGGGCTGGCAGTCGCCGCACCTGAGCATGAGCAGGGCCACGAGGTTGTCGGTGTTGCGGAAGCCGTAGCCCATCCTCACCGCCACCTTGATCTTGTTGTTGATGGCCTCTACGCGCCCGTTGCTGATGCCGAGCTCGACTGCGGCGATGATGTCGTCGCGCCGGCGGCGCACCTTCTTCTCCACGGCGACGACCTTGGCGATCTTGCAGTAGGCGGCCCTGTGCATCCAGTCGTCGAGCAGCTCGGCGGCCTCGGAGCCGTCGGCTGCCCGGAAGACGGCCCGCAGGTCCTCCTTGAGCTCCCAGGCCCTGACCAGCCGCGAGCCGGCCCTCTTCTTGAGCGCCTCGAGCCTCGCCCTCTGGCCGTCGGTGAGGTCCTCGGGGTTCTTCACGGGCGCGTAGCGGCTGCCCTTGATGGAGGCCGCCTCCTCCTCGAGCGCCCTGACCTCCTCGGGCGGCAGCTCGCCTTTGGCAGGCCTGCCGCGCTTGCCCTCGGGCCTGGGCCTGGCGGCCCTGGCGGCGGCCCTGGCGGCGTTCCACTCCTCGCAGCGCACGGCGTCGAGCGCGTCGTTCATCCACTGGACCACGTGGAAGGGGTCCATGACCCACCTCGCGTTGGGGCAGCGGCGCTTGACCAGCTGCCTTATCCACCTCGCGCCGTCGGCGGTCACCACCTCTATGGCGCGCCTCTGCTCGCGCGTGAGCTCGTCGAGGAACAGGTTGAGCACGTCCTTGCCGGTGCCCTCGTGCGCCCAGATGAGGCAGCCGCGGTCGTGGTCGACGACCACCGTGACGTACTTGTGGCCCTTCTTGTACGACGTCTCGTCGATGCCGATGCGGCGCACGCCGTCGAACCTCGAGGCGCCGCGCGCGGCCTCCAGCTCGGCGTAGACGCGCCTGCACACGCCGCCCACGCTGTGCCACTCGACGCGGGCGAGCTCGGAGACCGCCGAGGCGGTGCAGCGGACCGCCAGCCACGCCACCCAGTCCTCGAAGTCGCGCGTGAAGCGCGCCCCGTGCCGCGCCCAGGGGACGGCCTCGGTGCGCACGCCGTGCTCCGGGCAGCGCACCCTGCAGGGCGCGTACTCCAGGTAGCAGGCCGAGCGCGCCAGGTCCATCGCCCTCCACAGCCTGGGGGCCCCGCGGTTCGCCATGTCGTAGAAGTCGCAGGCCCTGCCGCATACGGGGCAGCGGCGCTGCTCGCGCTTGTAGGGCCGGACGCTCACGACGATGCGCTCGGCCTCGATGCGCGCGCCCAGGACGACCGTGCGGGCCAGACCGAGGGCGAGAAGTAGTAGACTCTTCATGCGTCACACCTCTTCGGTTGTCTGAATTTGGCTTAGCAATCATAGGCGGATGACGCGGAAACGGCCCCTCCCGGGGCCGTTTCAGTTC
Organism: uncultured Collinsella sp.; assembly: GCA_900551665.1. GTDB lineage: Bacteria > Actinomycetota > Coriobacteriia > Coriobacteriales > Coriobacteriaceae > Collinsella. Next base: position 8,153 of record URWW01000007.1, on the reverse strand, counting down.
CAGATCGTTGTTTTCGCCCGCTGAGCTGGGCCTATGCCGGAATCTCTCCCACAGAAACCACCGAAGAGCCGATTTTTTGGAATAACGGCGGCATCGCTTTCCGCCTTGGCGTTGAGGGTTAGGTCGGACTCTCAAGGTGGTGAGGTGCAGCGGGGGAGTTTGAAATCTGGGACCATTGGCGCTTCTTGTGCGTATTACGACGTCCTTCGATCCCTCGAGCGCGTCAAGCTCAGCGATCGAGAACTGAAGGTCCTTTCTTTTACCCTGGAGGGGGAGTCGGCACGCTCGATCGGGGAGCATCTGGGCGTCTCTGCCCCGACCGTCGGGTCTTACCGTCAACGGGGATATAAAAAAATGGGTGTTAGCAGCAAAAAAGAGCTGATCGATTTGGTTTCGAAATACGAGGGTGACGATGGACTGCCAACGCCAGGAACTGCAACGGTTGCACTTCCCTGTAGCGGTGCTGTGGGACGGGCGGGTGTCGGGAAGATGCCAATGGGGGAGGATTCGCGTAAATATAGAACGAGGAGCGTTGCTGCGAAAATCTCAATAGTGACGGCGGCACTCTGCTTAGCCCCTCTGTGTCTTTATGGAATCGTGCATTATGTCCTGCAGGCTACATTTACGAATGACTTCCTATTCTATTTTGGAGACCCTATCAAACATGTGACAACGGGTGTCCTTGTCATCTCCGCGGCGGCTCTCGTTGCTTGCAGCATTCAAAAGGAAGGCCCCTCCCTTTTTTCCAGCATTGAGGAAAATGGCCCATCGATGACGGGTTTTATCGTGGTGTGCGTCGGGGTGTTTTGCTCTTCTGCCTTGGTGGGGGAATCGTTTTATTCCATCTCGGCCGGGGGCGTTTGGGGATTTATCGGCTTGGCCGCGGCTTTCACGTGTATTGCCCTTTCGGGAGAGGGGTCCGACGTACGGGGTGTCTCTCTAATCGGAAGGGCTTTAAAACTCGTCCGTTCAAGTTTTCCAGAAGTGTTGCTTCTCTTCTCCGTTTCAATTCCTCTTGCGGACGTTTTTTCTTCCATATTGCTTTCGGTTTCTATCGATTCATATCCGTTGGTCACTGGCTTGTATCGTCTTGGGGGGATAACGCTTGTGGTCTACGCGCTGGTGCGCTTGTATTCCACCTCGCACGGTGAGGAGCTGGCTCCAAGCAAATACGAGCAGCTCCGGTACCTTTTGTTGGGCCATGGGCTCACGGAGCTTCAGGCTGCGGTGCTTATTATGTCCTTGCAGGGTCACAGCACGGCATCAATTTGCGCAAAGTTGCTGCTTGCGCCGGGAACGGTGAGGTCCTACCGTGCTCGTGCATATGCCAAGCTGGGTGTACGCGGCATGAATGGATTGAGAGAGGTTGTTGAGCTTGAGATGCAATCTTCTTGCGGGAGAGACAATAATACCTGCTCAGATGGCTAGATGGCATAATGCAGCCACTGCATGGCATACAAGATAGCGGCTTTGATGCATGCTGACGCCATTGAGTTGATCTCGAAAGAGCGGGGCCATCCTTCATATAACAAAAGTGAGGGAGTATGGATACATATATCAGCCAGTTTCCGCTGGGTAACGTGTTGTTGGCCGCCTTGTTTGTTGGCGGCGCGCTATGGGTTGTTGTTTGGAGGCTGAGAGGGAGAACGGCTAGTTGGCCACGCGTGTTGGCTACGATCGCGGCTTTTGGATATCTTGTAGTGCTGTGCGCCGTCTTTCTATTTCCACCCATCAACCCGCTTGCTTTCGAGGGGAATCGCGAGCCTATCTTGCTCTCGACGGTCTTGCAGACGGACCTATTTCATACGATTAAATCGACGAGCCTCTCCGTTTCGCTGCTCATGGCGAGTGCGTTTGTACCGCTTCCGGCGGTGCTATGCGTGATTTTGCAGTCGGTTAAGTGGGCGTCGATACTTTCAATTTGCATCGCATGCTTAATCGAGCCGGCTCAGCTTCTCATCGATTGCGTCACGCACTTTCCGAGATACGTTGTCGATATTGATGATGCCTTCTTGATGATTGTCGGCGTGACGATAGGCCTTGCCGGACTGCTGCTGGTGAGGTGGGCACGCCGCTCGAGGAGGCAATGTGATCGAATCATCTCCGATGTAAAGGACTTTTGACAGACAAGCCACCTCTTCTTCGCTACTGTGAAGGCAAGCAATTCGCTTATGAGGGAGGGGCCATGGAGGGCACTGGAATCGGCACCGGTATTCGGATGCAGCGCGAGCGGCTCGGTATGTCTCAGCAAGACCTTGCCCAGGCGTGTATGGTGTCGCGTCAAACCATATCGAACTGGGAGACGGGCAAGACCCTTCCGGATATCCAGAGCATGGCGTATCTTGCCGAGGTCTTTGGTGTTACGGTGGATGACTTGGTCAATCAAGTCGCTCCTGAGCTCGGTAAGCGGGTTTCCGTCGATAAGCGAGAGCTGCTGCTTTTGACCCTTGGCATCATTTTTATCGGCGTGCTCTACATACCGCTGGAAATGGTGCTGGAACGGTCGGATGTCCCCGCTCCGGATATTCCCGCTGCCGCGGTCGACTCGGTTTTGCTTGTCGGAATCGTCGCGATCATAGTTCGCATGGGGATGATCTTTCGCAAGCACAATTTGAGTACCGACCGGGAGATCGCCGAGTACCTGGTTGGCAACATCCACTCGGCGCCTCAGAAGAAGGGCTTTCTCCGTCGGCATCGCTTCGAGCTGTCGATACTCCTGAGCGCCGTCGTGTGCCTCGCCCTCATGGTTTTCGCAGGAGAGCATTGGGAGGTCGCGTTTTGGATCTTGGTCGCTTTTGCGATTGTGCTCCAGGTGGGATTCCAGCTCATTTCCCGCTGAATGGCGCGGTGCACGGTGCGCGATAGTACAATAAACGGCTGAAATTGCATGGCGCCGGCGGCATGTGAATGCGAGGCCTGCGCGCGGGAGAGTCCCCACGCGCTGGACCGATTGATTCCACGCTCGCCTGGCGCCGAATAACCGAGGAGCCGTTTCATGGACCAATCCCTGTTCAAATACGAGATCGTTGCCGAGGATCCCAAGACGCATGCGCGCGCCGGCATCCTCCACACGCCGCATGGCGATATCGAGACCCCGATCTTCATGCCCGTGGGCACCAAGGCCAACGTCAAGGGCATTCCCACCGAGACCGTGAAGGACCTGGGCGCCCAGATCGTGCTCGCCAATACCTATCACCTGGCCATGCGCCCGGGCGCCGATACGGTGGCCGAGCTCGGCGGCTTGCACGATTTCATGAACTGGCACGGTCCCATCCTCACGGACTCGGGCGGCTTCCAGATCTTCTCCCATTCCGACGCGGTCAAGCTTACCGATGAGGGTGTGCGCTTCATCGCCACCGATTACGACGGCAGCCATGTGTTCTGGACGCCCGAGGACAACATGGAGATCGCCATGAAGCTCGGCAGCGACATCTGCATGCAGCTCGACCAGTGCCCGGGTTACCCCGCCACGCGCAAGTTCGTGGAGCGCGCCGTCGAGCTCTCCAGCATGTGGGCCGAGCGTTGCTACAAAGCCCACACTCGCGATGACCAGGCGTTGTTCGGCATTGTGCAGGGCGGCATGCATTTGGATCTGCGCCTGCGCTCCCTCAAGCACCTCGAGGAGATCGGCGACTTCCCCGGCTACGGCATCGGCGGCTACTCGGTGGGCGAGCCCCACGAGGGCATGTTCGAGACCCTCGAGCCGCTTGTGTCCGAGCACATGCCGCGCCACAAGCCCCGCTATCTCATGGGCGTGGGCAATCCCACCACGCTCGTGCGCGGCGTTGGCTGTGGCGTCGACATGTTCGACTGCGTGCTGCCCACCCGCACCGGCCGCATGGGCACCGCGTTCTCGAGCACCGGCCGCATGAACCTCAAGAACGCCAAGTTCGCCCGCGACCCGCGTCCCATCGACGAGAAGTGCACCTGCCCGGTGTGCACCGGTGGCTACTCCCGTGCGCTCATTCGCCACATGGTCACGCAGAAGGAGATGCTCGGCGGAATTCTGCTGTCGCAGCATAACATCTATTTCCTGCTCGACCTCATGCGTCGTGCCCGCCAGGCCATCATCGATGGCCGCTACGCCGAGTTCCAGGCCGAGTGGCTGGCCGGCGAGGGGGCCGTGGACTTCTAAAGCCGCACTATCACATCTGTGCGAAGGCGCCCCGACTTGGAAGGTCGGGGCGTTCTTTTTGGGTACAAGGTCCCACATGTGCACATAGCATCTGAAAGGATTCCCATGCCCTACTACGGCTATTACGGCTTTGGATACGACCCGCTTTATCTGATCATCGTGCTGGTCACAACGGTGGTCGGCCTCATGGCTCAGAGTTATATCAACTCCACGTACCGCCGTTGGTCCCGCGTTCCCTCGGACGGGGAGACCGGTGAGCAGGTTGCCCGCCGTATGCTCGACGCATCCGGTTGCGGCCGCGTGGGAATCCTTGGAACCCCCGGCCACCTGAGCGACCATTACGACCCGCGTGACAACAACCTCTACCTCTCGCGCGAGAACCTCTCCGGCGGCTCGGTCGCCAGTGTTGCGGTCGCCTGCCACGAGGCGGGCCATGCGGCCCAGCGTGAGAGCGGCTATTTCATGATGAAGGTGCGCCACGCCCTCGTGCCCGTCGTCAATTTCACCCAGAACATCTGGACCATCGTGTTCTTGCTCGGCTTCATGATGGACATGGCGGGCCTGACGTCGCTCGCCATCGCCATGTTCGCGTTCTCCGTGGTGTTCCAGCTGGTCACGTTGCCTGTCGAAATCAACGCGAGCCGCCGGGCCGTGGCCTACATCGAGGGCTCTGGCATGAGCGAGGTGAATGTGCGCGGCGCCCGCAAGGTGCTCACCGCCGCGGCGCTCACGTACGTGGCGGCGGCGCTCTCCAGCGTCCTCCAGCTGCTGTACCTCCTCGCCCGCACGCATCGCGACGACGATAACTAGTTTTGTCCGCATGGCGCGTTACCGTGCCGTTGGGTAGACGAGAAGAGGAGGTGTTCGCATGAGTGCCTGGAGTTTGACGGGGGCCACGCCCGACCAGCCGGTGGTGGCCGATATGGGCGAGTCCGATTCGGATGCCCTGTCGGTTTCGCAAGCTGCCGAGTTGGCGGCGGGCGCCCTGCACGGCGTCCCCAAGATCACCGTTTTGGGCGAGGTGACCGGGTTTCGCGGTCCGAACGCCCGTAGCGGCCATTGCTATTTTCAGATCAAGGACGAGTCGGCCGCGCTCGAGTGCATCGTGTGGAAGGGCACCTACGACAAGCGCGCGTTCGATTTGCGCGACGGTCTGCAGGTGCTGTTTACCGGTACGTTCGACCTGTACAAGCCCACGGGCAAGATGAGCTTCAAGGCGAGCTCCTTCACCCTGGCGGGGGAGGGGCTGCTGCGCCAACAGGTCGCGCAGCTCGCGGAGAAGCTCCGTCGCGAGGGGCTCATGGAGCCCGAGCGCAAGCGCCGCATCCCCGTGTTCTGCACCCGCGTCGCCGTCGTGACCTCGCTGTCCGGTGCGGTCATCAACGATGTGAAGCGCACCCTGCGCCGCCGCAACCCCATGGTCGAGGTTGTGTGCGTGGGTGCCAAGGTGCAGGGCGAGGGAGCTCCGGCGGAGCTCGTGGAGGGCCTGCGCCGCGCCGCTGCGATTGCGCCGGCGCCCGACTGCATCCTGCTCGTGCGAGGCGGCGGTTCCTTCGAGGACCTCATGACCTTCAACGACGAGGGCCTGGCGCGCGCGGTGGCCGCGTGCCCCGTGCCGGTGGTCACGGGCATCGGGCATGAACCCGATAACTCGATCTGCGACATGGTGAGCGATCGCCGTTGCTCCACGCCCACCGCGGCGGCGGAGTCCGTCGCTCCGGAGTTCTCCGAGCTGGTGAGCGCCTTGGACGGTCGCGAGCAACGCTTGCAGCGCGTGCTCGAGGGCAAGGTCGTCCGCGCCGCCTCCGCTTGCGACGGACTGGGCGGCCGGCTTGGCCGGGCCATGGACGTGCGGCTCGAGCGCGAGCGCCGGTCACTGGATGCGTTCGCAACGCGTCCCTGCCTAACCAGCCCCGCGAACATCGTGGACCGCCGCGAGGTGGAGCTCGCGCAGACCGTCGACCGCTTTTGCACCGCGTGCGAGCGCGCGCAGGGTCGCTTCGCCATGGAGCTCGATCGCCTGGCGCCCCGGCTGCGTTCGAGCACGGCGCAGATGGACCGCATGGGCCATGGTCTCGAGCTCGCGGCCTCTCGCCTGAGGTCCAAAGGCGCACAGCTGTTGAGCGCCCCTGTTGCCGAGCTTGGCCGCTCGGCTGCCGCGCTCGATGCGCTTTCGCCGCTCAAGGTCCTGGGCCGGGGCTATTCGATCGCGTATGACGGAGGCGGCTCGGTCGCCACGCGTGCCGATTCGTTCCATGTGGGCGATGCTTTGCGTCTGCGCATGGCCGACGGCGATGTGCTGGCAACGGTCGATGCCGTCGAGTGTGTCGCGGCACCGCGGGAATAGCGCGCGCCGCTGCACGTTGAATCATGAGATCTTGCCGCGCGTGCGCGGCGACGTGAAAGGATGAAGAACATGGCTGAGTACAAGAACGTCGAGGAGCTCACGTACAAGGAGGCATCCACCGAGTTGGAGCTCATTATCCGTAGCCTCGAGTCGGGCGACATGGAGCTCGAGGAATCGCTCGAGAGCTACACGCGCGGCGTGGAGCTGCTCAAGAGCCTGCGCGCCCGTCTTGCCGGCGCCGAGCAGAAGGTCTCGGTGCTTCTCAAGGATATCGACGGCAACGACGAACTCGTAGCGGGTTCCCCGGCCGACGACTCCGACGCCCTCAACCTGTAAATTCGCTACGATGTGTAAAGGGGGACGGGTGCGTTTTACACACCCGAGGCGCCCTTGCGCTCATTCGCATGTAGATGTGTAAAACGCACCCGTCCCCCTTTACACATCAAGACGATTGGAGCCTTCCCATGTCCGACTGCATTTTCTGCAAGATCGCAGAGCACGAGATTCCCGCCACCGTTGTGTACGAGGACGACCTCGTCATTGCATTCGACGATCTGAACCCCCAGGCCCCCGTTCATACGCTCGTGATCCCCAAGGCGCACCACGAGAACATCATCGACGGCGTGCCCGCCGAGACGCTCGCCGCCATGACCCATGCCGTCGCCGAGGTCGCGCGTATCAAGGGCCTCGACGAGGGTTTCCGCGTCATCTCCAACAAGGGCGAGGCCGCCGGACAGACCGTCATGCATTTCCACCTGCATGTGCTGGGTGGCAAGCCGCTGGGAGAGGGCCTTATCTAAGGGATGCGGCCGTCGGCTGCGTTTCTGTGCCGTCCATAGAGCCCACGTTCACGCTATGATAGAGACATACGTGTAAAAACTGCCCGGATCGACCGGGCAACCGAACCACCAAGGAGTGTCATGAACGTTCTCGTTCTCAACGCCGGTAGCTCGAGCCTCAAATTCCAGCTGATGAACACCAAGACCCGCGAGGTCTTCACCAAGGGCAATTGCGAGCGCATCGGTCTGACCGACGGCATCTTCGGCCATGTCGAGGGTGATGGCGAGAAGGTCAAGGAGATCGTGGACTTCCCCGATCACGGCACTGCCATCCGCAAGGTCATCGAGCTCATCAACGAGCACGGCTTCGAGATGGAGGCCTTCGGCCACCGCATCGTTCAGGGCGGCTGGCACTTCAAGGACTCCGCGCTCGTCGACGATGAGGTTCTCGCCAAGATCTACGAGGTCGCCCCGCTCGCCCCGCTGCACAACTATGCCGAGGCCGGCGTCATCGAGTACTGCCGCGAGACCTACCCCGAGCTCCCGAACGTCGCCGTGTTCGACACGTCCTTCCACATGGGCATGCCGCCCGCGGCCTACACCTACGCGCTGCCGACCGAGGTGCGCGAGAAGCTGCACATCCGCAAGTACGGCGCCCACGGCACCTCGCATCGCTACATCGCCGAGCGCGCGGCCGTCTTCATGGACGAGCCCTTGGAGGACCTGAAGCTCATCACCTGCCATCTGGGCAACGGCTCCTCCATCGCCGCTGTCGATCAGGGCAAGGTCGTTGATACCTCCATGGGCATGACCCCGCTGGCCGGCCTGATGATGGGTACCCGCTGCGGCGACCTGGACCCCTCTGTGGTCAACTACCTGAAGTACACCCTGA
>URWW01000006.1 GCA_900551665.1 uncultured Collinsella sp. | reverse complement strand
CCGCGCCGCCGAAGGGCTCGATCTCGGTGGGGTGGTTGTGGGTCTCGTTCTTGAAGAGGAACAGCCAATCCTGGTCCTCACCGTCGACGTCGACGGTCACCTTGACGGTGCAGGCGTTGATCTCCTCGGACTCATCGAGGTTGGTGAGGATCCCCTGCTTCTTAAGCCACTTGGCGCCGATGGTGCCCATGTCCATGAGGCAGACGGGCTTCTCGTCGCGGCCGAGCTCGTGGCGCATCTCCATGTAACGGTTGAAGGCGGCCTCGACGGCGGCGTCGTCGATCTCGATGTTCTCAAGGTTGGTGCCGAAGGTGGTGTGGCGGCAGTGGTCGGACCAGTAGGTGTCGATTACGCGAATCTCGGTGATGGTGGGGTCGCGGTCCTCATCCTTGAAGTACTGCTGGCAGAACGCGATGTCGGCCTCGTCCATGGCAAGACCGCGCTCGGCGATGAAGGAGGCGAGGGCGGCCTCGTCCATCTCGCGGAAGCCATCGATGATCTCGACCGACTCGGGGTCGGGGATCTCCTGGGTGAGGGTCTCGGGGCACTCGAGCTCGGCGAGGCGGGACTCGACCGGGTTCACCACGTAGCCCTTGATGGCGTCGAAGTCCTCGGTGGAAAGATCCCCGGAGAGCAGGTAGACCTTTGCGGAGCGAACGGTGGGGCGCTCGCCCTGGGAGATCAGCTGCACGCACTCGGCGGCGGAGGCGGCGCGCTGATCGAACTGGCCGGGCAGCGCCTCGACGGCGAAGACGGTCGCGCCGGGCTCCTCGGGGAGCTCGTCATAGGCGAAGTCGACCTGCGGCTCGGAGAACACGGTGGGCACGCAGGAGCCGAACAGCTCCCCGTCGATGCCCTCGACGTCATAGCGGTTGATGACGCGCAGGCCCGTGAGCGCCTCGATGCCCAGGGTGTCGCGAAGCTCGGCCAGCAACTGCTGCGCTTCGACGTCAAACCCGGGTTTCTTCTCTACGTACACGCGAGAGACCATTGAGTCCTGCCCTTCTTTCTGTACGGGTCGGTCCGTCGGCGGCGGTCGCACGACCTTGAGCCGAACGGTTTGCTAACCCTTCAATAATACGCCACCGTCCAGGCCTATCTGCCGTGCGTATGTGTGCAATTTGGGGACGGGTGCGTTTTTACACACGCGGGCTCGCGGCCGCGTTCCTCCACACGAACGGGTCATCCGTCCGCGACTTCAGCGCTTCATAACCACTCTTACGCAAACGTCACCCGACGGTAAGGATGCGCAAAGCTTCGACGGGCACAATGGGGCGCAGCATCAAGACGAGGCCTTCCCGCATCTCCCAAAGTAACGCTTGCCAAAACGGCGTCGGGGGGGGGTAGGCTCTCGGACACGGCGCCCATGGCGCCCGTGTGGAACCGAAGGGATGGGATGACACGTGAAGTACCTGGAGAACATCGAGCGAGTCGCCCGCGAGTGGCCCTGCCGGACCGCCGTGCGCGCATCGACGGGGATGGACCTGACCTATCGAGAGCTGTGGGCGGCGTCCGAGGCGCTCGCCGGGCAGGTGGGCAAGCGCGTCGAGCGCGGTGTGCCCGTCATCGTGTACGGCAACAAGGACCCGTTCATGGTCGTATGCTTTCTCGCCTGCATGAAGGCCGGGTGCCCCTACGTTCCAATCGACGGCAACTCCGTGCCACCGCAGCGCACCGCGTCGATCGCCACGCAGATCCTTGCGTCCATGACGGGCGACGCGGGCATCGAGGCCCCGCTCGTGTTGGCGGTTGGAAGCTTCCCCACATGTGACGACATGCCGCCCGTGACCGTTATCGAGCATCGCACCATCGGCGACCTCGTGGCGGCCGCGGGCCACTCCGACCGCGATCGCTGGATCGATGGGGAGGATCTCGCGTACATCCTGTTCACCTCCGGTTCGACCGGTGCGCCCAAGGGCGTCGAGGTCACGGCGGCCTGCTTTGACAACTTCTGCGCATGGGACCTCGAACTCGCCCACGGCAACACCCCTGAGCGCTCGGATGGTCGCGTGTGGCTCGATCAGGCGCCCTTCTCGTTCGACCTGTCGGTGTTCGAGCTCGCCGGCGCTCTCGGCGGTGGCGGCACGTTGTACTCGCTGGCCGCCGAGACGCAGCTCAGCATGGCGGCTCAGTTCGCCGCGCTCAAGGAGAGCGGCGCGGATATCTGGGTCTCGACCCCGTCGTTTGCCGAGCTTTGCCTTGCGAATGCCGATTTCGACCAGAGCGCCATGCCCGAGCTCAGGCTCTTCTTGTTCTGCGGCGAGACGCTACCGAACGCGACGGCCGCGCGCCTGCTCGAGCGCTTCCCGCGGGCTCGCGTGGTCAACACCTACGGTCCGACCGAGTCGACCGTCGCCGTCACCTCGGTTGAGGTGACGGCCGAGATGGCGGCGAGCCCCGAGCCCTTGCCCGTGGGCGCCCCGCGCCTCGGCACGCGTCTCCGTATCGTCGATGAGGAGGGGCGTTCCGTTCCCGCCGGCACCTTCGGCGAGGTCGTTATCGAGGGCGATACGGTCGCCCGCGGCTACTTTGGGCGGCCCGACCTCACGACGCGCGTCTTCGACAATGCTGTGCTCGACGGCGCCGCCGTGCGTGCCTACCGAACCGGCGATGAGGGTTATCTCGACGCCGAGGGCGTGCTGCATTTCCGCGGCCGCCTCGATCTGCAGGTCAAGCTCAACGGCTTCCGCATCGAGCTCGGCGAGATCGAGGGCCATCTGCGTCGCCTGCCCGAGATCGCCGCCGCCGCGGTCGCCCCGGTGTATCGGGACGGGAAGATCTCGCATCTCGTGGCGCATGTCGTGCCGTCCGCACCGCTCGGGGACACGCCGTTTCGCGCGGGCCTCGCGCTTAAGGAACGCCTGGCCGAGTTCCTGCCCCATTACATGGTTCCGAAGAAGGTCGCGTTCCATGAGTCCTTGCCCATGACCGGCAACGGCAAGCTCGACCGCCGCGCCCTCACCGAGAAGAAATAGGCACCGATGGGCTTTTACACCTCCCCGTCGTTTTTCATGGCGCTCGCCGCAGCGGTGGTTCCCGCCGCAGTGCTCGGCTTCATGGAGAGGCGTATCAAGTATTACGGCTTCGCGGCCTCATGTGTGATGGTCGGCCTGCTCTTCGCGGGCAGCCCCGCCGGCGCCGCCGCGTTCACGGTGTTTCTCGCGATGGCGTTCGCGTCCATGCGCGCGACGCTCGCCAGCTGGAAGAGCGGCCGCAAGAGCATGGCGGTGTACCGCGCATCGCTTGTCGCGACCATCGCCCCGCTCGTCATCTACAAGGTGGGGGCGGTATTCGATGCGAACCTGCTGGGCTTCATCGGCATCAGTTACCTCACCTTCAAGGCGGTGCAGGTGCTCATCGAAATCCGCGATGGGCTCATCGACGACCTCGGCGTCGTCGACTACCTGTACTTCCTGACGTTTTTCGCGACGTTCACCTCGGGGCCGATCGATCGGTCGCGCCGGTTCCGAGAAGACGCCGACAGACGGCTTTCCCGGTCCGAGTACGCCGACCTCTTCAGTCGGGGCATCCTGTTCCTGCTCGCCGGAGCGGTGTCGCAACTGGTGCTGGCGACGATTGCGCAGACGGCCCTCGACCCTTCCGCCACCGCGCAGCTCGCGGGTGTGCCGGCGGTGATCTCGATTCCCGGTCCGGCGCCGGTGCGTACCATCGCCCGCGCGTACGTCTACGCCCTGTACCTCTTCTTCGACTTTGCCGGCTATTCGCTCATGGCGGTGGGGGCGAGCTACTGCTTCGGCATCGCCACGCCCCAGAATTTCCGCGCCCCGTTTGCGGCGCAGGACATGAAGGACTTTTGGAACCGTTGGCACATCACGTTGTCCACGTGGCTGCGCGACTTCGTCTTCATGAGGTTCGTGCGCTTGGCCTCCAAGCGAAAGCTCTTCTCGAGCCGTTTGCACACGGCGTGCGCGGCCTACCTGGTCGACATGCTGCTCATGGGCGCGTGGCATGGACTGACCATCGACTACCTCGCGTACGGCCTGTATCACGGCGTGTTGCTCGCGCTCACCGAGGTCTACCAAAAGCGGTCGGCCTTCTACAAGCGGAACAAGCGCAAGCGTTGGTATCGGGCGCTGTCGTGGTTCGTCACGATGCAGCTCGTGGTCATCGGCTTCGCGCTCTTCTCCGGTCAGCTCACCCACATCATCGAAAGGATCATCAATGGATAGGAACGAACTCGAGGCAGAGGTCCTCGACATGCTGGAAGACATCTGCGACGACGAGGCCGTGCGCGAGGAGCGCGACATCGACCTGTTCGCGGCTGGCCTGCTCGACTCCCTCGCCGCTATCGAAGTGCTCGTCGAGATCGAGGAGCGCTTCGGTGTGGATATCGCGCCCACCGCGGTCGAGCGCTCGGAAATGAACACGGTGAACAAGATCATCGAGCAGATCGCGGTGAGACTGTGATGGGCGCGGAGGGCCGTCCGGGCGAGGGCGTGCGCTCCGCGGGGCGCGGCCCGTCTGCGCTTGCGCGCCTGCGTGCCTTGACGCCCGAGCGCATGCGCACATGGTTCTACTCGGACGCGACTTCGGCGGCCGTCGCTTGGTTTGCGGCCGTCGTGGTGCTCGTGGCAGTGCTCGGGTGGTTTTTCGTGCTCTCCCCGTATGGCGCACCGGCAAGCCCGGTGTATGCCGAGTTCTAAGGGGTTGTCATGAGAAGACGCATCATCGCCCTGGCCCTGGCTGCGACGCTCGCCGTCGGCGGCGGTGCCGCGTATGCCTGGGAGAGTCGGCTGACAGATGAAGATGTACCTTGCGTGGGCTACCCAACGGCGCAAGAGGTGTCGAGCTGGCAGCTCATGCGGGGTCAATACGAAAGCAGCGCCGAGCGCGGCGAGCCGGTCGCCCCGGTGTTCGGGTCTTCGGAGCTCAACCCGGGGCCGGCGGGCTTCTCCCATCCGGGCAACCTGCTTGCTCCCGGTACCTACGATGTGGGCGCGCTGATGGCGGGCCGCGCGGGTTGTGCGGACCTGTGGCAGGCAATCGAGATCGGTGCCTTTGCCTCGGTGGCGGATGCCCCGCGCCGCGTGGTGCTTTTTCCGAGCATCCAATGGTTCATGACGTACCGCCGCCCCGCGCGTGATTTTCCCGATGTTTATTCATCCGGGGCTTTCGAGGCGTTCATGGCGAATGCCGATATATCCGATGGGCTGAAGCGTCGCGTGGCTCAACGCGCGGTCGAGTACGGCGCCGGAGAGCCGGCAAACGAGGGGCCCGTCGAGCGCATCGTCCGCGATGTGGATGAGGCGGCAAAGACCCTTGCATCCGATGTGCGCCTCGCTCACGACCTGGCGGTCGACGGTCGGGGTTCCCGTGCTGCAGGCGACGTGTCCGCCCCGCGACCGGCCCACGCGACCGGCGGTCCCGATTGGGATGCGGTGTTCAGTGAGGCCGATCGCGCCGCCCGGGCTCAGGCGACGGGCAACGACCTTGGAATGAGCGACGTCTGGTACGGCAAGCATTTCAAGACATGGCTGGAGGGCGCGAACAAGAGCTGGAAGGTGCGGGGTGACGAGTACTTCAGCTCGCAGGAGTTCGAGGATTTCAAGATGGTTCTCGACGTGTGCCGCGAGACGGGGATCGAACCGCTCATCGTGATCCAGCCCGTCAAGGGAGCGGCCTACGACCAGACCGTTTACACGTGCGAGGTCCGTCAGCAGTACTATCGCATGGTGCGCGATGCGGCCGCCGATGCGGGATTCCAGGTCGCGGATTTCTCCGGTCATGAGTACGACCGGTATTTCCTGCGCGATTACTCCCATCCCTCGGAGCTCGGGTCGGCGTACTATTCGAAGGCCATCTACACCTTCCTGAAAACCGGCCATGCCGACACCGGCCCGTCTGGAGACGTCCTGTTGGCGGGTGCTTGAGCGCGCGCGGGAGGGTTAACGCCCGTGTGATGGGTTCAAAAGATTGGGTATAAGGCCCAAAACCGTGTGGCACCCGAGGTCTCGATGGACCGCGGGTGCCGCCCTCATGTAAGGATGCCCATGTTCGATGAGAAATCGCGCCGCGCCGCCTCGCTGATCGCGTTCGGCGTTTGCCTCTATGCCGCCGTCATGCACCTCGACGTGGTGATCGGCGCCTTGTCCGCCGTTATCAACATCTTCTTCCCGGTGTTGCTCGGCCTTGGATTCGCCTTCGTGCTGAACGTGCCCGTCTCGGGCATGGAGCGCATGCTCGGCCGCCTGGTCGAGCGCCTCCCGGAGGAGAAGCGTCCTCAGCCGGGTCTTGTGACCGTGGTGAGCATCGTGCTGGTGCTCATCGCCATCGCCGGCGTGGCCGTCATGGCCGTCACAATGCTCGTGCCCGAGCTCATTGCCTCCGCTCGCACCGTCGCGCCCCTCCTCGCCGAGCGCCTGCCCGAGATCGAGCGCGGCCTGGCGGCCGAGGGCGTGGACGTGGACAAGCTCATGGCCTGGCTGCAGCCCGCCGCCGGTTCGGCCTCCAGCTCGCAGGGCCTGCAGGGCCTGATGAACTTCGGCCTCGGCTCCATCGCCACCTCGGTGTTCGCCGCCGCGCGCTCCACCGTCTCGGTTGTCTCGAGCACGGTGTTCGCCTTCGTCATCGCCGTGTACGTTCTGGCGAGCAAGCGCGTGCTCGGCCGTCAGGTCAACCGCGTGATGGATGCCCATCTCGACCCGCGACACGCATCGCGCATCCGCCACGTCGCGGCGTTGGCAACCGATACGTACTCCAAGTTCCTCTCGGGGCAGTGCCTGGAGGCGTGCATCTTGGGCACGCTTATCTTCATCGCGTTCTCCCTCTTCCGCCTGCCGTATGCCGGGCTCATCGGTTTCCTCACGGCGGTCTTCGCCTTCGTGCCGTATGTGGGCGCCTTCGCATCGTGCGCCATCGGCGCGTTCCTCACCTTGCTCGCCTCGCCCGGCCAGGCGATCATCTGCGTGATCGTGTACCTGGCCGTCCAGTTCGTCGAAAACCAGTTTATCTATCCCCATGTGGTGGGTTCCTCCGTGGGCCTTTCCGCGCTGTGGACCCTCATCGCCGCGCTCGTGGGCGGCAAGCTCTTCGGCATCGTGGGCATTGTGTTCTTCATTCCCATCGTGGCGGTGCTCTACGAGCTCGTCCGCCAGTGGACCAACACCCGCCTCGCCGAGCGCATGGCCGCGGGCGAGCTCTCGGAATAGGCCTTTGGGTCGATTTGCCATCTGCCACTACCGGCGCAGCGGTTCGCGAACTCCTGGCTGCCCGTCTCGCCGATGCCCGCATAAGGTCTTTGTATCGCGTCCCCGCGTTCGCCTAAACGCGGGGAATGTGGGTACGAAAAGCGAATACGACATCACGTGGATAGGCTGCGCATGATCGAGATTCGCGACATCACCAAGACATATAAGACTGGGGACCTGGTCCAGCGCGCTCTGGACGGCGTCTCCGTCACCTTCAGGGAGAGCGAGTTCGTGGCGGTTCTGGGCCCATCGGGTTCCGGCAAGACCACGTTCTTGAATATATTAGGCGGCTTCGACCACGCCGACTCGGGTGACATCGTGGTGAACGGAACCTCGACCCGCGACTATACGGATGCGGAGTGGGACACGTACCGCAACCACCGCGTGGGCTTCATCTTCCAGAGCTACAACCTTATCCCGCATCAGACGATTCTGGCCAACGTGGAGCTCGCGCTTACATTGGCGGGCGTGGACCGCGCTGAGCGGGAGCGCCGTGCCCGTGCCGCGCTCGAGCGCGTGGGCCTGGGCGCGCATGTGAACAAGAAGCCATCGCAGCTCTCGGGCGGCCAGATGCAGCGCGTCGCCATCGCACGAGCGCTGGTGAACGACCCCGAGATCGTTCTCGCTGATGAGCCCACGGGCGCCCTCGATACCGAGACGGGCATCCAGGTGATGGATCTGCTCGCGGAGGTCGCGCGCGAGCGGCTCGTGATCATGGTCACGCACAACCCGCAGCTCGCCGAAGATTACGCGACGCGCATCGTGCGCATCAAGGACGGGCGTCTTGCCGGGGACACGTGCCCCGTGACGGAGGATGAGGTCGAGGCCGCGCGTGCGGCCGCCGTCGCCCATCCCGACGAGGGCTCCGCGCACCGCTCGTCGATGGGCTTGCTCACGGCGCTCTCCCTGTCCTTCAACAACCTCATGACCAAGAAGGGCCGCACCATCATGACGGCCTTCGCCGGGTCGATCGGCATCATCGGCATCGCGGCGATTTTGGCGCTCTCCAACGGTGTGAACGGCTACATCGCCAAAGTCGAGCAAGACACATTGTCGAGTTATCCGCTTACGATCGCGCGGCAGAGCTACGACCTCACGAGCATGATGACGGGGGATGCCGGCACATCTGAGGAAGAGGTGTCCGGGGATGGGGCCGACGGCTCCGAGGCGCCGTCTGCCGACGCCGACGGAGGCCGCAAAGTCGACCTGAAGGAGCCCATTCCGATATTCACGATGCTCTCCGATATGTTCGCGAGCGTGAAATCCAACGACATGGCGAGTTTCAAGGGCTTTTTGGATGAGGATGCCAAGGAGCTCGATGGCGAGGTTTCGGCCATCCAGTATGACTACGGCATCACACCGCTCGTGTATCGATCCGATACCTCGGAGGGGCCGGTGCGCCTGTCTCCCAACGCAATGACGACCGCCATGACCGGCGGGGCGTCGAGCGCCGCGATGGCGGGCACCATGATGACGGGCACTACGGCGTTCAACGAGATGATCGACAATCCCAAGCTGCTCGACGAGCAGTACGACGTGGTCGCCGGCCGATGGGCCAAGGCGGCCGATGAGTGCGTCCTCGTGCTTTCGGCTCGTGGCAAGATATCGGACTTCACGTTGTACAGCATGGGCGTGCTCGACCCCGCCGCCCTCGATCGCATGGTCGAGCGCACCATGAGCGGCTCGGGGGAGGTGCATGTCCCCGAGGTCGATGCGGATTTCACCTACGACGACGCGCTCGGCACGACGTTCAAGGTTCTCGCCGCTTCCGACTCGTATCGCCGCAACGCCGAGACGGGTGGTTGGACCGACATGTCCGACGACGCCTCGTTCATGGCGGACCAGGTGAGCCAGGGCCTGGACCTCAAGATCGTGGGTATCGTCCAGCCGAGTCCCACGGCAAAGTCCGCCGCGCTCTCGCAGGGCATCGCCTATACCAGCGGCCTGACCGACGAGCTCATGAAGCGCGCTGCGAATTCGGAGATCGTGCGGGCACAGCTCGCCGAGCCCGAGGTGGATGTCTTTACCGGCAAGCCGTTCGCAACGTTGCAGGAGGAGGCCAAGCGCGGCGTTGATTTGGCGAGCCTGTTCTCCGTGGACGAGGCGGCGTTGCGTGCGGCCTTCAAGATCGATGCGGCCAAACTCGGCGCGGGGCTCGACCTTTCGGGGTTCGATTTCGCGGGGCTCGATATGGGCGGCGTGGACATAGACATATCGAGCGCTCTTGAGGGAGTGGACCTTGCCGGTGTCCTCTCGGGTGCGCCAATGCCGGATTTCGAGGGCATCCTGGGCGATCTCGGAAAGGACCCGGTCCTCGATGAAAACCAGCTCAAGCAGGTCATGGATCTTTCGAGCGAGTTCGTACGGCAATTCGTGACGAAGTGGCTCGCGAGACCCGGTCAGGGCCTCGACCCGAGCTCCCCGGATTTCGGCCGTGATCTCGTCGAGCAGTTCATTGCATACGCCAAAAGCGATGCGCCCGAGGGTGGCGCCGCCCTGTTGGAGCAGGTTGCGGCCATTGCGGGCGAGCCCGTCGCGAACCGGCTCGAGGAGGTCGTCCGGGCTTATGTCGGGAGCGATTTCGCCGCGTATGTCAAAAAGGCACTCGACGATATCGCCGCCCAGATCGGCGGCGAGCTCTCCACCGCAATCGGCGCGCAGCTTCAGGAGGGCCTCGGCCGCACTTTCGCGGCGGCCGCGCCACAGCTCGCCCAGCGTCTTGCTGCCAACATGCAGCAGGCGTTCTCGGTCGACGGCGGGGCCTTCGCGCGTGCCATCCATTTCAACATGGATGCGGAGGACCTCTCGTCCCTCATGGCGAGCTATGCCAACGCCGGCAGGCTCACCTACGACAACAACTTGGCGACGCTCGGTTACGCCGATGCGGCCAACCCGCAGGCGGTCAGCATCTATCCCGTTGACTTTGAGGCCAAAGACGCGGTGCTCGGGGCGATCGACCGTTACAACGAGGACATGCGCGCCGCGGGGGAGGACGATAAGGTCATCGTCTACACGGACTACATGGGCGTGCTCATGGGCAGCGTGACGAGCATCGTCAACATGATCTCACTCGTGCTCATCGCTTTTGTGAGCATCTCGCTCGTGGTGAGCTCCATCATGATCGGCATCATCACCTACATCAGCGTGCTCGAGCGCAAGAAGGAAATCGGCATCCTGCGCGCTATGGGCGCCTCCAAGCGCAATATCGCCAACGTCTTCAATGCCGAGACCTTCATCGAGGGCCTCATCGCGGGTGTGCTCGCCATAGCGGTGGTGGTGGCCGTCTCATTCCCCGTGAACGCGTGGGCCTTGGCCGTGCACCATGTGGAGAACGTGATGCGCCTGCCCATCTCATCGGCTCTCGGCCTCATCCTTATCAGCGTGGCCCTTACCGTCATAGCCGGCCTCATCCCCAGTCGCAGCGCCGCCCGCCGCGACCCCGTGGAGGCTCTCTGCAGCGAGTAGCCTCAATTTAGGGACAGTCCCTAAATTGAGGTTCGGCAAGGGGGTGACGGCTTGAGTCCTGCCGAGGGGCGGCGTCGAATTTCGTAGATTCCGCACCAGCAGAAGCGTCCAGTGGACGCTTCGTCGCGAGCAGGACTTGGCCGAGCGAAATCCGACGCCGCCCCTCGGCAGGGCGGGCAACGCCCTTCACCTGCAAAAATATTGCGAAGACAATATGGAGACGCCCGCGGGCGTGTATACTAATCAAGCTGTGTCCACTAGGAGGATTCTGCCTAGGCCATCTACCTGCGCAAATGGGTTGCCGCGCACAAGGGGTCAAAGCGAATGCAAGGAGTGGCGCGCAAGTCCGTATGTGGTCCTCTAGGGGCACGCGCAAGGGGCGTGTGCAATGTCCCAAGACCACCGAGAGTTGGAGATCGAATGATCAACATGATTCTCGGCCGCAAGATCGGCATGACCCAGGTTTGGGACGAGGACGATAACGTCGTCCCCGTCACGGTCATCCAGGCTGGCCCCTGCACCGTCTCGCAGGTTAAAACTGAGGCGACCGACGGCTACAACGCCGTCCAGATCGGCTTCGGCGACATCAAGTCCAAGCACGTGAACAAGCCCATGGCTGGTCACTTCGCTAAGGCTGGCGTCGAGCCTGTCCGTTACCTTCGTGAGGTCCGCGTCGAGAACGGCGAGGAGCACAAGGTCGGCGACGTCGTCACCGTCGCTGATTTCGAGAACGTCGCCAAGGTCGACGTCATCGGCACCTCCAAGGGTAAGGGCTTCCAGGGTCGCATCAAGCGCTGGAACCAGCGCCGCGGTCCCATGTCCCACGGTTCCCACATCCAGCGTCACCCCGGCTCCATCGGCCAGTGCGCTTACCCGGCCCGCGTCCTCAAGGGCGTCAAGATGGCTGGCCACATGGGCAACGCCCGCGTGACCGTGAAGAACCTCTCCGTTGTCCGCATTGATGCTGAGCAGAACCTCATGCTTGTCAAGGGCGCTGTGCCCGGTGGCAAGAACGGTCTGGTCGCCATCCGCATGGCGTAAAGGAGGACCGTCGCTATGTCTAAGTTTGAAGTGAAGAACGCCGAGGGCAAGCAGGTCGCCGAGGCCGAGCTCGCCGACGCCGTGTACGGCATCGAGCCGAACATCCACGTCATGCACCACATCGTCAAGTGCCAGCAGGCCTGCTGGCGTCAGGGCACCCAGTCCACCAAGGGCCGTTCCGAGGTCTCCGGTGGCGGCAAGAAGCCTTGGCGTCAGAAGGGCACCGGCCGTGCCCGTCAGGGCTCCATCCGCGCCGCTCAGTGGCGTGGTGGCGGTGTGATCTTCGGGCCCAAGCCCCGCACCTACGTGAAGCGCATGAACAACAAAGAGGTCAAGCTCGCCATGCGCTCCGCCCTGTCCGCCAAGCTCCGCGACAACGAGCTCGTTCTCGTTGACGACTACGGCTTCGAGAAGCCTTCCACCAAGGCCGCCGTTGCCATGCTCAAGGCTCTGGGCATCGAGGGCAAGCGTCTGACCATCATCGTTCGCGAGGATGACATCAACGCTTACCTCTCCTTCCGCAACATCCCCAAGACGTTCATCATCACGCCTGCCGAGGCCAACACCTATGACCTCGTCAACAACGGCGCTCTGCTGATGCCCGCCGACATCGCCGCTCACTTCGGGGAGGTGCTCGCCTAAATGACCGCTCACGAGATCATCATCCGCCCGATCGTGTCCGAGCGTTCCTACTCCGCCATGGAGGAGAACAAGTACACCTTCGAGGTTGCCAAGGACGCCAACAAGTTCCAGATCAAGGACGCCGTCGAGGAGATCTTTGGCGTGAAGGTTGTTCGCGTTAACACCCTGAACGTCAAGCCCAAGACCAAGCGCGTTCGCTATGTCGCTGGCAAGACCCGTTCTTGGAAGAAGGCCATCGTCACCGTGGCCGAGGGTCAGACCATCGAGGTCTTCGGCGCCCAGGCGTAATTCACGCCTCTGTTAGTTCTTGACGCTTGCCTCTTCGAATGGGGGGGGGGCAAGCTCAAGTGCTCCGTGCGTATTAATAGGAAACGCCCGGAGCCGTGGTAATCCGGTGTCACTGCATCCACCATCCCGGCTTGCAGTGGCCAACGGACCGATATGAAAGGGATAAGGAATGGCTGTAAAGCACCTTAAGCCGACCAGCGCCGGCCGTCGCTGGCAGACGATCGCGGACTTCTCCGAGATCACCTGCACCACGCCCGAGAAGTCTCTTCTCGAGCCGCTGCCGGTCAAGGCCGGTCGTAACAACGCCGGTCGCATCACCATGCGCCACCAGGGTGGCCGCGTGAAGCGCCAGTACCGCGTTATCGACTTCAAGCGCAACAAGGACGGCGTGCCGGCCAAGGTCGCTACCATCGAGTACGACCCGAACCGCTCCGCTCGCATCGCCCTGCTCCACTACGTGGACGGCGAGAAGCGCTACATCCTGGCCCCCAAGGGCCTCAAGGTCGGCGACACCGTCATTTCCGGTGCCGGCGCCGACATCAAGCCGGGCAACGCCATGCCGCTGTCCGAGATTCCCGTGGGTACCCTCATCCACGCCATCGAGTTCCAGCCTGGCAAGGGCGCTGCTATCGCCCGTTCCGCTGGTACCGCCTGCCAGCTCATGGGTAAGGAGGGCAAGTACGCGATCATCCGCATGCCTTCCTCCGAGATGCGTCGTGTTCTCGTGACCTGCCGCGCCTCCATCGGCGAGGTCGGCAACTCCGAGCACGCCAACATCGTGATCGGTAAGGCCGGCCGTCATCGCAAGATGGGCGTCCGCCCGACCGTCCGTGGTACCGTCATGAACCCGGTCGATCACCCGCACGGCGGTGGCGAGGGTCGCTCGCACACCTCCGGTCGTCCGTCCGTCTCTCCGTGGGGCACCCCGTCCAAGGGCTACCGCACCCGCAACAAGAAGAAGACGTCCAACGACCTCATCATCCGTCGTCGCAAGAAGTAATCGATACCCGTTAGGAGAAAGCACTTATGAGCAGAAGTCTCAAAAAGGGCCCGTTCGTAGAGGCGCGCCTCCTCTCGCGTATCATCGCGATGAACGAGGCTGGCAAGAAGGACGTCGTGAAGACCTGGTCCCGCGCGTCCACCATCTTCCCCGAGATGGTCGGTCACACCATCGCCGTTCACGACGGCCGCAAGCATGTTCCCGTGTACGTCACCGAGTCCATGGTTGGTCACAAGCTGGGCGAGTTCGCGCCCACCCGTACCTTCCGTGCGCACAAGGCCAAATAGGGGGTTTAGGTAAATGGCTACTACTTCCACCGAGACCCGCGAGGTCCGCGCCACGGCTAAGTACGTGCGCGTTTCCCCCGGCAAGGCTCGCCTCGTGATCGACCTGATCCGCGGCAAGAACGTCACTCAGGCCTTCGATATCCTCCACTTCTGCACGCGCTCCGTCGCCGTGGACGTGGAGAAGGTCCTGCGCTCCGCCGTCGCCAACGCCGAGCACAACAACCAGATGCGCGCCGACGACCTGGTCGTCAAGGCTGCTTATGTCGACGAGGGCCCGACGCTCAAGCGCATCCGTCCTCGCGCCAAGGGCTCCGCTTCCCGCATCCTGAAGCGTACGAGCCACATCACCGTCGTCGTCGCTCCCCGAAAGGAGGCATAGGCCATGGGTCAGAAAGTCTATCCTACTGGCTTCCGCCTCGGCATCACCGAGAACTGGCGCTCCCGCTGGTTCGCTGAGAAGGATTACGCCAAGACTCTCGGCAACGACATCGAGATTCGCCGCTTCCTCGAGAAGCGCCTCGCCCGTGCCGCCGTCTCCCGCGTCGAGATCGAGCGTGCCGGCGACAAGGTGAAGGTCATCATCCTCACCGCCCGTCCCGGCGTCGTGATCGGCAAGAAGGGCTCCGAGATCGACGGTCTCCGCACCGAGCTCGAGCGTGTCGCCGGCGTCTCCAAGGGCAACCTGTCCGTCGACGTCATCGAGGTCAAGCGTCCCGAGCTCGACGCCGTGCTGGTGGCTCAGTCCATCGCCGAGCAGCTCGAGGGCCGCGTCGCCTTCCGTCGCGCCATGCGCAAGGCCGTCCAGTCCGCCCGCAAGGCCGGCGCCAAGGGTATCCGTATCCAGTGCTCCGGTCGTCTTGGCGGCGCTGAGATGGGTCGCCGCGAGTGGTACCGCGAGGGTCGCGTGCCGCTGCACACCCTCCGCGCCAAGATCGACTACGGCACCGCCACCGCCCGCACCACCATGGGCTCCTGCGGCGTCAAGGTCTGGATCTACCAGGGCGAGAAGCTCCCGGGTCAGCCTGTTCCCAACATGGCTCTCGAGGGTACCTCCCGTCCGCGTCGTCGCAACAACGATAGGAGGAATCAGTAATGCTCGCTCCTAAGCGTATTCTTCACCGCAAGGTGCAGCGTGGCTCCATGAAGGGCCAGGCCAAGGGCAACACCGAGCTCCATTTCGGTGAGTACGGCATCGTCGCTCTCGATCGTCACTGGATCACCAACCGTCAGATCGAGGCCGCTCGTATCGCCATGACCCGCTACATGAAGCGTGGCGGTAAGGTCTACATCACCATCTTCCCCGACAAGCCCATCACCAAGAAGCCCGCGGAGACCCGCATGGGCTCCGGTAAGGGTAACCCCGAGGAGTGGGTGGCCGTCGTCAAGCCGGGTCGCGTTATGTTCGAGATCGCCGGCGTGTCCGAGGAGATCGCACGCGAGGCCCTGCGTCTTGCCCAGCACAAGCTGCCGATCAAGACCAAGATCATTACCCGCGCTAAGAACGGGGAGGACAAGTAATGAAGCCCGCAGAGATTCGTGAGCTTTCCGACGAGGCCCTGGCTGAGAAGCTGAAGGATTGCCGCGCCGAGCTCTTCAACCTTCGTTTCCAGATGGCTACCAGCCAGCTGGACAACACCGCTCGCGTGACCACCGTGAAGAAGGACATCGCTCGTGTCCTCACCGAGCAGCGTGCCCGTCAGATCGCAGCGGAGAAGTCCGCTGCTACCGAGTAGCACAGGAGTAGATAATGGCTGAAGCAACTGAGCGCAACGCGCGCAAGGTCCGCCAGGGTATCGTTTCCTCCATCATGGGCAACAAGAGCATTGTTGTGACCACCACGGAGCGCAAGCGTCACCCCAAGTACGGCAAGATGATGACCAGCACCAAGAAGTTCCACGTCCACGACGAGGAGAACACCGCTGGTGTCGGCGATACCGTCCGTATCATGGAGACCCGTCCGCTGTCCGCCACCAAGCGTTGGCGTCTCGTCGAGATCATCGAGCGCGCCAAGTAAGCTTGTCGATGTAAGTTTTCCGGTGATGTGCGCCCGCCCGGATACCTCGGGTATTCACCAAGGGCGGTCGCACCTCTCACTGGCCTAGGTTCGGAAAGGTTCCAACCATGATTCAGATGCAAACCATGCTGAACGTTGCCGACAACTCCGGTGCGCGCAAGGTTCGTTGCATTAAGGTGCTGGGCGGCTCTAAGCGCCGTTACGCCGGCATCGGTGACGTCGTCATGGCCGCCGTCCAGGAGGCCACGCCTGGCGCGAACGTCAAGAAGAAGGATGTTGTCCGTTGCGTCATCGTGCGCACCGTTAAGGAGGTCCGCCGTAAGGACGGTTCCTACATCCGCTTCGATGACAACGCTGCCGTCGTCATCAACAAGGATGGTTCGCCTGTCGGCACCCGTATCTTCGGGCCCGTCGCTCGCGAGCTTCGTGACAAGAAGTACATGAAGATCGTCTCGCTCGCACCCGAGACCCTCTAACGTAAGGGAGAGACCACTATGTCTATGTCCATCAAGAAGGGCGACAAGGTCGAGGTGCTCTCCGGCAAGGATCGCGGCAAGCAGGGCGTCGTCCTGCGCGCGCTGCCTTCCGAGGGCAAGGTCATCGTCGAGGGCGTCGCTGTCGCCAAGAAGGCCGTCAAGCCCAACGCTGCCGGTCAGCAGGGTGGCATCGTCGACAAGGAGATGCCGATCGACGTCTCCAACGTCCAGCTCATCTGCCCCGAGTGCGGCAAGCGCACTCGTGTTGGCCACGAGGCTGGCGAGCTCGACGGTCACAAGACCAAGCTCCGCATTTGCAAGAAGTGCGGTCACAAGTTCTAAGATCTAGCATCTAGAGCTCCTTCATACCCCCTGGATTGCCTCGTGCAGTTCAGGGGGTATTTCGTTTTATATGCCTGGAATTGATAAGTGTACGTTTTGGGGGAAGTTTCGGGGCTTTCCGGTCGAAATCAAGGTCGATGCCAAACTCTATCCTGGGCAAACATCAAGTGATTCGATTCCAACATCCGATTTAAGGGCAAAACCTCCCCCAAAACGTACACTTTTACATAAATGAATCGACCTTTCTGGTAAGCGCATCCATAGAGTGCGTTTCCTTGCAAAGCCGTTTGTTCCCTCATTGACCGTGTTGAGAGTTGTTCCTTGTGCCAAAATTGCAGCGTAGTGATCCATCATGGAAATGGGGTACACATGGATACACAGAACACTCTCAATGCTGCGCCCTTGGACGCCGCTGCGGCAGCAAAGGCCGCGTTTGCCGCTGTTGAGGGATTGACGTTCCCGGATGATGTCTTTACCGCGCCTGAGCTGAGGTGGGCGGTTATTGGTTGTGGCGTGATTGCAAATCAGATGGCCCAATCCCTTGCGCTCGCGGGGCGCAAGGTCTACGGCGTGGCAAATCGCACGCTTGCAAAGGCCGAGGCCTTCGCGGCCGAATATGGCGTTGCGCGCGTGTATCGCACGGTCGAAGAGCTGTATGCGGACGCTGCGGTCGATGCCATCTACATCACCACGCCTCACAACACCCATATCGAGTGTCTACGCGGGGCGCTTGCGGCGGGCAAGCACGTGCTTTGCGAAAAGGCGATCACCCTCAACTCCGAGGAGCTCGAGGAGGCGCGCGCCATCGCTGCCGAGCACGGTGTGGTGCTCATGGACGCTACCACCGTTCTTCACATGCCCCTCTATGTTGAACTCATGCGTCGTGCGCGTGCCGGGGAGTTTGGCCGACTGCGCCTCGCCCAGGTGAATTTCGGCAGCTTCCATGATTACGAGGATGTGCAGAACCGCTTCTGGAACCGTTCGCTTGCCGGAGGTGCGATGCTGGATATCGGCGTGTACGCGCTCTCGGTCGCGCGGCTGTTTATGGAGAGCCAGCCCAACGAGGTTGTGTCTTTGGCCAATCTCTTCAAGACGGGGGTGGATGAAGAGAGCGGCTTTATCACGCGCAACGCACAGGGTCAGCTCGGCGTGTTCTCCCTTACCATGCACGCCAAGCAGCCCAAGCGCGCTGACTTGTGCTTCGACGATTGCTACGTTGAGATCATGGCGTACCCGCGCGCGGATCGAGCGACGATCACCTGGACGGCCGACGGTCGTCGTGAGGAGGTCACGGCTGGTGTTGAGGCGTATGCGCTGTGCTACGAGATCGCCGACCTCGAGAAGGCCGTTGCCGGCGATGAGTCCAAGCTGAAGCTCATTGAGTACGCCTCGGACGTGATGGAGACGATGACCCGTCTGCGCCGTGATTGGGGCGTTGTGTACCCTGAGGAGGAGTAGCGCGGGGGAATGCGCTGTTCGCATGGGCTGCCACACGGGTTGAGCCTTATGCTGAAGAGCGTACGAGCAGGACGTGATCGTGCTTCGAGCAACGACTCAGAGGGCAATCAGAACATATCGACAAGTATCGATTTGTGATCCAAGCCGATCGCTGCATATAGGTCAAATACAGGCAGCCACAAAAAAATAGGGGAGCGGGATGTGAAGTCCCGCTCCCCTTTGTCATGCGATTCGAGGTGCTCCTAATCAACGCCTTGGAACAGGCAACCAGAGCTTGTACCAGGAAGACGTTTGTCGGGCGTGCGCCCGGATCGAGCGGCTTCCAGGGCGCGATTGGTCCGTGCGACAGAACGCGACAACATATCGATATTCATCAATGTGCCGTCAACGAGGAAGCGCGTAACGCCGGCGCGAAGCAGCTGCGGAATCTGTGGGGTGGCATCGAGCTGAACGCCGTCGTAGAGGCGGCTACGGCCGTTGAGGCCCGTTCGGACGGGCAGCATGCGCCCGTCGATATTCTTGAGCTTGAAGTCGCGGACGCGCAGACGGCAGTTCGCGCAATCGTGGATGCAGGCGCCGGCGACCTGCAGGATGCAATGCTCGCTCGTCATGACGCGGGGAACGCCGAGCACCATGAGGCCCAGCGTCATTTCGCCGCGCTGCGGGGCGATACGTTCGATCTCGGCGAGGGTGAGCTCGGGTGAGAGCCATGCTGCGTGCGCACCACGGGCGGCGAGCTCACGCATGCACGGGACGTTATGCACGGGGATGCAGCTACGAAGCTCCACAACGGAACCGATCTCTGCGCCGAGCGCGAGTTCGGAGATGGTGCCAACGGACGCGGGTGCACCGGGGGTGAACCACGGGTCGAGTCGCTCGTGGTCAGCTTCGCGTGAGACCTCATCGAACACGGGGATGACGCCCTCGGCGGAGCAGCTGGCAGGGGAGAGCCCTTCAGCGAGCAGGTCGTCAACGGTCATGTACACGCGTGCCGCCCCCGCCTTGCGTGCCGCCGCGGCGGCATTGAGTGAGGTGACGAGCGCACAGACCTCCCCGAGGTCGTTCAAGTCCGCCGGGCACACAGGGTCGCTCTGCACCATCAAATGGTTTACGCGCTCAGCGTACGGCGCAAGGATGGCTCGTTCCAGCGCTTCGCATGCGGCGGCGCGCACCTTGTGGACCGCGGAGAATCCCATACCGCAGCCCTCGTCAAGCTCGATCTCAAAGCTTGTGGCCTCGAACGGCGAGGAGCCCATGCGCCCCACATGCTCGATGAGGTCTTCGGCCAAAACGGCACGCGTTTTAGCCGCCTCGACGATGAACCCCTCGGCGCGTCCCGCAAGCGACGGATCGTCGGTGCATGAGAGCTCGACCGTGAAAGGCTGCCCCAGGCGTGCCACCACGCGCACGTCCACGGTGCGCTTGCGGGCGACAGGGCGCTTGAGCGCAGACTCTGCGGCGTCGAGCGCGGCCTGGCTGCGAATGAGGCGTACAAGGGCGCCTGCGGGCATGGGCCGTGCGGTGCGGCACTCGATGATGTCGCCCGCCGCGGCGTCTTCAGGGGCGATCGCGGTCAGGAACTGGTCGAACTCATCGTCGTGGCGCAGCTCGAGTAGGTCGCCCTTGCCCACGGGCTCGGAAAGGCGCAGCTTCGTCCAGGCGGCGCGACGGCGCTTGTCGTCGGGCTTCAGGCCCTTGGTGTTGCCGAGCGGCTTGCTGCCGAGCACCTCGCCCACGATTTGGCCTCGATTGTTCGAGCGCTCGTAGCTCATCATCTCATCACCCGAACGACCCTCCTGGTACTCGGAGGTGAAATCGCGATTGAAGCAGCGTTTGAGTTGACGGTAGCGGGCCTGCGCAGTCTCGTCCGAGATTTCGCGGCCGGCGAGGATGTCATCGAGCTGCGCGCGGTAGGCGCTCACGATGGAGTGCACGTAGTCGGGGGCCTTCATGCGGCCCTCGAGCTTAAGCGCGTGCGCGCCGGCGTCCAGCAGGCGGGGGAGCATATCGGCGGTGCAGGTGTCGCGCGGGCATAGGGCACGCTCGCGACCCGGCTTCGACCAGGAGCGCCCCGTTTCGTCAATCAGATCGTAAGGCAGGCGACAGGGCTGTGCGCACATGCCGCGGTTTGCCGAGCGCCCCCGGGACGTGAAGCTGGAAAGCAGGCAAACGCCCGAATAGCAAAAGCAGATGGCACCGTGGGAAAACACCTCGAGCTCTATATCCACGGCGTCGTGGATGATGGCAATCTCGTCGATGGAGAGCTCTCGAGAAAGCGTGACGCGATCTGCGCCGGCCTCTTTGCACCAGGCGGTACCCCGGGCGTCGTGAATATTCGCCTGTGTCGATATATGAGTCTCCACCTCGGGCATGAGGCGGCGAATCTCAAAAAACAGACCCCAGTCCTGGATGATGAAGGCATCGGCACCGAGCCTCCAGCAACGGTCGACAAGAGCGAGCGCGTCGGACATCTCCTCGTCTTTGATGACGATGTTGACGGTCACATAGACACGCGACCCGGCGAGGTGCGCCGCGCGGCAGGCCGCCTCGAATGTCTCGTCAGTGAAGTTGTCGGCCTTGCGACGGGCGTTGAACGACCCCATGCCGCAGTAGATGGCATCCGCGCCGGCCGCGAGCGCCGCGTAAAACGGCTCCGGTCCGCCCGCAGGCGCGAGGAGTTCAGGTTTGGAAGAGTAAGAAGTCATAAAAGGGCTCCCAGTAAAGTTGGTGTTCAACAAAGTATAAGGTGCTGGGGCATCAACCATGCGAACGCTTTGCGGGAGTCTCCCCGCAGGCGCCCAGGACTCCTTTGTAGATTCCGCACGCAAAGAAGCGCCCAGTGGACGCTTCGTCTTGCTCAAGACCTGACCGAGCAAAAATACCCCGGCCCTCCCAGCCCCCGGCTCGCATGAAGGGGAAGTTGTTTCCCGATTTATGGATTTACCTGCACACATGAAGTTGCGGTGGCAATCGTCGCCGCATAAGCGTATAGTAACGACTGTTTTGTCGGCTCCTGCCGTCAATTCGTCATGCCCAAGACAGCCATCGTGGGTATGGCGCACGTCAGGAGGCACGAGGCTAACCTACGAGGCCAACCCCGTGCTTAAAACCCCAGTAAGGAGTGAAAATGGCTGAGGAGAAGTACATTCCCCGTCTCAAGACCAAGTACAACGACGAGGTCAAGCAGCTCATGCAGGACAAGTTCCAGTATGAGAACGTCATGATGATCCCCAAGTTCGAGAAGATCGTCGTGAACATGGGTGTCGGCGAGGCCGCCACCGATTCCAAGGCTATCGACGGCGCTGTCCGCGACCTGCGCGTCATCACCGGCCAGCAGCCCATGGTCACCCGCGCCCGCAAGTCCATCGCCTCCTTCAAGCTGCGCGCTGGCATGCCCATCGGCGCCAAGGTCACCCTGCGCGGCGACCGCATGTGGGAGTTCTTCGATCGTCTGACCTCCGTCGCCATCCCCCGTATCCGCGACTTCCGCGGCATCTCCGCCAAGTCCTTCGACGGCCGTGGCAACTTCTCGATGGGCGTCACCGAGCAGCTCATCTTCCCCGAGGTTGACTTCGACTCCGTCGACCACACCCGTGGTATGGACATCACCATCGTCACCACCGCGAAGACCGACGAAGAGGCCAAGGCCCTTCTCGACGCCTTCGGCTTCCCGTTCAAGAAATAGGTTCTTAAAGCCCCGGGTTCCACAGGCGGTGCGCGAAGAGCACGTGCCGCCTGTCCGAGGCGCATATATACGTATGTGAGGAGGAAATAAGTGGCTAAGACATCGATGATCGTCAAGTGCAATCGCAAGCAGAAGTTCTCGACCCGCGAGTACACGCGCTGCCAGCGCTGCGGCCGTCCGCACTCTGTGTACCGCAAGTTCGGCCTGTGCCGTGTCTGCTTCCGCGAGCTGGCGCTCAAGGGCGAGCTTCCCGGCATCAAGAAGGCCAGCTGGTAAGTCACTGCCAGCGCGCCCATCTCATCTGCGAGGTGGAGCGTACGGAAGACGTGCCTTACAGGCTTCCCCGCTAAGGGTGGGGGAGTACCGAGGGCACGGACTCATCAAGAACGAAGGAGAATCCACATGAATCTCACCGACCCGATCGCAGACATGCTCACGCGCATCCGCAACGGCAATGCTGCGAACAAGGCCGAGGTCTCGATGCCGAGCTCCAAGAAGCTCGTCGAGATCGCTCGAGTCATCTACGAGGAGGGCTACATCGAGGGCTACACCGTTGAGGACACCGCCCCCGCCAAGACCCTTCACATCACCCTCAAGTACGGTCCCAAGAAGGCCAAGGTCATCAACGGCATCAAGCGCTACTCCAAGCCTGGTCTGCGCAAGTACGCCGGCGTGAAGGACCTCCCCCGCGTCCGCGGTGGCCTCGGTACCGCCATTGTTTCCACCAGCCAGGGTGTCATGGCCGACCGCGATGCTCGCAAGAAGGGCATCGGCGGCGAGGTCATCGCCCTCATCTGGTAATTCGCTTAGGCGAGTAGAAGGAAAGGAGAACACCGTGTCTCGTATCGGTAAGAAGCCTGTCCAGATTCCCGCCGGAGTCGAAGTGGCAGTTGACGGCACTCACGTGTCCGTGAAGGGCCCCAAGGGTACCCTTGAGGCCGATTTCTATGAGAAGCTCACCATCGAGGTCGCCGACGGCGTGCTGACCGTCTCCCGCCCCGACGACGAGCGTGAGACCCGTGCCCGTCACGGCCTCACCCGCGCCCTGATCCAGAACATGGTCATCGGCGTCTCCGAGGGCTACACCAAGGTCCTCGAGCTCGCCGGCGTTGGCTACCGTGTCCAGCTCAAGGGCAAGGACCTGGATCTGTCCCTGGGTTACTCTCACCCGGTGATCTACACCGCCCCCGAGGGCATCACCTTCGAGTGCCCGGACAACACCCACATCCACGTCAAGGGCATCGACAAGCAGCAGGTCGGCCAGGTTGCCGCCGAGATCCGTGCCAAGCGTCCGCCGGAGCCTTACAAGGGCAAGGGCATCCACTACCTGGGCGAGCACATCCGCCGCAAGCTCGGCAAGGCCGCTAAGTAGTAGAGCGCTTCCACGTCGTAAGACCAGCACCCCGTCAGGTGCTGGCAGGACTTCATAAGGAGTTTCACATGAACAAGCAACAGGCAAAGCGCGCCGGCCTCAAGCGTCGTCAGCGCCGTGTCCGCGGCAAGATCTTTGGCACCCCGGCTCGCCCGCGTCTGCGCGTCGTGCGTTCCAACGCCAACATCTACGCCATGATCGTCGACGACACCAAGGGTCACACCCTCGTCTCCGCCTCCACCCTCGAGGCCGAGTTCAAGGGCACGACCACCAGCAACAAGGAGGCTGCCGAGAAGGTCGGTAAGCTCGTGGGCGAGCGCGCCCTCGAGGCCGGCATCAAGACCGTTTCCTTCGACCGCGGTGGCCGCGTCTACCATGGTCGCGTCAAGGCCCTCGCCGACGGTGCTCGCGCCGTCGGTCTCGAATTCTAGGAGGTAAGAGCATGGCTCGTAATCAGCAGAAGCAGCAGCGCGAGGCCTCCGAGTTCGAGGAGCGCGTCGTTTTCATCAACCGCGTCGCCAAGACCGTCAAGGGCGGTCGTCGCATGAGCCTCGTGGCCCTCGTGGTCGTGGGCGACGGCAAGGGCAACGTCGGTCTGGGCATGGGCAAGTCCGCGGAGGTGCCGCTGGCTATCTCCAAGGCCTCCATCGACGCTAAGAAGCACATGTTCCACGTTCCCGTGACCGCCGAGGGTACCATTCCCCACGACGTTCAGGGTGAGTTCGGTGCTGCTAGCATCATCATGCGCCCCGCTGTCGAGGGTACCGGCGTCATCGCCGGCGGTGCCGTCCGTCCGCTCTTCGAGCTGGCCGGCATCAAGAACATTCTGTCCAAGTCGCTCGGTTCCGACAACGGCCTGAACATCATCAAGGCCGCTGCCGAGGGTCTCAAGCAGCTCTCCACCCCTGAGGATGTCGCTGCCCGCCGCGGCCTCACCGTCTCCGAGATGTTTGTTGGCAAGAAGGAGAACTAGGCATGGCTACCATCAAGATCAAGCAGGTCCGCAGCATCAACGGCTGCAAGGAGGATCAGCGCCGCACCGTCCGCGCCCTCGGCCTGCATCGCATCAACGACACCCGCGAGATCACCGACAATGAGGGCGTGCGTGGCATGATCTTCAAGGTCAAGCATCTCGTTGAGA
This sequence comes from uncultured Collinsella sp., assembly GCA_900551665.1. Classification (GTDB taxonomy): domain Bacteria; phylum Actinomycetota; class Coriobacteriia; order Coriobacteriales; family Coriobacteriaceae; genus Collinsella. Next base: position 34,593 of record URWW01000006.1, on the reverse strand, counting down.
TTGTGGAGGAGTAACAATGCAGCTTCATGACCTTACTCCGGCTCAGGGTTCCACCCACAGCCGCAAGCGCGTCGGCCGCGGTAACTCCGGCAAGGGCGGCACCTACGCTGGTCGCGGCCTGAACGGCCAGGGCTCCCGCTCCGGCGGTACCAAGGGCGCCGGTTTCGAGGGCGGCCAGACCCCGCTCGCGATGCGTCTCCCCAAGCTCCCCGGCTTCAAGAACCCCCGTCGTATCGAGTTCACCGCTGTGAACGTCTCTACGCTCGAGGTCAAGTTCGAGGACGGTGCCGTTGTTGACGGTGCCTCCCTCAAGGCCGCTGGCATCACCAAGTCCGAGTTCGAGCCCGTCAAGGTGCTCGGCGACGGCGAGCTTTCCAAGAAGCTTACGGTCAAGGTCGATAAGGTCTCCGCTTCCGCGAAGGCCAAGATCGAGGCCGCTGGCGGAAAGGTCGAGCTTCCGTGCTAACTGGTTTGAAGAACACCTTCCGCATCAAAGAACTCCGCGGAAAGATTCTTTTTACCATCGCGATGCTCGTTGTGTACCGTATCGGTGCGCACGTTCCCGTGCCCGGCATCCCCTTCCAGGCGATGTCGGGCCTTTTCCAATCCGCTGGCGATACCTTCGCCAGCGGTGCGATGGCCCTGCTGAATCTTTTCTCGGGCGGTGCGCTCTCTTACGTGTCCGTCTTCTCCCTGGGCATCATGCCCTACATCACGAGCTCCATCATCATGCAGATGCTCCAGGCCGTTGTGCCCAGCCTGCATGAGCTGGCCCGTGAGGGTGAGGTTGGCCAGACCAAGATCACCCAGTACTCCCGTTACCTCACGCTCGGCCTCGCTCTGCTGAACTCCGTTGGTTACCTCTTCCTCTTCAAGAGCTTCGGCATTCAGTTCAACGGTGCGGGTGCCCCCGAGATCATCTTCGACATCATGATCGTGGGTACGCTCACCGCGGGCGCCATGCTCATCATGTGGATCGGCGAGCTCATCACCCAGCGCGGTATCGGCAACGGCATGAGCCTGATCATCTTCGCCAATATCATGGCCGGTCTGCCCCAGGCTATCTTCCAGTCCATCGAGGGCGGCAACATGGGCGTCATCACCACGCTCGTCATCCTCGTCGTGATCCTGTGCGTCATCCCGTTCATCGTGTACCTCGAGCGCGGTCAGCGCCGCATCCCGGTGCAGTACGCCAAGCGCGTCGTTGGTCGTCGCATCATGGGCGGTCAGTCCACGTATCTGCCGATCAAGGTGAACACCGCCGGCGTCATCCCGATCATCTTCGCGAGCGCCCTGCTGTACTTCCCGGCTCAGCTTGCGGTCTTCTTCCCCAATGTGGGTTGGATGCAGGCTTTTGCCGGAGCGCTGTCCAGCGGCTGGATCAACTGGATCCTGAACGTCGTCCTCATCGTGTTTTTTGCCTACTTCTATACGTCCATGGTCTTCAACCCGGACGAGACGGCTGAGAATCTCAAGAAGCAGGGCGGCTTCATTCCCGGCGTTCGTCCCGGTAAGCAGACGGCTCATTACATCAAGAACGCGCTGAACAAGATCACGCTCCCGAGCGCCATCTTCCTCGCATGCATAGCCATCGTCCCCTCGATCGTGTTCTCCTTTACGAACAACGCGCTCATCCAGGCCTTTGGCGGCACTTCGGTTCTGATCATGGTCGGTGTCGTCATGGACACCATCGACAAGGTCGAGAGCCAGCTCAAGATGTACGACTACGACGGTTTCTTCAAGTAGGTCTCAAAGGAGTCTCTCATGAACATCGTGTTGTTGGGCGCCCCCGGCGCCGGTAAGGGCACTCAGGCCCAGCGCCTCGTCGCCGACTACGGCGTGGCCCACATCTCCACCGGCGACCTGCTTCGCGCTGCCGTCAAGGCTCAGTCCGAGCTCGGTGTTGCCGCGAAGAAGTACATGGATGCAGGCGAGCTCGTCCCCGACCAGCTCGTGATCGATCTCGTCAAGGAGCGCCTTGCCGCCGATGACGCCCAGAAGGGCTTCATCCTCGATGGCTTCCCGCGCAACACCACCCAGGCCGTTACGCTCGACACCGAGCTTGCCGCCATGGGTTGTGAGCTCGACGGCGCCCTGCTGGTCGACGTCCCGGCAGAGGTCATCATCGATCGCCTGTCCTCTCGTCGCACCTGCCGTGACTGCGGCTACACCGCCGGTCCGGACACCACCGTCTGCCCGTCTTGCGCCGGCGAGATGTATCAGCGCGACGATGACAAGCCCGAGACCATCAAGAACCGCCTCGATGTGTACGAGAAGAACACCAGCCCGCTGGTCGAGTACTATCGCGGTCAGGGTATCCTCAAGGTCGTCGACGGCAACCGCGACATCGACCTGGTGTACGCCGACGTGAAGGCTGAGCTCGGTCTATGATCAAGTTCAAGTCTGCCGCCGAAATTGAGCAGATGAAGAAGGCCGGAGCGCTGTCCAAGATGGCGCTCCGTCACGTCGGGGCGATGATTCGTCCCGGCGTGTCCACCTTCGAGCTCGACCAGCTCGCCGAGCAGATCATCCGCATGCATGGTGGAACCCCGGCCTTCAAGGGTTACGGTGGATTCCCCGGCTCCATCTGCGCGTCCCTGAACGATGCCGTCGTGCACGGCATCCCCAACCCCGACGTCATCCTGCGCGACGGTGATGTCATCTCCATCGACACCGGCGCCATTGTAGATGGTTGGGTGGGGGATAATGCCTGGACGTTCTACGTCGGCACCCCTTCCGTCGAGGTTCAGGGTCTGTGCGAGTGCACGCTCGACTGCCTGAAGGCTGCCATCGAGCAGGCCGTTCCCGGTAACCACATCGGTGATATCGGCCACGCGGTGCAGTCCCTCGCTGAGGCCAACGGATATGGCGTGTTGCGCGATTACGTCGGTCACGGCATCGGACGCGCCATGCACGAGGACCCCAATGTGCCGAACTATGGCAAGAAGGGTCGCGGTGTGAAGCTCGAGGCGGGTATGGTCATCGCAATTGAGCCGATGATCACGCTCGGATCCAACCGCGTTCACACCGGCGCGGACGGTTGGCTCGTCAGCACCAACGATGGCCTGCCCGCGGCTCACTACGAGAACACGGTTGCCATCACCGAGGATGGCCCCGTTATTCTCACTCAGGACGCCAAGGGCCCATGGTGCTCGATGTCCGGCGGTGTCATGTAAGCTGATTCATCACGGTGAGTCGGGAAAAAATTATGTAGCGATTGGGAATTTCCCGATCGCGTCTTTGGCATGTAGTAACATGCAATACTGCTGTCGTTTTCAAGAGAAAGATGATTGCCTTGAAGAAGGAAGACGCCATCGAACTTGAAGGTACGGTCACTGAGCCGCTGCCCAACGCCATGTTTCGCGTTGAGCTGGAGAACGGCGTGTCCGTTCTCTGCTCGATCTCCGGCAAGATTCGTATGAACTACATCCGCATTCTCCCGGGCGACAAGGTCACGGTGCAGCTGTCTCCGTACGACCTCACCCGCGGTCGCATCACCTATCGCTATAAGTAGCGACAGTCTTTGTGCCGGCACAGGAGGAAGGGGAGTGCTCTGCCCCTCATGCCCGCGCCGCGCATCCAGCCATTCGTTGTAAACGCCTGCGGCTGGGCGAGTAGATAACATTCCACCTTGTAGCTTGAGCACTACCGAAAGGAAGAACGATGAAGGTACGCCCTTCCGTCAAGAAGATGTGCGATAAGTGCAAAATCATCCGCCGCCATGGCAAGGTCCTCGTGATTTGCGAGAACCCGCGCCACAAGCAGCGCCAGGGCTAAGAGAGGAGATCCACAGTGGCCCGTATTAACGGTGTCGACCTTCCGAACGAGAAGCGTGCGGAGATTGGTCTGACCTACATCTACGGCATCGGCCGCACCACCGCAGCGAAGATGTGCGCCGATCTCAACATTGTCGACGGCACTCGCATCAAGGACCTCACCGAGGAGCAGATCTCGGCGATCCGCGATTACATTGATCAGAACGGCCTGATGGTCGAGGGTGACCTCCGTCGTGAGCGCTCCCAGAACGTCAAGCGCCTCATGGACATCGGCTGCAACCGTGGCCTCCGTCACCGCAAGGGCCTCCCTGTTCGCGGCCAGCGCACCCACACCAACGCTCGCACCCGTAAGGGTCCGAAGCGTCAGATCGGTGCCAAGAAGAAGAAATAAGGGAGACTGACGCATAATGGCTACTGCAAAGAACAAGCGCGGCGCCGCCACCCGTATCAAGCGCGCCGACCGTAAGAACATTTCCGTGGGCCAGGCTCACATCCGTTCTACGTTCAACAACACCATCGTTTCCATCACCGATCCCGCGGGCAACGTCATCGCCTGGCAGTCGGCCGGCACGGTGGGCTTCAAGGGCTCCCGTAAGTCGACCCCGTTTGCCGCTCAGATGGCCGCCGAGGCTTGCGCCAAGGCCGCTATGGAGCACGGCATGCACAAGGTCGCCGTCTTCGTGAAGGGCCCCGGCTCGGGCCGCGAGACCGCGATCCGCTCCCTCCAGGCCGCCGGCCTCGAGGTCGCCAGCATCCAGGACAAGACCCCCATTCCGCACAACGGCTGCCGCCCCAAGAAGCGTCGCCGCGTGTAACTGAAAGGATCGATTTACTATGGCAATCGACAGGACTCCGGTTCTCAAGCGCTGCCGCCAGCTCGGGATCGATCCCGTTGAGCTGGGTTACAGCAGCAAGAAGGAATCTATCCGCCAGCCCAAGCGCCGTCGCAAGGAATCTGAGTACGGCATGCAGCTGCGCGAGAAGCAGAAGGTCAAGTTCATCTACGGTGTTCTTGAGAAGCAGTTCCACCACTACTATGAGCACGCTCTCCGCATGGACGGCGTCACCGGTGAGAACCTCATGACCATCCTCGAGACCCGTCTCGACAACGTCGTGTTCCGTCTCGGCTTCGCTCGCACCCGCAAGGAGGCTCGTCAGACCGTCCGTCACGGCCACTTCACCGTGAACGGCAAGCGCGTCGACATCCCGTCCTACCGCGTGAAGGCCGGCGACGTCATCGCCGTGGGCGAGAAGTTCCGCGACCTGCTCCCCATCAAGGAGGCTCTCATCTCCTCCGAGCGCTTTGAGGTTCCCGGCTGGCTCGAGGTCGACATCGAGAAGCTTTCCGGCAACGTCATTTCGCTGCCCTCTCGTGACCAGATCAGCGGCGATATCAACGAGCAGCTCATCGTCGAGCTCTACTCGAAGTAATCGTTCGCGCGCTACGCTGGAGGTATTACATGTCAGAATTCATCAGGCCCCAGGTTCACGTCGAGGAGATCAGCGACACCGCTGCTCGCGTCTCCGTCGAGCCTCTGGAGCGTGGATACGGCGACACGCTGGGTAACTCCCTGCGCCGTGTGCTGCTGTCCTCGCTCGAGGGTGCAGCCGTCGAGGCCATCCAGATCGATGGCGCCCAGCACGAGTTCACCACGATTCCCAACATGGTCGAGGATGTCACCGACATCGTCCTGAACGTGAAGGGTCTCGTGTTCCGCACGCTCGGTACCACGGACGAGGGCACTGCGACCATCTCGGTCGACGGTCCTTGCGAGGTTACCGGCGCTGACTTCTTCATCCCGTCCGAGTTCGAGCTCGTGAACCCCGAGCAGCACATCGCTACCCTCACCGAGGGCGGTCACCTGACCATGAGCATGCGCATCGGGTATGGTCGCGGTTACGTGTCCTATGAGCAGAACAAGCGCGACAACGACCCGATCGGCATCATCCATGTCGACTCGCTCTTCTCGCCGGTCAAGCGCTGCGCCAAGCTCGTCGAGGCCTGCCGCGTTGGTCAGCACACCGACTACGATCGTCTGGTTCTCGAGATCGAGACCAATGGCGCGATTTCCCCGCGTGACGCCGTCGTCTCCGCTGCCAACATCATCAACCAGCACATGGCTGCGTTCATGACCCTGGCCGACGAGCCCGAGGCGGAGGAGGAAGTCTCCATCTTCGCCCCCGAGGTCACGAGCGACAATGCCGAGCTTGATAAGCAGATCGAGGATCTGGACCTTTCCGTCCGCTCCTACAACTGCCTCAAGCGCGCCAGCATTCACTCCGTGCGTCAGCTGGTCGAGTTCTCCGAGAACGACCTGCTGAACATCCGCAACTTCGGCGTGAAGTCGATCGAGGAAGTCAAGGACAAGCTTGAGTCCATGGGTCTCAGCCTCAAGGCTTAACCCAGGTATTAGAGGAGAACCAGACCATGCGTCACAACAAGAAGAAGGGCCTGAAGCTCGGCACCGATGCCAGCCACACCAAGGCCATGAAGAAGAGCCTTGCCAAGGCGCTCTTCGAGAACGATCGCATCAAGACCACCGAGACCCGCGCCAAGGCGCTGCGCAGCTACGCCGAGCCCATCATCACCTGGGCCAAGAAGGGCGACCTGCACTCTCGTCGTCTCGCCATCGCCAAGCTTGGTGACAAGAACCTTGTCGCTGAGATCTTCGACAAGGCCGCTCAGGGCATGTGGGCCGACCGCAACGGCGGTTACACCCGCATCATGAAGCTCGGCCCGCGTAAGGGCGACTGCGCCGAGATGGTCATCATCGAGATCGTCTCCGAGCCCTGCACCCCCAAGGCCAAGAAGACTGCTCCGGCCAAGAAGGCCGCTGCCCCCAAGGTCGTTGAGGCCGAGGAGGCCGCCGAGGTCGTGGAGACCGAGGCTGCCGAGGCTCCGGCTGAGGAGTCCGCTGAGTAGCTCGTGCTACTTCGCTAGCTGCATAAAAGGGCGGTTCTTCGGAACCGCCCTTTTTCGTATCCTGCATTGGTTTTTATTTGAGGGGAGTGACATGATCGACCTGCATGATGTCTCTATAGCCTACGATGGCGCCGCTGTGATTAGCGGAATGTCCTTCAGCATCGCTCCCGGAGAGATTGTTGTTCTGGTGGGGGAGAACGGATGTGGCAAGTCCACGCTCGGGCGCGCCATATGTGCAGCTCAGCTTGTTGACGGAGGTGCCGTGGTCGTAGACGGACACGACCCTTCCGCCAGCGAGCTGGAACGCTTGCGCGTGCGCGAGCTGGTTGGCTACGTCCGACAGGATCCGCTCGATCAAATCGTCTCGTCGCTCGTTTTCGATGAGGTCGCGTTTGGTCCTCGGAATCTCGGCATCGGTGAAGACGAGGTTGCCCGTCGCGTCGCCGAGGCCCTGGAACTATCATTGCTTCGCGGATTTGACCAGCGGGTCACAACGGAGCTCTCCGGAGGCGAGCAGCAACGTCTTGCACTTGCCGGCGTGCTGGCCATGCGCCCGCGCTATCTGGTGCTCGACGAGCCCACCTCTCAGCTTGATCCGCGCTCCCGTAAGCTTATGTGGGGCTTGTTCACCGCGCTTTCCCATGAACGCGGGATGGGCCTCGTCCTCATCACCCATGATGACGACGAGATTGCGATGGCCGATAGGGTCATTGTGTGCGACGGACCCGTTGCGCGCGATTCAGTCCGTCACGAGGCTCATTCTGGCGCTGAGCCCCGTATCGACGCTGGTTTACGGGCCGACGTTGGACGGCCAGACGCTTGTAGAACCGCCGGGGAGACCGTAGTGTCGCTCGACTGTGTTGTGTTCTCCCACGGCGGACGAACGGTTCTCGACGGTGTGGACCTTGATCTGCACGCCGGTGAGCTTGTGATACTCGCCGGCGCGTCCGGCGCTGGAAAATCGACGCTCTCCTCTCTCGCCGCCGGTCTGCTCGAGCCTGATGCAGGTACCGTGCGCGTATGCGGGCATGCCGCGACGCCGGGGATGGTGGGAGTCGCGTTTCAGCAGCCCGAGTCGCAGTTCTTTCACGATACCGTCTTCGATGAGGTGGCCTTTGCCCCGCGTAACGCCGGACTTGACGAGCGTGAGGTCCGCGTGCTTGTGGAGCGGTCCTTCCGCGCGGTCGGGCTTCCTTTGGATGTTCTCGAACGCTCTCCGTTTGAGCTTTCGGGTGGCCAGGCGCGCCGCGTGGCAATCGCTTCGGTCATTGCCTTGGATGCGCCGGCTTACATCTTCGATGAGCCGAGTGCCGCTCTTGACGCTGCGGGCCGTTCATGTATCCACGGACTCGCCTGTGAACTCGTTAATGAGGGCCGCGCGGTGCTCGTCGTCACGCACGATCTGCCGGAGTGGGAGCGTCTTGCCGACCGTGTGCTCGTGCTGGAGGGCGGCGTGCTTCGCCCAGATGGGCTTGAGGGCGCTGAGCCCCGTACTGCCCATGCCGACAAGCCATCAGCTCTCAAGAGGCCCTCTGCGCGTTCTCAGGCCCCCTTGGGGCCATTTGGCGGCTATGTGGCGGGCACCTCGCTCGCCCATGTCGATGCGCGCGTCAAGATCTTTGTGCTCCTTGTCGCCACACTGGGCGTCTTTACCGCAGTCGATGCGTGGGAGTGGTGCTTCTGGCTCGTTGCGCTTGCGATTACGATGATGAGCGCGCGCATGGGCGCTCGCGATGTTTTGCGCGGCACGCGGCCCGTCGCCATCATCTTGTTGTTTACGCTTGTGGCGAATCTCGTCTCCTGCGACGGCCATGGGGCGGTGCCGCTTGTGGGTCCCGTTGGGCTTGATCCCGTCGGCGGGATGAGGGGCGTCATCGCCGTCGTGCGCATTTTGATCCTTGTGGGGTTTTCCCTCGCGGTTTCGTCCTCAACCACGGCCACGCAGATCAGCGATGCGGTCGTACGCGTGCTTCGTCCACTTGCGCGTTTCGGCATGCCCGTGGCCGCCCTCGGAACGGTTCTGTCGCTGGCTTTGCGATTTATACCTTTGGTGAGCGAGGAGCTCGGTCGTATCCGTCTGGCGCAGCGCGCCCGCGGGGCCCGCTTCGATGAAGGCGGTCTTGTCGAGCGCATTCGCATATGGGGTTCCGTGCTCACGCCGCTCATGGTGGGGTTGTTCCGCCGTGCCGACCGTCTCGCGGAGGCCATGTCCGCCCGCTGCTACGATTCGTCTTCCGAAGGCCGGCTACCCGTACCGCGACCGCTTGGCCACCGTGACCGAGCGTTGCTCGTGGCCTCTCTGACGTCCATGGCGGCAGTGATCGCCGCTTCTTTGATAGGATGAGCCCGATGAAAGGGGATTCCATGACCAAGACCGCCACCGTTGACGCCGCACCCGTGTCCGGGGCCTATCCGGCTGTCGATGAGCTCGATGGGACGCTCGTATTTCGCCTGGGCTACGATGGCGCCGCCTTCAGCGGATTTGCCGAGCAGCCGGAGGGCTTGAGGACCGTGGCGGGAGAGGTCCGGCGCGCGCTTGAGACGTTCCTGAGGAGGCCCGTCGATCTGACCTGCGCCGGGCGCACGGATGCCGGCGTCCATGCCGCGTCTCAGTACGTGAGCATGCCCGCCCATGGCGAGGAGTTGGCCATCACGCATGCCCGCTGGATGCGTGCCATGGCGGCCCTTCTACCCTCCGATATCGCCCTGAACGCCGTATATCATGCGCGCCCGGGGTTCTCCGCCCGTTTCGACGCTCGCTCGCGTACCTACACGTATCGCATCGTCACGGGGGATGCGCGTCCGCTGCTCACGCGCTCGGTCACCTGGTGGCACCGGTTGCCGCTCGACATGGATGCCATGGAGCGCGCCGCGGCGTGCCTGGTGGGGGAGCATGATTTCAAGAGCTTTTGCAAGACATCCTCCGCTATCGACAAGCCCACGTGTCGCAACGTCATCGCCGTCTCGTTTGAGCGGGCATCGGCATTGGGGGAGGAGCACATCGCCTTCACCATCACCGGCAATGCGTTCCTGCACTCCATGGTGAGGACCATCGTCGGCAGTCTGGTGGAGGTCGGCTCGGGCCGCAGGGACGAGGCATGGCTCGCCGATGCGCTCGCGGCCTGCGACCGCCGCGCCGCGGGTCCCACCGCGCCCGCCCGCGGACTGTGCTTCATGGACGTCGCCTACGATGAGGGCGCTTTGACGCCGTGCCCGTAGGCCCTTGGAATCGTGAATTTTGCAACATTATTCACCTTGTGCTTATCAATTGCGCATTCTATGCAAGAATGGTTCAATCATAAGCAAGAAGAGGTTCGAGAGGGCCTGAGTTACGGGCGTGTTCCGCTGTAAGTGGCGCGTCCGCAATGGGGACGGTGATTGCCATGGCCAAGAAACGCAACGGTCGTCAAGACGCTATCCGCGAGATCGTGCGCACTGCTGATGTTCGCACGCAACGAATGCTCGTCGATGAGCTCAAGGCGTGCGGTTTCGACTGCACCCAGGCGACCGTGTCGCGCGATATCGCCGACATGGGCCTGCACAAGCTTCCTGAGGGCATGTACGTCTTGGCGGAGGATCTGCATCTGCAGCGCATGGTCTCCGAGCTGGTGATCGGCGTGCAGCGCACTGAGAATCTCGTGATCATCAAGGCCCAGCCCGGTACGGCTCTCGGCATCGCCGCGGCCATCGATGCGGCCGAGCTGCCCGATGTCCTCGGTTCGCTCGCCGGCAACGACACCATCCTTGTCATCACGCGGACTGCCTCCGACGGCGAGCAATTCGAGCTCATGATCGGCAAGCTGAGGAGCGTGCGCAAGTGAGCCCCATGATCGTGCACACCGTGCTGTTCACCTTGCTTGCGGTCCTTCCCATCGCGCTTATCGCGCTGCTCGTCTCCTATTGGCGCCGTTCGCGCTGAGCCCCATCCCATTCGATTCCGCTTCCGACCCATAGTTATGGAAAATCGCCCTCGACAAGTGCGTCGGGGGCGATTTTCATGAGCGGTTCGGCCGCGTCCCTCGGGTGCGACCTTTCGTCGTCGGGACGGGCTATTGCTGGGGCTGCGTCGTGCCTCCGGCCTCGGGCGTGGGCGTCACGGGCTGTTGCGGGGTGGTCGGGGTCTGGGGCTCCTGCTCCTGCTCCTCCTGCTGCTGGGCCTCCTCTTCGGCGCGCTTCGCCTCTTCGGCTGCCGCCGCCTCGGCAGCGCGCTCGGACGCGGACTTGGTGTGAGAGAACTCCCACTCCTTGTCGTCCTTATACGTCGGGGCTTCGCCCTCGGGGAACTCCTCTCGGGGCGCATCGCCGAGGACCGTCTTCATGAAGGCCTTGAAGACGGGCAGGGTCATGCGGGCGTTGTTCAGGTTCTTGATGGGCGTGTTGGTGCCCGAATGGCCGACCCAGATGGCGACGGAGAGCTGGGGGGTGTATCCGCAGAACCACAGATCCGTGGCGTCGGACGCGGAGCCCGCCGTGCCCGTCTTGCCGGCGATCGGCTGGTCGATCCAGGGGTTGCCGGAGACGCCGGTGCCGCCGCGCTGCATGACGGTCTCCAGGACGTCGGTGACGGCGGCTGCCTCGCCGGCGGTGAGGGGCTGCGTCTTCTTGTCCTCGTGCTTGTAGACGACCTCGCCCGTGCGGGATTTGATCTCGGTGATGGCGACGGTCGCCCGGTGCTCGCCGCCGTTGGCGAAGGAGGCGTAGGCGTTGGCCATCTCGAGGGTGGAGACTGTTCCGGTGCCGAGCGTCATGGAGAGCACGTCGCTCATCTGCGATGTGTCCATGCCCAGGCTCTTGCAGGTCTGGAGGATGTTCTGGTTGCCGATGGTCTCGGCGACCTGGACGTATCCGGTGTTGGAGGAGACCGCGGTGGCGGCGGCGAGGGAGCGATAGCCGTAGCTCTGGCCGCCGTAGTTTTGGATCTTGTGATCCTCACCGCCCGGGTTGTCCCAGTACATGGGGGACTGGCAGTTGATGGTGATATCGGGGTTCATGCCCATCTTGATGGCGGTCGCCAGTGTGAAGCTCTTGAAGGAGGAGCCGGGCTGGCGCTTGGCGAGGGCGTGGTTCGTGTGCTCGGGGTCGGCGTTGTAGTCGCGTCCGCCCACCATGGCCTTGATGTAGCCGGTCTTGGGGTCCACGACGCTCATGCCGATCTGGAGGTCGGCGGCGGCGGGGTACTTGTTGATGTTGTCGACCGCCGCGCTCTCGGCCGCCTGCTGCACGGCGGGGTCGATGGTGGTGGTCACGGTGAGTCCGCCCTTGAAGAGGACGTCCGTGGAGAACTCCTCCTGGAGAAGCGACTTGATGTAGTCGACGAAATAGGGGTGCGCGTAGACGGAGATGCCCGTGTCGGAAGTCTCCGTGACGTTGAGGGCGAGGGGCTCGGCGACCGCGGCATCGTACTCGTCCTGGCTGATGGTGCCGATCCGCAGCATGTTGCCGAGGACCTTGTTGCGACGGTCGACGGCGACGTCGGGGTTGACCGTGGGGTCGTAATAAGAGGGGGAGTTGGGCAGGCCGATGAGAAGGGCGGCCTCGGCGAGGGTGAGCTCGTTCGCGTTCTTGGAGAGGTAGGTCTTCGAGGCGGCCTGGATGCCGTAGGCGCCGTGGCCGTAATAGATGGTGTTGAGGTACATCATCAGGATCTCGTCCTTGGAGAAGATTTTCTCCATCTCCATGGCGATGAACGCCTCGCGGACCTTGCGCTCGATGGTTTGGTCGAACTGCTCCTCGGACAGGATGGTGTTGCGCACGAGCTGCTGCGTGATGGTCGAGGCACCCTCGGAGCGGCCGGAGAGCTGCGCGAGGACGGCGCGCCCGATGCCGATGATGTCGACGCCGTTATGGCTGTAGAAGCGCTCATCCTCGACGTCGACGGTGCCCTTGAGGACCCACTCGGAGACCTGGTCGGCGGTGACGCTCTCGCGGTTCTGGACGAAGAAGGTCGCGATTTCGTTGCCCTGCGAGTCGAGGATGTGCGTGGGCTCGCTCACGAGGTACTCGTTGGCGTCCGTGTAGTCGGGAAGATCTGAGAGCCAGCGGCCCACGTTCCCGACCATGCCGATGCCGAATGCGATGCCTGCGACGAGCAGGAAGCCCAGCACGGAGACGAGAACGACGGGGACTGCATGCGTTTTGGCGCGAGAGCGCGCGTGGCGCTGACGAGGACCCATGGATGACCTCCTGCGATTCAATCGGGCCGAAGGCCCAACACGTACACATAGATAGCTGATACGATAGCGCAAGGAGGATGCGGGACCGTCCGGGTATCCTCACCTCAAGCTAAATTACATGCTGGGAGCGTGCGAATATGGTCGAACTGCTGGCGCCTGCGGGCACCCCGGATGCGTTCCGCGCGGCGATCGCCGCCGGCGCCGATGCCGTCTACGTGGGGCTCGGTTCATTCAGCGCCCGCGCCGCGAATGCGGGCCTCACGATCGGCGAGCTCGAGGCGGCATGCGTGCTCGCGCACTCCCACGGCGCACGGGTGTACGTGACGCTCAACGTCTACGTCCGCGACGGCGAGCTCGATGACGCCGTGGCGTTGGCCGCCCGCGCGCTCGAGGCCGGTGCGGACGCCCTCATCGTGGCGGATTTGGGCCTCATCGCCCGCCTGAGGGCGGAGTTGCCCGAGGCGGAGCTGCACCTTTCGACGCAGGCGGGCGCCCAGTCCGCCGCCGCGGTCCGTCTCGCCGCGCGGGAATTCGGGGTGGAGCGCGTGACCTGCGCCCGAGAGCTGTCGGTGGCCGAGCTCGCCGCGCTCGCGCGGACGGGCGTCGAGATCGAGGCGTTCTGCCACGGTGCGATCTGCATCTGCTATTCCGGGGCCTGCTCGTATTCCGCCCTCCTGCGGGGCCGTTCGGCCAACCGCGGCGACTGCACGCAGCCGTGCCGTCTGGCCTACGAGCTGCGGGACGCCTCGGATCGGGTGCTCGCGGGCGGCGCGTGGGATCGCGGACGGGCGGCGGGGGCGCGCGTCGAGGGCGATCGGCTGCTGTGCCCGCGCGATTACCTGGGCATCCGGCACATCGCGGAGATGTTGGACGCGGGAATCTCGGCATTCAAGGTGGAGGGGCGCATGAAGAGCCCCGATTACGTCTACAACGTCGTGCGCTGCTACCGCACCGCCCTGGATGCGGCGATGGCGGGAAGGCCGCTCGGGGAGGCGGAGCTCGATGAGCTGGAGTCCCGCTTGGCGCGGTCGTTCAGCCGCGGGTTCACCTCGGCCTATCTGGATGGGGGCCATTCCGCGGCCGGAGCGGGTCTCATGAGCGTGGAGCGGGCGATCAACCAGGGGCTACGCGTCGGCTTCGTCGCGAGGCCCTGCCATGAGGGCGCGCTCGTGTCGTTCGGCCGATCGGTGTCGTGCGGGGACATGCTCGAGATTCGGTCGACCCCCGGGCCCGATGCCCCCGCAGACGTGCCCAAACGATGGCCGATCGTCGCGTCCCCGCGCGACATCGCGGCGGGCGAGGAGGTCCTCATCCCGTGCAAGCGCAAGGTCGAGGCAGGAAGCGCGGTCCACGTGGTCCGTTCCGCGGGAATGATCGCGGAGACCGAGGCGGCGGTGCGGGAGATGCGCGAAGAGGAGGCCCGCCTTGCCGCCGCGGAATCCGAGGGCGCGGCGTTCGGCGCGCGCCTCGACGTCGCGGAAGCCGGTACCGGACGTGGCGGGATCGCCGTCGCCGAGTCGGGTGTCGATTGCGTGCCCGCCGAACCCGCTCGCTTCGCCCATGCCCGCCGCCGTCGAGGAAATGGTCGGGATGTGCCAGGCTGTGACAGCGTGGTGAATCGCGACCAAAAAACGGCGGAAAAAGGTGAGAAAATGGTCGCGAAATGCCAGGCTGTGACAGCGTGGCAGATCGCGACCGTCCACGAGGTGCCGCAGGCGCGGGACGTCGTGGACCTCGGAGAGGTCTGCCGCCGGGATGACCTCGCGGATGTCGAGGCTGCCTGCGCCCGTGTCTCGCGCGGCCGCGCGAGCGCCGTCGTGGTCCGCAACATCGGTCAGATCCCGGCGGTGCTGGAGTCCGGCGTCCCGTGGGAGGCGGCGCCGCCGTTGCAGGTGTGGAACGCCGAGACGGCCCGCATCCTGGTCGGCCTCGGCGCCCGGCGCGTCTGGCTGCCCGAGGAGCTCGCGCCCGCGGACCTCGAGGCCGTCCGTTCGCATTACGGCGGGCCCGAGGGGGCGCCTCCCTCCGAATCTGCCGAGGGGGGCGGCGCCCATGGCCCGGCTCGCGGCGTCATCGACATCGCGCCCGACGGCTCCACGCCCCTCATGGTCACGGAGCACTGCCTGCTCACCGCGGAGGGGCCGTGCTCGAACCATTGCCCCACCTGCCCGCGCCGCCTCGCGAGTCAGGCGGGCGAGCGCTTCCTCGTCGAGCTCGACCGCAAGCGCTCCGGGGCCCGCCTCGCCGTGCGCGTGGACGAGAAGGGGAGGACGCGCCTGTATCGCACGTGATGCGGCCCTGGGATGAGCCCGGGGCGGTGGAGGCCGTGGATCCCGAGGTGATTGCAGACGCTCGAGCAATTCGGCTACACTTAACCAATCTGTCGTTTCTCAGCACCGCCCGTTCGCGCCATCCGGGCGCGGTCGCGGCGAGGGTGCTATGACCCTCCAGGAAAGGTGCATCTCATGTTGCCCGTAGACGAGCAAATGCGCATCATCACCTCCGGCGCTTCCAAGATCGTGCCCGAGGCCGACCTCAAGAAGAAGCTCGAGCGCGGTGTGCCGCTCAACATCAAGCTGGGCGTCGACCCCACGAGCCCGGACCTTCACCTCGGCCATGCCGTCCCGTTGCGCAAGATGCGCCAGTTCCAGGACCTCGGCCACCGCGTGACCCTCATCATCGGCAACGGCACCGCCACCATCGGCGACCCGTCCGGCAAGAACTCCACGCGCCCGCAGCTCACCCAGGAGGAGGTCGAGGCCAACGCCGCGACTTACGTCTCCCAGGCCATGAAAATCCTCGACCCCGAGAAGACGACCATCGTCCACAACGGCGACTGGATGTTCCCCATGGACCTCAAGGAGCTCCTCTCCATCGCCTCCAAGTTCACCGTCGCCCGCATCCTCGAGCGCGATGACTTCACCAAGCGCTACCAGTCCCAGACGCCCATCGCTCTGCACGAGTTCCTGTATCCCATCATGCAGGCGTACGACTCGGTCAAGATCGAGGCCGACGTCGAGATGGGCGGCAGCGACCAGCTCTTCAACCTGCTGGCCGGTCGCGAGCTCATGGAGAAGATGGGCATGGAGCCCCAGATCGCGCTCACCATGCCGCTGCTCGAGGGCACCGACGGCACCCGCAAGATGTCCAAGTCCTACGGCAACTACATCGGCCTCACCGATGCGCCGGCCGACATGTTCGGCAAGACCATGTCGATTCCGGACGAGATGATCGGCAAGTACTATCGCCTGGCAAGCTCGCTCGCGCCTGCCGAGGTCGACGCCATCGATGCCGCGCTGGCCGACGGCTCCGCCAACCCCTACGAGCTCAAGCGCGCCCTCGGCCGCGACCTGGTGACCACCTATCACTCCGCCGAGGACGCCGTGGTAGCCGAGGCCGAGTTCGACCGCGTGCACAAGAACCACGACCTGCCCACCGACATCGCCGAGGTTTCCGTCGAGATCTCCGTCAACGACGAGGGCCTCGTGTACCTGCCCGCCGTGCTGCAGGCCGCCGGCCTGGTCCCGAGCGCCGGCCAGGCCCGTCGCGACATCGACGGCGGCGGCGTCAAGCTCGACGGCGAGGTCGTTGCACCCAAGACCTACAACGTGGACCCGGCGGCCCTCAAGCCCGGCACGGTCTTGCAGGTCGGCAAGCGCAAGTTCGCCCGCCTGGCGTAAGGGGGCCGGCCTGCGTGCCGAGATTCCCTTTGGCGTAAAATGCATGTGCGATAACCTGAAACGCGACGGCGCGAACGAAGGTTCGCGCCGTTTTCATAAGGAGATGCCTGATATGACCACCGAGGATGCCCGTCTCGCAGCGCCGCGCCTGTGCGTCGTCGTGCCGTGTTACAACGAGGAGGAAGTGCTCCCGGAGACGAGCAGGCGCCTCGCGGCAAAGCTCGACTCACTGTTGGGGCGCGGGCTGATTGCCGAGGACAGCCGCGTGCTGTTCGTGAACGACGGCAGCCGCGATCGCACGTGGGAGCTGATACGCGCCTTGCACGAAGACCCCGCGGCGCTGGGGGCCTCCGCATCCCGGCCCTGGTTCTCGGGAATCTGCTTCGCCCATAACGAGGGACATCAGAACGCCCTGTACGCCGGCCTCATGGAGGCACTCGACCGCGGCTTCGACTGCGCGGTCTCCCTCGATGCCGACTTGCAGGACGACGTCGATGCGATAGACGAGATGCTGGCGAAACACGTCGCCGGTGCGGAGATCGTCTACGGCGTCCGCTCGAATCGCGATACGGACACCGCGTTCAAGCGCGGCACCGCTGGCATGTTCTACGACCTGATGGCGTGGCTCGGCGTCGAGATGGTCTCGAACAGCGCGGACTACCGTCTCATGGGCCGTTGTTCCCTGAGGGCCCTCTCGCGCTACGGCGAGGTGAACCTCTTTCTGCGCGGCATCGTCCCGGCGCTCGGTTTCAGCACCGACGTCGTGTACTACGTCCGCGCGGAGCGTTTCGCCGGCGAATCCAAGTACCCACTCGGCAAGATGATCTCCTTCGCCCTCGAGGGCATCACGTCGTTCTCCATCAAGCCCATCAGGTGGGTCACGATGCTCGGCGTCATCTCCCTCGTCGTCACGTTGCTGATGATGGGATATACCTTGGTGCAGGCCTTCGCCGGGCGCGTCGTCGCGGGCTGGTCGAGCCTCATGATCTCCATCTGGTTCGTGGGCGGCCTCGTTATGGTCTCGCTCGGCGTGGTGGGCGAGTACGTGGGCCGTATCTATCTTGAGAGCAAGGGGCGTCCGCGCTATATCATCGCCGAGACCACGGACGGGGAAGAGCCCGAGGGGGAGTAGGCCGCGTTCCGTGCGACTGCCCGCACATCGCGCATTTGGGTACCATGGGTGAAATGCCAGTGTGTGCGAAGGGCGGGTGCGAGAGATATGGAACTCGATCTGGTCGAACTGATGCGGGCTCTGATCGACACGGCGGAGGGTCGCGATCCGGCGGACCTCGTGTTCGTGAACGCGCGGATCGTCGACGTGTACCGTCTGCGCACGGTGCGCGGACAGGTCGCGGTGAAGCGCGGCTGCATCGCCGGTGTGCTGTTCGAGGGCCGCGATTGCGAGGACGCCTCCGTCCCCGCATGGGAGTCGGCGCGCGTCGTCGACTGCGGCGGGCGGTACCTCGCCCCCGGGTTCATCGACGGTCATCTGCATATCGAGAGCTCCAACATCCGTCCGGCCGAATACGCCCGCATGGCGCTTGCCCGCGGCACCACCACCGCCATCGCCGACAGCCATGAGATCACCAACGTGTGCGGCCTCGACGGTCTCGCCTTCATGATCGAGGACGCGCGGCGTGCCCCGCTCGACATCAAGTTCATGATGCCCTCCTGCGTCCCCGCCCTGCCCGACGAGCAGGCCGGCGCGGTGATCGCCGCCGCCGACATGGAGGCCTTCATGGAGGAGCATCCCGGCGCCATTTTCGGCTTGGGCGAGATGATGAACCTTCCCGGCGTGTACGGAGCCGACGAGGAGACCTGCCGGCGCATCGCCGCGGGCGCCGGGACGTCCTCCGGGCAGGTGGACGGCCACGCCCCCATGGCGGCCGGCAACGACCTCAACGCGTACGTCGCCTCCGGCATCATCGCGGACCACGAGAACACGGGCGTGGACGAGGCGCTCGACGAGCTCTCCCGCGGCATGTACGTGATGCTGCGCGAGGGCACCTGCAGTCACGACCTCGCCAACCTCGCGCCGATCATCCTCGATAACCCGGCGCTCGCACGCCGCTGCTGCTTCGCCACGGACGACCGCGCCCCGTCGGACGCGCTCAACGTCGGCATGATCGACAACGCCTGCCGCGAGGCCGTCGAGGCCGGTATCGACCCAGTGCTCGCCGTTTCCATGGCCACGCTCTCCACGGCGGATGTATTCGGGTTCGATCATGGGTTCCCGAGCGCCTTCGAGCGTCGCGGCGCCATCGCCCCGGGCAAGCGCGCCGATATCCTGCTGCTCGACGACCTCGCGTTCACGACCGCCCCGCATCGCGTATACAGCGCGGGCGAGCTCGTCGCCGAGGGCGGGGTCTTCGTGGGCTCCATCGGACCGGCCGACCCGTCCCTGGACGAGCTCGAGCGCCGTCTGCGCGGCTCCGTCCGCCTTCCCGAGCTCTCGCCCGACGTGTTCTCCTATGCGTTCCGTCCCGGCGAGGCCGTCATCGACGTGATTCCCGGCAACGCCGTCACCGGAGCCGCACATCCCGAGTCCGACGGGGGCCTGCGCCGCATCATGCTGATCGAGCGCCACGGCCGCGGCGTTGAGGCCCAGCGCGCCGGCGCGGATGGCGATGGCCCCGCGGGCGTTGGCTTGGCGGGCAGGCACATCGGTCGGGGCTGGGTGCGCGGTTTCACCATAACGAACGGCGCCATTGCGAGCACCATCGGCCATGACTCCCACAACGTGTGCGTGGTGGGAGACAATCCCGCGGACATGTTCGCCGCCGTTCGGGCGGTGGGGCAGGGCGGCTTCGTCTTGGTGCGCGATGAGGAGGTCGTTGCCAAGATCGAGCTGCCGCTCGGCGGCCTCATGAGTGACAAGGACGCCGAGGAGGTGGCGCACGAGCACGACGCCTTCATGGGGGCCGCCCGCGCGATGGGGGTCGAGCCGCCGCTCGATCCCATCATGGGCATGATCTTCCTGCCCCTGCCGGTCATCCCGACGCTGCGCATCCGTCCAGAGGGCATGTTCGACGTGTCCACGTTCAGCTACGCGTAGGCCCCGCCTCATTGGAAGGCGCGCCCGCGATGGGGCTTTGCGGTTGGTTTGGCGTGATGCGGCTCATGCGGCGTCCCGCTGGGTACCCTGACGAAAGGCGTCGCCCCCCCCGCATGCGGGGATGTCGGCGCTCGGACCTGTATTTCATTCTGAGAGGGTGTGCAAATGGCCGGCAAGATCAAACTCATCGCCTCCGATATGGACGGCACCCTGCTCGACGGAGACGGCCTCGTCCCGCCGGAGACGTTCGACCTCATCATCGCGCTGCGTGAGCGCGGGGTCCGCTTCGTCGCGAGCTCGGGACGCCGATACGACCGTCTCTGCGAGTTCTTCGGTCCCGTGAGGGATCGCATGGACTTCGTTGCCTCCAACGGCGCCCAGGTGTTTGCCGACGGCGTGCAGATCGACCGCGAGGTGTACTCGCACTTGGCGATACGCCGCCTCGCCAAGACGGTCGCCATGTTCCCCAACATGCATCTGGCGCTGTTCGACCGCACCAAATCCTATCTGCTCGACGATGAGGACAAGTTCGTCCGCGAGGTCGACAAGGACCTTCCCAACGTCGAGCGCATCTACGAGCTCCCCTCGCCCGAGGTCAGCATCATCAAGGCGAGCATCTTCTGCGACGACGGCAACGTGATGGACAACGCCTATGTGCTCCAGCGCGAACTCGGGTCCCTGTTCACCTTCGCCCCTTCGGGCAGCTCCTATATCGACGTCATGCAGCCCGGCATCTCGAAGGCCTCTGGCGTGGCGCAGGTGATGGCGCATCGCGGTATCGACGCCTCCGAGGTCATGGCCTTCGGCGATGCGATGAACGACTACGAGATCATCAGGTTCGTGGGCACGGGTTGCGCCATGGCGAACGGCCGCCCCGCGTTGCGCGCGGTCGCGGACCGCGTGGTCGGCAGCAATATCGAGCACGCGGTGCAAGGGGAGATGCTCCGCCTGCTCGAGTCCCTGCGATGAACGCCCCCGCCCTTCCCGCCATGGAGTGTGCGTGGTTGGGCGGGAAATCGGATAGACTAGAAACACTGCACCGCAATGGAGTGCGTGCCGCCCCAAGGCTGATCGCAAGATGCGCGCCGCTGGCGCGCCCACCCGAAAGGACCCCTCATGGCAGAGACCTCTTCCAGCCGCGTCGTCATCACCGTCCTCGGCAAGAACCGTCCCGGCATCGTCGCCGGCGTGACGCGCGTTCTCTCCGATGCGAACGTCGACATCCGCGATATCACCCAGAGCATCATCGAGGACATCTTCACCATGACGCTCATCGCCGACGCCTCCACAGCCGCCCTCGATTTCACCGAGCTCCAAGAGAGGCTCGTCGCCGCCGGCGAGGAGCTCGGCGTGACCGTCGAGATGCAGCGCGAGGACGTCTTCCAGTTCATGTATCGCCTGTAACGGCGTTTCGGCCTGGGCCTCGCGCCCCCGCGCGCGACCCCCGCCAGACTCGCACAGCCCGCCCCGGCTCCGTGCCGGGGCTCTTGCCAAATAAGGAGCCCCGCCATGTCCTATGACGCGCACAACATCTACTATCGCTTCGACGACCACCTGAGCCGTCTCGTCCTCGACTACGAGGCGAGCCGCCGCGTGGATGATGCGTCGGAGCGCCTGTATCACGACATTCCCTCGGAGGAGTACGGCGAGGACATCTTCCGCGCGTACGACGTCAAGCGCGGCCTGCGCAACGCGGACGGCTCCGGCGTCGTGGCCGGTCTCACGCGCATCTCCGATGTCCATGGCTACAAGCGCGTCGACGGCAAGGTCGTGCCCGATGAGGGTCATTTGATTCTGCGCGGCTACGACATCGAGGACCTCATCACCAATGCGCAGGCTGAGGGCCGCTTCGGTTACGAGGAGGTCGCCTACCTGCTCATCACCGGGGAGCTGCCGACTGCCGAGGAGCTTGATGACTTCAACGGCCGTCTCGGCGCCTACCGTCACCTGTCGAGTGAGTTCGTCCGCCAGTTCCCCATCACCACGGTGAGTCCGTCGATCATGAATGCGCTCCAGCGCGCCGTCCTGTTGCTGTACGCGTTTGATGCGGACCCCGACAGCATCACGCCCGAGCACGAGGTCGACGTCGCGATCTCGCTGCTGTCCCGTTTGCCGCGTCTGGCTGCGTTCGCGCAGACCTTCCATAGCGCCCAGGTGAGCGGCAAACGCGCATCGGTTCCCATCCCCGAGGCGGGCTTCTCGACGGCGGAGGCGATCCTGCAGATCCTGCGAGGGGAGGACGGCTACACGCACGAGGAGGCCATGCTCCTCGATGTCATGCTCATGCTCCACGCCGAGCACGGCGGCGGCAACAACTCTACCTTTGCCTGCCGCGTGCTTTCGAGTTCCGGTACGGATGCGTATTCCGCTTATGCCGCGGCGATCGGATCGCTCAAGGGCCCGCGTCACGGCGGCGCCAACGCCAAGGTCATGGCGATGCACGAGGACATCCGCGCCAACGTTGGTGACTGGGAGAACGAAGACGAGCTGGCCGCCTATCTCGAAAAGATTCTGCGTCGTCAGGCGTTTGATGGCAGCGGCCTCATCTACGGCATGGGCCATGCGGTCTACACGCTTTCCGACCCGCGTGCAGTGCTGTGCAAGCGCTACGCCCGCGGCCTTGCGAACGCCAAGGGCATGGGGGCGGAGTTCGAGCTCATTGAGCGCATCGAGAAGCTCGCGCCTCAGGTGATGGTCGATGTCCGCGGCACCACCAAGCCCATCTGCGCGAACATCGACTTGTACACCGGTTTTATCTACAAGATGCTTGGAATTCCCGAGGCCATGTTCACGCCGCTGTTCGCCGTCGCCCGTACCGCTGGCTGGGCCGCCCATCGCATGGAGGAGCTTATTTGCGCCCACCGCATCATCCGCCCGGCATATCGCTCGGTGCTCGAGTCTGGCGAGTACATCCCGCTGGACAAGCGCGCCAAGCGCCGCGGCTGCATCGCGGGGTAGGCGGCGCACCACCAGTCCACTTACCGATAATCTAACTACGTTAATAGGAAATACTTGGCTCAAGGCTTCTTTTTCGCTACGGTGCTCGATAATCCTACAGATTCTGTCGATCGAGCTCCCTGAGGGGAAAGGAGACGCGAGTTATGAAGAAGGTAATCAAGGCATCCACGCAAAGGAGGTGGGTGCCTTTTGCATTTGCCGTCGCGCTGCTGTGTTCGGCATGGCTGCCGCTTAGCGCGTTTGCGGCGGGCGAGGTAGTGGAGACGCAAAACGTCAATCACGTCCGCAGCCAAGGTACGCACATGTCTGCGGCGCCCAACGAGGGCAAGTTCACCGCCGACAAGGCCGCTGACGGCAAGGACGACTCTGGGGACCATCATGACAGCCGTTGGTCCACGAGTGACGAGCTGCCCGCCAAGGATGAGAGCACCTATCTGCAGGCGACCTTTGCCAAGCCCACGCGCCTGTCGTATTTCAAGATCATCTTTGAGACCCGTGCCGAAGGCGCCCCGCCTACGCCGAGCAATGTGAAGGGATTCGAACTCCAGTACAAGGAGACCGACGATGGCCCGTGGCGGAAGGCCACCGAGTTCAGCCGCACGCAGACGGTCGAGGGCGGCGGTTACGAGGCCGTCGTGAAGCTCAAGCTCGACCAACCGATCAACGCCAAGGCTGTGCGCCTGACCAAGTTCGATGTGCTCAAGGGCAGCACTGAATGGAACAGCGTCTCCGTCGCCGAGTTCGAGGCCTACTCCAACGAGCAGGTCGACGCCGTGGACACCGAGGACGTCAACCATGTCCAGGGCGCGACCGCGAAGGCGAGTGCGTCTGAGACTGACAATTTCGGCGCCGACAAGGCGATCGACGGCAAACGCGGTACCCGCTGGTCGAGCGGCACCGCCAAGCCCGACAACAACACGAGCACCTACCTTGAGGTCGACCTCAAGGCGACCTCCAAGATCGGCTTCCTCGACGTCGAGTTCGAGGACCGCACCGTCTATGTCAAGCCGAGCAACGTCAAGGCGTTCGATATCCAGTACCAGGCTCCTGGTTCCTCCGATTGGATCCGCGCCAAAACGGTCTCGAACGCTCAGAACGGCTCTGGCTACGAGCCCCGTGTTCGCGTGACGCTCGAGGCCCCCATCGTCGCCAAGAAGATTCGCCTCACCAATTTCGACATCGCCACGGTGTCTTCGCAAAACCAGTGGAACGGCGTGTCCGTCGTCGAGCTCGAGGCCTACACCAACGTGCAGACCGTGAACGAAACGCTCGAAGGCGTCGTCAGCAAGCTTAATCGTATGGGCAACCAGGCCGTCGCCGCCGACGTCGCCCAGATCGAGGCGCCCGAGGTCCCCACCGGCTTTACCATTGAGCTCAACGGTGCCGACTTCGAGCAGGTCATCGGTAAGGGGGGCGCCGTCCATCACCCGCTGACCGACAAGCTCGTGCAGGTTTCCTGGAAGGTCTCCAAGGAGGGTACCCGCGAGCAGGCCATCACCAACGACATCACCTATGAGGTGAAGGGGACCACCACCCCCGCCCAGGGCAACGCCAAGCCCACCGTCGTGCCCGAGATCCAGGAGTGGTTCTCCAGCTCCACCGACAAGCTCGGCTTGGACGCCTTGACCGCCGTGACTTACAGCGATGCCAGCCTCAAGTCCGTCGTCGACGAGTTCGTCGCGGACTACAAGGACTTCACGGGTAAGACGCTTGCGGCCTCCCAGAGTGCTGCCAAGGCCGGTGCCTTCAACTTCACGCTCGGCGACCCCGCTGGCGACAAGCTCCTCGGTGAAGAGGGTTACGCCATGCAGATTCAAGGCGACCGCATCGATGTCACCGCGCCCGCGATCACCGGCAACATGTACGCCATGCAGACCATCCTGCAGATGACCAAGACCGATGCCGACGGTTTCCCCGTAGGCGAGATGCGCGATTACCCGCGCTTCCCGGTCCGCGGCTTCATGTGGGACATCGCGCGCAAGCCCATCTCGTTGGAGATGGTGGGCAACGCCGCCCGCACCATGCGCTACTACAAGATGAACGACCTGCAGCTGCACCTCTCGGATAACCTGATTTTCCTAGAGAACTACGGCAAGGATGAGGCAAATCACTGGGGCGCCTACAGCGCGTTCCGCCTGGAGTCTGGCATGTCCAACAAGGGCGTATCGCCCACTGCCAAGGATTACAGCATCTCCAAGGATGATATGCGTGACTTCATCAAGGTTCAGCGCAGCTTGGGCATGAACATCGTGCCCGAGATCGACATGCCTGCCCACGCTGTGGCCTTTACCCGCGTGTGGCCCGAGCTCGGCGTTAAGGGTGAGACGGTCACGACGTCGCCCGCTGGTAAGAACCGCTCGGCCATCGACCACCTTGATGTCCGCAAGCCCGAGGCCCGCAAGCTCATCCGTGACATCTTCGACGACTACACCACGGGTGCGAATCCCGTGTTCGACAAGGACACCGTGGTGCACGTCGGCGCCGATGAGTTCATCATCCCTAACGGTCGTCCGTCCTACTGCGAGTTCTATAACGACCTTGTGCCGCACTTGCTGGGCAGCGGTCACACGCCGCGTATTTGGGGCAGCTTCGATAGTGGATGGCTTGCCGGCGGCGGCACCGAGCCCGCGAGCGGCGAGGGCGTCCAGATGGACATCTGGTCCCTTGGCTGGGCCAACCCCAAGCGCATGTTCGACAAGGGCTTCTCGCTCATCAACATCCTGGACAACCCCAACTACATGGTGCCCAACGGTGGCGGTAGCCGTGGTGCGTACGGCGACTACCTAGATACGAAGGACGTTTACAACTCGCTTGATCCCAACAAGTTCGGCAACACCGTACTGCCTTCCAGCGATCCGAGGATCTTGGGCGCCGGCTTCGCCATCTGGAACGACAACATCGACACGAATGCCTGCGGCCTGTCCGAGGCAGACGAATATGCCCGCTTCTTCGACGCACTGCCTGTCTACGCCGAGAACAACTGGGCGCCCACCGGCCAGGAAAAGGGCCAGGGCAATGCGGGTCATGAGAACCTGTACAACATCGTCAAGAAGACCGGCGACGCCCCGCGCGTGAACCCGCACTCCAAGGCTTCCAAGACCGGTGACACGTATGCCGAGTATGAGTTTGAGGGTAACCTCGTCGACGCGAGCAAAAACGGCCGCGACCTCAAGGCCGGCAAGAACGCCACGGTCGAGAACGGCAAGCTCAACCTCGCCGGCGGTGCCTCCTACGTGGAGAGCCCGCTCGACAAGATCGGCACCGGCACCAGCCTGTCCTTCGACATCGAGCTGACGCGCCCGGCCTGCCCCGGCGACATCCTCTTCGAGGCCGACGCCCCCTACGGCACGCTCGATATCCGCGTGATGGACAACGGCAAGCTCGGCTTCACCCGCGAGCTGTACAACTACTACTTCGACTACAAGCTCCCGGTGGGCAAGAAGGTCCACGTCGAGATCGTGACCGCCACGCAAAAGACGACCCTCAAGGTCGACGGCGAGACCATCGGCGAGGCAACCGGCAGCTTCTACAACGAGTTCGCCAAGCGCGTCACCAAGGACGGCATCGGCAACTCCACGTTCACCCTGCCGCTGCAGCGCATCGGCTCCAAGACCAGCGGTATCGCCGCCGAGATCGACAACATCAAGGTCGCGTCCGCCTCGACGGACAAGCCGGTCGATCAGTACAACAAGGCGAAGTGGCAGGCCCGCACCAACTCCTGGACCCAGACGGGCGAGTCGGCCGGTGGCCACCTGAGCCATGCGCTCGACGGCAACCCGGCCACCATCTGGCACTCCAACTGGCAGTCCGTCACCGCCGAGAACGTCAACGGCGATCTCAAGGTCTCCAAGATGATCTATGCCGAGTTCGACTTCGATAAGGGCTATGACATCACGCAGTTCTCCTTCACGCCTCGCGGCGATGTGGGCAGCGGCTTCATCACCAAGGCGACCCTGAAGGTCAAGACCACCGCGAACGGTGAGTACAAGACCGTTGCGACCGATCAGGTCTTCCGTGCCGACTCTAAGAAGAAGACGTTCACCTTCGACGAGCAGACGGTTTACGGTGTCCGCCTGGAGATCACCGATGCCAATGAGCACGGTGGGCATAAGTACGTCGCCGTCTCCGAGTTCGATATCGCCAACACCCCGGCCCGCACCAACACCGTCTACGCCCACGGCAAGAGCTATGCCGCCGGCACCGACGGCGCGCTCGACCTCGCGACCGGCAAGGCCGCCGGCCAGATCGCCGGTAGCGCTGAGGACCTCGATGCGTCCAAGCCCGTGTACCGTGCCGAGGTCAAGGGCGGCACCGCCGTCACCTTGACCGCCGAGCAGGTCGATGGCCTGGAGTTCGTCGGCTGGTTCGTCCCGGGCTCCAAGGAGCCGGTTTCCACCGACGCCTCCTACAAGGTCGCGGCCGATCACAACGTGGCCCTCGAGGCCCGCTACAAGCGCATCGGCGGGGACCCGATCGTCCCGCCCGCTCCCACCAAGCACACGGTGACCTTCATGGTCGACGACGAGGCGGTTTCCACGGCCGAGGTCGTCGACGGCAAGACCGTCGCCGAGCCCACCGCGCCCAAGAAGGACGGCTACACCTTTGACGGTTGGTTCCTGGGCGAGAAGAAGTACGACTTCTCCACGCCCGTCACCGAGGACCTGACGCTCGTCGCCAAGTTCACCAAGGTGACCCCGAACCCCGGTCCCGAGCCTGAGCCCGAGCCGCTGCCGGGTCCCGAGCAGCAGCCTGGCGATAGGCCCGGCGACAAGCCCGTTAACAAGCCGAGCTCCAAGCCCTCTGGTCAATCGGACGACAAGCTGGTCGCAACTGGCGATGTCTCGATGGCCATGGTCGGTACGGCACTCGTTGGCGGCATGGGCCTCGTGGCCGCTGGCGCCAAGCGCCGCCGTCGTTAAAGGCTGGCGATCGAGCAGAAGCCAGTTCGAGTCAAGCGGCCAAGGGGACGTGGTGCTTTTGTGCGCCCGTCCCCTTTCCTTGTCGGTGTGGTAACATTGACAAGCTATTTTGACTTGTTCGGAAACCAAGTCACCCCTTTGTCCTGGTCGGTAACCAGGACGCGACCAGAAGAGGAGCCCTGCCATGAAGTCTGGCATCCATCCCGAGTATGTGGAGTGCACGGTGCGCTGCAGCTGCGGCAACACCTTCAAGACCCATTCCACCAAGTCCGAGATCCAGGTCGAGCTCTGCAACGAGTGCCACCCGTTCTACACCGGCCAGCAGAAGTTCGTCGACACCGGTGGACGCGTCCAGCGCTTCGCCGACAAGTTCGGTGGCGCCGCCCAGGCCGCCCTCGAGCGCGAGGCCGCCAAGAAGGCCGCCAAGCAGGCCGCTGCCGAGGAGGCCGCTGCCAAGAAGGCCGCCGAGCGCGAGGCCAAGCTCGCCGAGAAGGCCAAGCGTGCCGCTGAGTACGAGAAGAAGGCTGCCGCTGAGGCCGCCAAGAAGGCTGAGGAGGCTCCTGTCGAGGAGACCGCCGCTGAGGCCGAGGTCGAGACCGAGGCTGCTGCCGAGTAACTCGCCCGCGTATCGCTCGCGTTGAGACAAAACGCCCCGTATCAGGAGTGCCTGGTGCGGGGCGTTTTGCGTTTTGTTGCAGTGGCCGAGGGGGTTGCCGAGTAGACCGCTGTGCGAGCGAGGCGTCTACCTCGTATTCTGTCGCAGTGAGCGAGCATGATACTTCACGCCGTGCCGCCGCACTGCAACAAAACGCGGGGCGCTTGCGACGTGATGCAAAATGCACCGCCGATTCATGCGCCGTGGCGGCTTTTCGGCGTCTTGTGGGGTCGATTTTGTGAGGACGTATATCTTGCGCATAGTATGCGTTCCATTTGGCTAAAGTTTCCTTAATTGTGTCTATGCCCCATGCATAGCAGCATGCGGATGCTTCGCGTGCGTGTGCATGGGTCATCGTGAAGAGGAAACCAAATGGGATTCGTTTCTAAGCTGCTCTCCTTCGGCGCCGACAAGGATTTGAAGCGTTATTGGAAGACCGTCGACGTCATCAACGGTCTCGAGCCCAAGTACCAGGCCATGGACTCCGAGGAGCTCCAGGATCAGACGAGGGTCCTGCGCGAGCGCCTCGCAGCGGGGGAGACCCTCGACGACCTGTTGCCCGATGCTTTCGCCGTTGTGCGTGAGGCCTCTCGCCGCACACTCGGCCTGCGC
Source organism: uncultured Collinsella sp. (assembly GCA_900551665.1). Classification (GTDB taxonomy): domain Bacteria; phylum Actinomycetota; class Coriobacteriia; order Coriobacteriales; family Coriobacteriaceae; genus Collinsella. The sequence goes on along the minus strand of URWW01000006.1, from coordinate 5,842 downwards.
CACTTCGACGTGCAGCTCATCGGCGGAATGGCCCTGCATGACGGCATGATCTCCGAGATGAAGACGGGCGAGGGCAAGACCCTCGTCTCCACGCTTGCCGGCTATCTCAACGCGCTCGCCGGCAAGGGCGTCCATATCGTCACCGTCAACGACTATCTCGCCAAGCGCGACTCCGAGTGGATGGGTCACATCTACCGCTTCCTCAAGCTCGAGGTCGGTCTGTTGCAGAACGGCATGCCGCTCGATCAGAAACGCCGCGCTTACGATGCCGATGTCACATACGGCACCAACTCCGAGTTCGGTTTCGACTACCTGCGCGACAACATGGTTCTGCGCGCCGGTCAGCGAGTTCAGCGCGGCCATGCCTTCGCCATCGTCGACGAGGTCGACTCCATCCTCATCGACGAGGCCCGAACCCCGCTCATCATCTCCGGTGCCGGCACCAAGAGCGCCAGCACCTACAAGGACTTCGCCCGCGCCGTCCGCGGCCTCACTCAGGGCGAGGAGGCCAATTTCGACATGCTTTCCGGCGAGGCGGTCGAGGCCACCGGTGACTTCGTCATGGACGAGGCCAAGCACACCATCGCCGCCACCGAGCAGGGTCTGAAGAAGATCGAGCAGCGCCTCGGCATCGAGGATATCTACAGCGATCTGTCCGGCGCCCTCGTCAACCATCTGCAGCAGGCGCTCAAAGCCCAGTACATGTTCCATCGCGACAAGCAGTACGTGGTGACCAACGGTGAGGTCAAGATCGTCGATGAGTTCACCGGCCGCATCATGGAGGGCCGTCGTTACTCCGAGGGCCTGCATCAGGCCATCGAGGCCAAAGAGGGCGTGCTGGTTCGCGAGGAGAACCAGACGCTGGCCACCATCACCTTCCAGAACTACTTCCGCCTCTACGACAAGCTCTCCGGCATGACCGGTACGGCCATCACCGAGGACGCCGAGTTCCGCGAGATCTACAACCTGCCCGTTCAGGTCATCCCCACCAACCGCCCTGTCGCTCGCGTCGATCACGACGACCTGGTGTACCGCACTATCGACGCCAAGTTCAACGCGGTCGCCGATGAGATTGAGCAGCGCCACGCTGCCGGTCAGCCTGTCTTGGTGGGCACCGTGTCCATCGAGAGCTCCGAGCGTCTGTCTCGCCTGCTCAACAAGCGCGGCATCAAGCACGAGGTCCTGAACGCCAAGTTCCATGAGCGCGAGGCTCAGATCGTCGCTCAGGCCGGTCGCCTGGGCGCCGTGACCATCGCCACCAACATGGCCGGTCGTGGTACGGACATCTTGCTCGGCGGCAATGCCGAGGAGATGACCGTCGAGGAGCTCATGGGCTTCGACTTCGGCGTGGACGCCACGGTTGTCGAGCGCATCCTGCGCGAGGCGAACTGGGAGCTCGTGGATGGCATCGAGCGCGGTGCCGAGCGCATGGGTGAGCCCGCCGAGCGCGAGGGCTTCCCGCTCATGCTCGCCGGCTTGCAGGAACTCAGCATCGACATCACCGCCGAGCAGCTCGCCGATATCGCCCTCAAGCGCGAGCAGATCGGCGACAAGATGGCCGCCATGTGCCGTGCCGAGCACGATCGTGTTGTCGCGGCTGGCGGTTTGACCGTCATTGGCACCGAGCGCCACGAATCTCGTCGTATCGACAACCAGCTTCGCGGCCGTGCCGGCCGTCAGGGCGACGCGGGTGAGACCCAGTTCTACCTTTCGCTCGAGGACGACCTTATGCGCATGTTCGGCGGCGAGCGCATGGACAAGATCTCCAACCTCATGGTCGCAACCGAGATGGGCGACGACATGCCCATCCAGCACAAGATGATTTCCAAGGCCGTCGAGGGCGCCCAGCGCAAGGTCGAGAACATCAACTTCTCCATGCGTAAGAACGTTCTCGAGTATGACGACGTCATGAACAAGCAGCGCCAGGTCATTTACGCCGAGCGCAACAAGATCCTGGATGGCAAGGACCTCTCCGACCATATCGACGAGGTCATCGGCGACACCATCAACCGCTGTGTGACGGAGTTCTGCCCCGTCGACTCCCATGATGGCGAGCGCGACCTCGAGGGCCTGCACAAGTGGGTCGTTGAGCTCACCGGCCGCCCGGACGCCCCCGCGTTCGAAGATGCGCCCTACAACGCCCTGTGCGAGCAGGTCCTCGACTTTGTGAAGCACATGTACGACGCCAAGGCCGAGCGTTTGGGCTCCGACCTCATGGGCGAGCTCGACCGTCAGGTCATGCTGCGCGTGATCGACACGCGCTGGATGGGCTACCTGCAGGAGATGGACTACCTCAAGCAGGGCATCGGCCTGCGCGGCTTCGGCCAGCGCGATCCGCTCGTCGAGTATAAGACGGAGGCCTTCCGTGCCTTCCGCATGCTGGTTGACACCATGTACGAGGATTATCTTCGCACCGTTCTGCGCACCGAGTTCAAGGACCCGGGTGCGGTTCGCAACCGTCTTGAGGCCGAGAAGGCCCCGGCCCTGTCCGGTGTCCGCATGAGCGGCCCGGCCGAGGTCGACGGCGACACGGGCTCTTCGACCATCCAGCAGCACGCGGCGCAGCAGGCCGCCCCCGGCCGTGCTCCGCAGGGCACCGATGGCACCGCCGGCTCCACCGTCCGCACCTATCGAAAGGACGAGAGCGGCGATCCGTATGCCAACGTCGGTCGCAACGAGCCCTGCCCGTGCGGCAGCGGCAAGAAGTTCAAGAACTGTCACGGCAGGAACCGCTAATGGTCGATGAGATCCGCAGTGCCGTGACCCCGGCCGACTTGGACGCGCTCGAGGCGCGCCTGGCGGAGGTCGAGGCGTATCTTCACATCGATGAGGCCCGCGGCCGCGTGGGCGAGCTCGAGCAGGCGAGCGCCGCCCCTGGTTTTTGGGACGACGCCGATGCGGCGCGTGCGCATATGGCCGAGCTCGCGCAGGTGAAGGGCGATGTGGCGCTCGTCGATGCCGCTCACGAGCGCCTGTCCGACGCCCGTGCCGCCCTCGAGCTCGCCGAGGAGATGGGGGAGGAGGACGGCGCTGAGCTCGTCGCCGAGGCCGCCGAGGCCGCCGCCGAGCTCACGCACTCCATCGATGAGATGGAACTCTCCAGCTGGTTCACCGGTGAATTCGACCATGGCAGTGCGATTCTGTCCATCAAGCCCGGGCAGGGTGGCCTGGAGGCCCAGGATTGGACCTTCATGCTGTTCAAGATGTACATGAAGTACTGCGCCCGCCGCGGTTGGAAGGTCACGGTCAACGATTGCCCCGCCGCCGAGGTCATCGGCATCGACCGGGCCACCATCACGGTCGAGGGCAAGGACGCATTCGGCATGCTCCGCGCCGAGGCCGGCGTGCACCGCCTGGTGCGCATCAGCCCCACGGATGCCAAGAAGCGCCGCCAGACCACCTTCGCCGGCGTCGAGGTCATTCCCGTTCTTCCCGATGACATCCAGATCGAGGTCGCGCCCGATGACATTCGTGTGGACGTCTATCATGCGAGCGGCCCCGGCGGCCAGGGCGTCAACACCACCGACTCCGCGGTTCGCGTGACGCACATCCCCACGGGCATCGTGGTCACCTGTCAAAACGAGCGCAGCCAGATTCAGAACAAGGCCGCGTGCATGCAGATCCTGAAGGCTCGTCTCTACGAGCTCGAACTGCAGAAGCGCGAGGACACTCTCGACGAGATTCGCGGTCCCAAGACCGAGATCGGCTTCGGCAACCAGATCCGCAGCTACGTCCTGTATCCGTATCAGATGGTGAAGGACCTGCGCTGCGGCGTGGAGACGAGCAATGTCGACGGCGTCCTCGAGGACGGCGACCTGGACCCGTTCATCATCGGGTACCACCGCTGGTCGACCGAGCGGGCGGAGTAAGTGACGGGTACGGTTCCGGCCCGGTCGCAACGGTATGATTTCGGGTGGGGTGCCTCGTGCGTTCCGCCCGATTTTCTTTGACGCGATGGAGTGCCCGCTGCTAGAATTGCGAACAATTGGCAATTTACCTGCAAGTGGGGGCACATGGCAAGGCGCATCGACATCAACCGCATCATCCAGTCTCAATTCATGCGCGACCTGCCGGTTATCATGCTCGGTTGCGCCATCGCCGCGTTCGCCACGGACGTGTTCATGATTCCCAACGGTCTCGCAGCAGGCGGACTTACCGGCCTCGCGACCATCATCGCTGAGCTCGGCCGTCGTGCCGGCATCAGCCTTCCTGTCGGTATGCAGACCATCGTCATGAACGCACTGCTGCTGCTTGTAGTGGTGCGCTCCGGTGGCCTCAAGTACGTTGTGCAGACCGTCACCGGCTTTGTGCTCTTCGGCTTCTTCACCGACCTGTTCGCACCGTTCGTCCTGCATCTGCAGCACGAGGACATCATGCTCTCGGCACTGTGGGGTGGCATCGTGTCGGGCATCGGCTACGGTCTGGTGTTCCGTTGCGGAGCCAACACCGGCGGGTCGGATACCATCGGTCAGATCATCGCTCGCAAGAGCTCCCTGCCGGTGGGCGCCACGGTCATGGCGATCGACGTGGCGGTGTGCGCGGCGTCGGCACCGGTGTTCTCGGTTGCCAACGCATTGTACGCGGCCCTGTCCATGGTGCTTATGGGCTATGTGGTGGATATGGTCGTTGACGGCGGCAATACCCAGCGCGCCGCATTCATCATCTCCGATCATTTTGAGGATATCGAGCACGATATCCTGCATGCGATGGACCGCGGCTGCACGCGCCTCATGGCCCAGGGCTCTTGGACCAAGAAAGACCGCCCGGTCCTGTTCTTCGTGCTCAGCCGCCGTGAGATTTCGATCATCAAGACCATCGTCTACGAGCACGATGCCGACGCGATGCTCATCATCACCGACGTGAACGAGGCCATCGGCTACGGCTTCAAATCCGTCGGCTAGCTCGCGCCACAGGCCTCAATTTGGGGACAGTCCCAAAATTGAGGTGGGAGCGTTTGCCGTGTTGCTTTGATGGTAGCGGCCCCATCTTGCTAAAATATCCAAGTCTGTAGTTCAAATGCACGACTTCTAAGGAGCTCTAGTGGGTAACCACTTCCGTACGCCGAGCGAAGAGCCGGCGACGCCGCAGGTGCCGCAGGTCGGCACGCCCGCGCCGTCGCATGCCGAGCCTTCGGCCTCCGCGCAGGACCGCCTGTTCGAGCAGCCCGTCCAGCACCCCGTATTCGATGCCTCCGCACCTGCCGCAGCCGCAGTTCCGGCCGAGGGCTTCGCGCCCGTGCAGCAGGCAGAGGCGGCCGCGGCGCCCCAGGCAGCCGCCAACCCCCTGTTCAGCATCCCCTCGCCCGAGGACGCCCCGGCCCCGCGCCCGAGCATCCCCTCGCCGATGGATCCCGCCGCACCGGCGGCCCCGGAAGGCGCCCAGCCCGGCGTTTTCGCGACGCAGGCGGGCCCTGCGCCGACCGTGGTCACCGCCGATCAGGCCGCCGAGGTGGCGTCCCTCGATGCCGCTCTCGCCAACAATCCCGACTTCACCACGGTGTTCGCGCCGGTCAGGCCCGCGAGGCCGGCGTCGAGCCGGTTATCCTCATGGAGCATGTCACCAAGGTCTACCCTGCGCAGCCCAACAAGCCCGCGTTGGACGATGTGAACCTCGAGATCTATCCCGGTGAGTTCGTCTTCCTCGTCGGCCATTCCGGCTCCGGCAAGACCACGCTGCTCAACACCATGCTGCGCAACGTCAAGCCCACGAGCGGCCGTGTGATCGTCGCGGGCCAGGACCTCATGAAGATCAAGAACCGCAAGATCCCGTTCCTCCGCCGTCAGATCGGCGCCGTGTTCCAGGACTACAAGCTCCTGCCCAACCGCACGGCTTACGAGAACGT